>WQTU01000131.1 GCA_009786125.1 Spirochaetota bacterium
TTTCGGCCCAAGCCGCAACGAAGTTTCCAGCGAATCGCGATGGGTTGGCGGCTGCGCTGTCTCGCCTAAAGGACGGCTCGCATCTCAGCCGCCAACCCTCATTAGCAACATTCGCGCGCACGTCTTGAGCCTACGGGCAGCCCCGCAACTAAGCCGCAATTCATATCGATACCATGGGCAGAAAGGAAAAACTGCAACGGCTACCCGCAGGCGAAAAACGCATGAGCGATTTCGAGTAAAACGAGCATAAGGGGCACAGCCCCTTTGTCCACCTCATCGTTCTGTCATGTGCAAGCAAAGCTTGCCCGCGACCCTCACTTCTTCGGCGGATGAGCGAATGCGGGATTCGCCGAGAGGCCTACGTGGTATTGGTTTGAATTGCGGATTTGAGCCGTAGGGCAACTTAGTATACTTGCATATTTTTGAAATCTAAATTAAATTTTCAGCTATGAATAAATATTTTCCACAAGATGCAGAGCTTATGAAAAGTGCAGAAATTGCTGTAAAAGAAGTTCTAAAAGTAAAAACCGGGGAGAAAATCCTTATTATAGCAAATCCTCAGGCAGATTCTTTTGAAATCGCATCTGCGATTTATAAAGCAGCGCTTGAGGCGGGCGGGAAACCAAGCCTCATTATTCAGGAGGCGAAAACTCAATTTGATTTTGCAGACGATGCTGTTGTAAGCGCAATAAAGAGCGCGCCGGATATAATAATTTCGATAAGCCATAACAAACTTGGCAAAGACAAAGAAGCGATTGCATCGCCATATAAAATTGGCGACAAAGATTATGACAATACTTTTCGCTATCTTGTAGAAGGAATAAAAAAGAGCAGGTCGTTCTGGTCTCCGGGCATAACCGCAGATATTTTCAAGCGTACAGTTGCAATAGATTACAACAGGCTGCGAGCAGAATGTGCAGCGCTCAAAGATATTCTGAATAAAACGCATAGCGTAATTATTAAAACTTCCGAAGGAACAGATTTCACAATTCCAATTAAGGGGAGAAAAATTTTTTGCGATGACGGCGATTTTTCTTTTGCCGGAGCTGGGGGTAATCTTCCGGCAGGCGAGGTTTTTATTTCTCCGCTGGTAGGCGAGAGCAGCGGCACTATTGTATTTAACGGAAGCATTGCAGTTGGGAGCGGCACTATTGTAATTGATTCTCCGATTAAGGTAACGGTTGTTGATGGGTATATAACTTCGATAGATGGGCAGAGCGAAGCAGAAGCGCTTAGGGAAACAATCGCCAAAGGCATGGAGAACTCTCTTCTTATGGAAAAAGATGGGGCGTTAGCCCCAGGCAAAGGCGAGATATACAAAAAAAATGCAGGCAATATCGGCGAACTTGGAATAGGGCTTAATCCTAATGCAAAAATTACAGGGAATATGCTTGAGGACGAAAAAGCCTACAGAACCTGCCACATCGCAATAGGCAGCAATTACGACGGAGATGCGCCTAGCCTCATACACCTTGATGGGCTTGTAAAAGAGCCTGATATTACAGCCATAATGGAAGACGGAAAATCTGTTTTAATTCTAAAAAAAGGGGAACTGAATTTATAGAAAATTATCAGGCTGTTAGTCCAACCCGGCAATTATAACGAAGTATATCCCGAAGCTTTATCTTTGTTCTGCAAGTTCATTCAAGACAAAAATCACCTCAAGCTTAGTCCAAAAATTGCGCCAATAACAGACGCAACGCCCTGCACCTTCGCCAATATTAAAAGTCTTGCCAATTCAATTGCTCAAGTCAAGAGATACTTTTAAAAATCTTCGAATGTATATCTGTCGCGCCCATTCTGCTTAGATCTATATAGCAGCTCATCTGCCTTTTTTACATAATCTGCCCCGGTATGCCCATGCTTCACCTTGCCGGTCGTAACTCCGATAGAAACAGTAACATAATCCGCTATCTTGCTTTTCTCATGCAATATCTTGCAGCTTCGTACATCTTCAAGCAGCCTCTCTGCAACCACACGCGCTCCGTTTTCGCTGGTGTTTGGCAAAACAACAACAAATTCCTCTCCGCCATATCTGGCAATAAAGTCACTGCCTCTCACCAGTCTTTTGGACAGCGCTTTCACAACAGTTTTCAGGCAATTATCACCCTCGCAGTGACCATAAGTATCGTTATATTTCTTAAAAAAATCTATATCAATCATCATTAGACTAAGGGTATCTCCTGAGCGAGACAAGGTTTTTATAATATTGTTAATGGTTTCGTCAAAAAATCGCCTGTTGTAAATACCCGTTAGCGCATCATAATATATTTTATCAACTTCTGATTCGAGCAGCCGTATATTATTTTCCATCTTTCTGATAATACGCAAATCTCTTATATAGACAGCCAGAACAAAATCATCTCTATATTGAACCCTAGCAATAGTAACTTCTGCTGGCATAGCCGTACCATCAAGCATTTTGTATGTCCAATCCACAGTAGAGCTACCCTCTTCAAGAGCTTCTTTTAGATGTCTTACAACTTTATCGGCAGAGCGTTCTCCGTCTGGCTGAAACTCGGGATAAAGCTCAGAAGATCTCTTAAGAAATTCCTGCTTGTCTTTGAATCCGAAGAGCCGAATTGCTTCATGGTTGCAGTCTATCTTCCTGAAGCTGCTGTCAAACAATTGGCAGCACAGCGGAGTTGTGTCAAGCAAAATTTTTGTGCGGTTATGCGCTTCCTCGACTTCCGCAGCCAAATAACGGCGGTTTATCGCATTTGCTATCATAAGGCTTATGGAACGCAGAATATCGATCTCTTCTTCTGTAAAAACGCGCTCCCTTATGCAATCGTCAATGCTAAAAAATCCCCAAAATTGCTCCTTCAAAAATAACGGAATAATTACAATTGTTTTTATATCAAAAATCCCCAAAAACTCCTGGTCATCCTGAGACATTTGCGAAAGCGGTTTATTTATATATCCGCCGTGCAAAAACAGGCTCTCCCATTCCGGTTTATCTTTGTAGGAATAACTAAAACCCTCAGGAACCGAAGGTTTGCGCTTCCCGACTTCGCTGAGCCATTCGTAGGAAAGAACAAAATGCAAATCTCCGTTTATCATTTTATTTTGCCAGATTTGAACACGGTCAGCTTCAATGCTGCGCCCTACGAGTTCCAAACTTGTCAAAAAAACAGTTCTAATTTTTTCGTTATCCTCTGCTGTAAGCAGAGAGCCCGCCGCACGATTTACTGCATGGAGCAGATTATCCCGCTGCTCGATCTCGCTTAGCATCTTTACATGTTCGCGCAAATCTCTCGTATACCCGGCTACAAGATAATCCCCCTTGTAGTCAACGCGAACAAGCGTAACCTCTGCGGGCAGCGGCGTACCATCCGGCATTTGGTGCATCCATTCGCCCGACCAGTAGCCCTCATCAAACACTTTGCTTACAAGCATCACAGCCTTTTTATCGGAACGCTGCCCGTCGGGCTGGTAAACGGGCGAACAGTCGTGTAAAAACCTTTCCACATATTCCTGTTTGTCCTTAAATCCATAAAGCCTTACGGCTGCTTCGTTGCAATCTATTACATTAAGGTGTTTATCCCACAACTGGCAGCACAACGGGGTTGAGTCCAGCAAAACTTTTATGCGTTCGTTAGCCTCGATTACCTCGCGCCTCAGTTTATGGTGTATAACAGCGTTCGCAAATAAAAATGCAGCAGTACACATTACTTCTGCATAATCGTCCTTAAAATAGCGTTCGTTATGATGGTCTTCAAAAAGCACAAATCCCCAGAAAAAATTGCCTAGATATACCGGCGCAGCAAAAACCGACACCATGTCATATTTTTTCAGCTTGGCAGCTTCCTCTTCAGGCATCAGCCGAACCGGGCTGTTAACTGCTTTATTTTCCACAAAATACTTTTCCCAGCTTGGCGTATAATCAGCGTATGTAATGTCTGTAAATAAAGGCGGCATAGTGCCTCCTTTTCTTTCCCATCGGTAAATTTGCGATGTGTGCAAGACAGCCCGCTCCGGGCAATTTCGCCAAACAGACACCCGGTCTATACCCACTATATCTGCGATATGCCTGACCTCTTCTGCCATCATATCCTCAAATGGTTTTTCATGCTGCGAGAGAAAACTAACAGATGTCCTGTTCAGAGCGTTTGTCAGGTTTTGCAGATTTTCGAGATCTTTTTGCGATTGCCTGATATCTGTTATATCATAACTAAACTGGAGACGAGCTTTTTTACCGTCTGCCCAGTCAATGCACTTGTCGATATTTCGGTAATAACGTTTTGCTTTTGTATTCTGCTCTTCCCAAACAATTACTTTGTCCGGATCTTCGGCAAACTGAGGACAAGGACAGCATTTACATCTCTTTTCTCTGCCTTCGTAAAAAATCTTGTAACACGGCTGTCCTAGCACATCGCCCTCAATTCCAAAATGCTGCTTCATATAATCGTTTACAAACAATATTTCGCTGGTATCAATATCAGATACATAAATTAGTGCGTCAAGGTTATTTAATATGTTTGTTTTAATATCAAGCGTTTCTTTCGGCTCGCTTAGCGCTTCTTCTGTCTGCTTTTTTTCGGAAGCCTGATACTTACGAATATTTTCGTTTAACAATAGAAAACTCCCTTCCTGCTCCAGACACTATGCAGCTCATTGTGAAATCTTCCAATATTCAGTAAAAATTTGCAGCAAGGCACTTTTTTCATATTTGGTGTATCTCTATCCGGTTATTATACACTATTTACACTGTAAAAATCAATTATATAATTTTTTTCATAATCAAAATTCTTAAGGAACCGCTGATTTATTCAATCGAGAATAAATTGCGCAGCACCCCGAACTTGTTCGGGGCTACAATACCTTATTATCCTTTTTTCGCAGTTTTCTGCAAGGAAACGAGAAAAAATATGGACGCACTGATTAGAGTCAAATTTAATCAGTGCTTCCTTAAAAGGGACATTCTTTGTCTATACAAAGACAAAAAAAGCACTATGAGGCACAAAAGCTGCAAAAAACAACACTATAAAACTATTCCTTAATGATAGTTATTATAATACTGTTAATTTTTGTAGCAGAAACAGAATTAACAGTAAGTAAAACGTTTTCGAAAGATATTTTTTCCCTTTTCTTTGGTATTCTTCCGATTTCATCGATCACATACCCGCCAATAGTTTGGGAAAATTTTCCTATAGGAAGATTTATTCCAAGCTTGTCATTTACAGCGCTTATTAACGCATTTCCCTGCACAAGGTAATTAAACTCATCTATCGAAATTATTTTTTCGCTTTCCAGAGAATCTCTTTCATCGTAAAGTTTTCCGATAATCTCTTCGGCAATATCTTCCATTGTTACAATACCAGCCAGACCGCCGTATTCATCAAGCACAACTACCATCTTTCTCTTTTCCTTTTGCATAAGAAAAAGAACTTCCTTGATTTTTTTGTTTCCATGCACAAAAAACGGCGGAATCATGATGTCGGACAACTTTAAAATAGAAACATCTTCTGTTGGATTTGACATTCTTTTAACAATATCTTTTACCAGCACAATGCCTGCAATGTTTTCCTGATTTTTTTCATACACAGGAATGCGGGAGTGCCCATCTGAATTTATAAGCCCAATTACATCTTTTACAAGACTGTTTTTTTCAAGGCTGAATACTTCTGTTCTGTGCGTCATTATGCTGCTTATATTTTGCTGATCAAGGCGAAACACAGCATGAACCATTTCTGTCTCATAATCATCGAGAACACCCTGGGCATCTGCATATTTTACAAGCCGCAAAATAGCATCTGTTGTAATTGGATTTTTTTGATTTTTTCCGAACATTTTTATAACAAGCCGGCTTATAAGTGTAATAAAAAAAACAAACGGCATAAAAACAATAATAAAAAAACTTACCAGCGGAGCGCAAAGAACAGCAAACATTTCATTGCGGGCAAGCCCCACATTTTTGGGAACTACCTCGCCGAAAATTAATATCAGAAGCGTTATAATGCCTGTCATGACCCCGATAACAGCATCGCCAAACAGCTCTAACGTAACTTTGGTAGTTATTACAGAAACAGTAATATTGCAAAGATTACTTCCGCCAAGAACAGTTGTAAGAAATCTTTCCGGGTCTTTAAGGATTTTCTTTATTAACTTCCCGCTTCTGCCGCGTTTTTCTGCAAGCGCGTCCAGTTGAATAGGAGAAAGAGATGTGAAAGCTATTTCTGCTATAGAAAAAAAAGCAGAAAAAAACAGTAAAACAACAATTGCTGCAAATTCAACAATCATGGTTCAGCCAGATTTTCTGTCTCAGAATGGGGTTTATAAACAACAGGCATCTTTTTTTCCAAATCCCACATACGTCTTGCAAGTTCCCGGATCTCATCCCTGAAAATAAAGATACAATCGCTTTTTTCCGCAAAACCTAACCCTCCAAAAATTTCTTTCCCGCTAGTATGCCTTACTATATCTTCAGCAAGAGCCCTGCAAGTTGGAGCGCCGCATGAGCCGCAATCAAGTCCTGGAAGCTCTTTATGAATAATATCAAGCTGCTCCATTTTTTGCATTGCAACATTTATATCTTTATCCAGTTTCATAACTGATTCTGAATATATCTCCTTTGTCCAGGAAAGATCAAAACATGGATTCCTGAATATCTCATCGTCCCGGACAACAGTTTTGTTATTCTTTATAATTCTTTTTACTGCAGACCTTGCTATAAATGTGTTTTCAACATTAAAAGTTCCGCCAACGCAGCCGCCTGGGCAGGCCATAACTTCTATAAAATCAACATCATGTATATCTTCGTTTTCAATCTGCTCAAGAACTTTTATTACCTGCAAAATTCCGTCAACAGAAATACTTTTTGGGGCATCTACAGCATCGCTTTCTCCGTCGCTTTGCGCCCACCCTATTCCGGCGCCGGAAACATTTGAATACCTTATTGGAGTAGTAATTTTTTTAATAGCTGCTCTTAGTTTTGAATAAATGGTATTTACGCTTATTACTCCGTCAACAAAAGAATCTTCATGCCCGATAGGAGCTCTTACTGCCGTTACTTTCGCGGGGCAAGGAGAAATAAAAAAAACTCCTATGTTCTTTTTGTCCTTGTGTATATATTTTTTTACTACCCTTGCAGCAACTTCCATCGGCGATTGTATTTTTATTATATTTTCAATAAGAGAAGGAAATCTTAGCTGTATAAGCCTTACAACAGCAGGGCACGAAGATGATATAAGCGGTTTTGGATAACTGCCTGCTTCAATAAGTTTTCTGGTTGCGACTGTTACTATTTCCGCTGCTTTTGCAACTTCATATACATCATCAAATCCTATTTCGAGCAACGCAGAAAGAACAAACTCAGGGGCCTCTATTTCCCTGAACTGCCCGTATAAACTTGGAGCAGGAAGAGCTACCTTATAATCATATTTGTCTATTATTTCAAAAGGATCGGACAGCGCTTTTTTTGCATGAGCAGGGCAGCTGCGTATACATTCTCCGCAATCAATGCACCTGTCTCTTATTATATAAGCTTTTCCATCCCTGACCCTGATCGCTTCTGTAGGGCAATCTGATATACAGTTCGTACATCCGCGGCAGAGAGTTTCATCAAGAGTAACTGAATGATAATAGCCCTTTTTGTTCATGCAAGTTTTACCTTAATTATAACAGTTGTTCCCTCTCCCGGCTTGCTTTTTATTTCCAAAGAATCGGAATTCCTTTTAATATTGGGAAGACCCATACCTGCGCCAAACCCCATTTCCCGGATCGAATCTGTAGCTGTTGTATATCCCTCCTGCATCGCCAGATCAATATCAGCTATGCCCGGTCCCTTGTCGGAAATAACCATTGTAGCAAGCTCTGGAGTTATTTCGATATCAACATCGCCTCCGCCGCCATGTATAACCATATTAATTTCAGCTTCATAAAGAGAAATTACTGCTTTTTTTACAATAACAGGATTAATCCCAAGCTGCAAAAGGCTTTTCTTAAAACTACTCGATGCCGTACCTGCTGCAGACATATCATCTTTAGCAATGCTGAAATTTAATTTCATAAAATTTTAATTACCACCTAAAATGAATTACAGGAGGATAAGCTTTTTTTACTGCTGCTGCAAGCGCTGTGCCGCCCAAAATCCCGGCAAGAGCTTGTGCAAAATTAAGCGGCACTTCAACCAATGCAGCGCCTGGACCAACCATAAAGATTTGTGCAATAAAATAGCCTGATATCATTATACTTGCGCCTACAAGAAAGCACAAAGAAATCACTAAAAAAGCATTAATTCGATAATTCCCATCTTTTACAAAAGCATTGTAAACAAGCCCAACGAGCAGCCCCTGAAGCCCTCGTGTAACCAAGGAAACAGGCGCGTACTGACCAAATCCGGCAATAAGATTGGCAATCGCTGTTCCAAGACCTGCTGCAAAAAGAGCAGAAATCGGACCAAAAACAAATGCTGTAAAAAATATTGCTATATCGCTAAGGTTTAGAAATCCCCCTGTAGGGGCAACAGGAATTCTTATGACAATTGTAAAAATAGTAACAATGGCAGTTAAAATTACAATCGAAGCTATTCTAAATGCTATTGTATTTGAAAATTTTTCCGGGTTTTCCGATTTTTCCGATTTTGACACAACTTTACTCCTAAGGAATTGCAGCCCCGTTCGGGATGCTTCGCGAATTTATTCTTGATTGAATAAATCAGCGGTTTCCTAAACAAAAATATAGCATATTATAACAGATAAAACAAAAAATGAAAATATAAGTTGACGGGATAACTTTTTTATGCCAGCCATTTTTTTCATCTTTCCCGGCTTGCTGTTTCTTCCTATTCCCCTTGTTTCAAGAACCATTGCAAGATTTGGTATGCTTTTTACAGATTGAATTAAAACCGATGTAAGTATGGAAAGCAGTTTTTTAAACCTTGCAGGAAAATTCCACTTTGATACAGGCTCGGAGTAATTGGTAAGCCTCATTTTATGAGCATCTGTTGTATTTTCATAAATTGATGCAGCATACGGCAAATATCTAAAAGTAAGAGAAATAACAAGAGTTGCTGTATATGGAAGTTTAAAAAACCTTAGGGAAAGCGCAAAATCTTCCATTTTTACTGTTCTTAAAAACAAATAAAAAAGCAAAGTCAAACCGGAAAAACGGCCTATAAGGAAAAATGCCTGATACAATCCTTTATCTGTAACAAGCGGATAATTAAACAGAATTAAATAAGCTTCTCCATCAGGATAAAATGGCGGTGTAAGAAGAATTATCAGTATAAGAATAGGAGAAATCATTTTTAAAGGTTTTACTATTTCTTTAAACCCGATAGAGATAATTCCTGTTAAAAAAATAAGAAGAACCACGCCGTAATATTTTAATAAAATAAGCGGCAGAAAGAAAAATATTGAGAAAAACAGAAGAAAAAATAGCTTTATTCTGGGGTCAAGTCTGTGAATAAAAGAATCTCTGTTAAGATATGTGTCGGAAAACATCTGTTATTCATCTCCTGACCGCAGCTCTGGCGCTAATGAAATTTCCAAAAGCTCGGCAACTCTTTTCTCGCAATCTGCCTCAGAAAATGCGCCATTTTCCATAATAACAATTCTGTCTGCAAAGCCTATAGAAAGTTTTATATCGTGCGAAATAATCATTATTGCCGGCATAGGATTAAGTGTTCTTATGTTTTTTATAATAAGGGCGTAATCTGTAAAAGAAATTCCGGAGTCTGCTTCGTCAATAATTACTATTTTTTTGTTAAGAAGATAATAAATCGCAGCCTGTATTCTTTTTCTTGCCCCATAGCTCATTATTGCGGGCGGCATATTGGCATTTTCCAAACGAAAAAGCTCTATTGTGTCAGCGGCCAGCTTTTCGATCTCTGCTTTGCTTTTTCCACTCTGCTTTAGCCCAAATGCAAGCTCTTCTCCTACTGTTGGAAGAAAAAGCTGAAAATCTGGATTCTGAAAAAAATAAGAGACATTTTTATTTAAGTCTTCTTGGGAGCTTTCTTTTAAGCTGCCGTTATTTTCAATCATGATTTCCCCGGCAGAAGGTTTTAGGAGCCCGCAGAGTATTTTTGCAAAGGTTGATTTTCCCGAACCATTGTTTCCAAGAAGAACAACAATTTCTCCGCTTCTAAGATAAAACTCTTTGATATTTACTGCAAAACTTCCGTTGTCATACTTAAAAGATAGATTCTCTGCTTTTAGAAAAATGGGCTCGCTGTCCTGTTTTTTTTCCTGCAGCTGCTTTGCGCGCGCCTTGCACGTAATACCATTTATTTTTTCAAGCTCAAAGTAGAGCCCGCTCTCAAGCGCTTTTGCCATAAAGCTGCTGTCCGGCGCTCCTGCTCTTTCCAAAAGCTCTTTGCCGTCATAAAGAAAAAACCTGCTGCAATATTTTTTATAAATATCAAGAAATTTAGAAGTAAGAATAAAAACAGTCTTATTAAGGCTTTTAAGAAGATTAAATAGCGAAACCCTGCTTTCTGCATCTATTTCTTCAAAAGTTTCATCCAAAACCCAAATTTCGGGGTCAAGCGCCAAAAGAGATGCAAACAAAAGTTTGCGTTTTTCCCCGCCCGAAAGCTGTGAAGGATTCATTCCCTTTAAATATGCAATTCCTATTTTTTCAATTACATCGTCTGTTTTTTGTTTTATAAAATCATAATCATGACCCAGCACTTCAATGGCAAAGCCTATTTCGCTTTCAACTTCTGCAGTGAGTATCTGCTCCTCCGGATTTTGAAAAACAACTCCGATTTTTGTAACTAGATTACAAGCCCTTTCTTTAGTTATATCTGTTTCATCCAAAAAAACATTCCCTTCAAGCTGCCCGCCGGTATACCTTGGCACCAGCGCTGTTATTATTCTGGAGAGAGTTGTTTTTCCGGACTCCGGAGGAGCAAGAAAAAGAGTAATTTCCCCTTTTTTAAAAGAAAAAGAGAGATCGCTGAAAATATCTTTTTCTTTTACATATTGATACCCAGGATATCTAAAGCTGAGGTTTTTTACTTTAAGAAAATCTTTCATGGCTTTAAGGTTTTTCAGACAGCTTTTCCAGAGGCTCTTCTGTATCTTCAAGAGCTTCCAGTTCATTTTCCGGAGCGTCTGCTTCATCAAGAGACCATGCCGAATCTTCCGAAGGTTCTATTGCATCATCAAGAGCTTCCGTTTCTTCCAAAGCTTCTGCATCTTCAAGAACTTCCGTTTCTTCCAGAGCTTCTGCTTCATCAAGAACTTCTGCTTCATCAAGAGCTTCCGCTTCTTCAAGAGCTTCTGCATCTTCAAGAGCTTCTGCATCTTCAAGAACTTCTGCATCTTCAAGAACTTCCGCTTCTTCAAGAACTTCCGCTTCTTCAAGAACTTCCGCTTCTTCAAGAGCTTCCGCTTCTTCGGTCTCAATATCAACAGTCTCAGCCCTACTCTCATTAATAGATGCTATATATTCAGTAAGCGCTGCCCTAATAGTAATAAAAACAGATGGGTAAATCATGTCATAAAAATAGGTTCTATAATAAATTGCAAGTTTTTTTTGCTTAAAATAAGAAACAATTGATTCACTGATACCAGTATGACTATGTTCTTTGATGTGAGTCGAAATATCCAGTTTTCCGTATCCGGGCAGAGAATTAACCCTATCCTGATATGCTCCAAGCTTGTCGAACAAATCATAAAGCGAATAAGTAAGGTTAATAAATTTTTTGACAATATCATCATTGTTTTCAAGTTTATCCAGAAAAAGCTTATATTTTGCAGGATACATTATTCTTAAAATATCATCTTTTCGCAAGTTAATGCCTTTTTGAATAAATACAGATTCTATTGCATTTATTACAAATTTGTTTCCCCGGTAATATTCAAGAAGTTCCAGAATTTTATCGATTCCTTCATCGCCTTTATACAGCAAAAGTTTTACCTGCTCAGATAGCATTTCCGGCAAAGAAGGGCTCACCTGAACACTATAGCTTTCAAAAATAGCGCTTTTTTTATCTTTAAGCAGAACTTTTTTGTATTGAAAAAGCTCGTCAACTGTAATGTCTTTAAAATACCCCATTGTCAGTTGGGCTTCCTTTTTAAATTGGTTAAAATAATTTTCAACCACGCCTATTTCCATTAATATATCATAAAAACTTTTGGAAATTCTTAAACCGCCAATCGGCGCTGTGGACTCCATTCTTTTGGCTTCAATTACAGGAAGCCCTACAACGTCCCACTGCTTTGCGCCCGGAGGACCAAAATTACCTATCGTAACTTCTCCTATATTTGCACCAATTCTTATTCTCAGCTGAAAAAGAGCGTTTATTGCATTAAAAAAATCACTATTCGCCCTTAAATTTCCAATAATATTATATGCTACTTGAATCGCTGATTTTGTTTCTTCGTCCATATCGCTATCATTTTCAAAGAAACTGCTGTCTGCCTGATTAAACAAAAAACAGACTTTTTGAAGCTCAACGCAAGTATAAAAAAGCTCTCGCGCAATATGCCTTATGGCATTCTCTTCTTTCATATTTTTGGTTACAGGGTATGTAAGACCGCCAAACTGAAACATAATGCCATCGCCGTCGATTTTATTAAGATATCCTGATCTCTTTTTCAAAACCCAGTTAAAACAGGAATAAATGCCGTTTAAAACATCCTGATTCTCCATAGGGCTAAGAAATTTTGAAACATAACTGTAGTCTGCAAGGTCAAGAAAAGCTACCCCAATTTTGGCTTCTATCGATTTTTCGGGTATTGCCCCTCTTTCCACTATTGCTTCTACAAGTTGTTTTGGTAAGTAATAATCTTCTATAGCTTTTCTGAATTTTAACTCTTTTATTGTCTTTTCAAGAGCTTGTTTAAGATCTTTATTTTCCGAAGGCATTGTTTTTGAAGCATTATCCGCCCCCTTTGTTTCGCTTTTTTTCTGCAGGGCATCATCAATAATTTCCTGAATTTTGGATATATGAATATCTTTTTCATTATCAGAGACGTTATTTTTTAAAAGCTCTCCAAGATATTCGGCAATGTAATTCGGCTCATTTTCATATTTCTCGGTTATATAAAGAGCATGAATATACATGGATTTGGAATCAAAAACCATCGCCTTTTCCCAGTTTATTTTAAATATCGGCAGCTTATAGGTACAAAATTTACTAATTATATTCTATTTTTGTTATTTTTAGAATAGAGTTTTCCTGTATCTTTTTCAATAGTATAGTAAAATTACAAAAAATAATAGGGTCCAGACTGATATAACCACTATTTTTAGCTCGATAACCAAAGATACATCAGGGAGGGAAGGAGAATGGACAACCCATTCAAGGGAAGAAGCCTTACAGTAATAGATGATTTCTCGCTTGACGAAAGACTTTATCTTTTTGAGAAAACCAGAGAGCTTAAAAAAGCCATAACCGAAAATAATCTGGATGAACTTGAAAAATTCAGAATCAACAATAGTGATTTTGGTATATACGAGGTTTTTATAGAAGATTCAACAAGAACAAAAGAATCTTTTAAAAACGCAGCAGCATTCCACAGAGTAAAACTTAACACTCTTGAAACAAACTACTCTTCCATAAACAAAAGCGAAAGCTTTGCAGATACATTTAACACACTTTGCGGATACGACAACCTTATTTATATAGTAAGAAGCCAGCAGGAAGGACTATGCAGATGGCTTGAAGAAAACGGCAAACTCTATGCCCAGCGAAACAAAATGAAGCAGGCGCCTGCTTTTATTAATGCAGGAGACGGCAAGCACGAACACCCTACTCAGGAACTTCTCGATGAGTTTACCTTTCTTGAACAAAAAAACTGGGACAGAGAAAGCATACACATTGCTCTTGTTGGAGACCTGTACCACGGCAGAACTGTTCATTCAAAAGCAGACGGGCTTTTAATATTCAAAAAAGTAAAAGTAGACCTTATTGCGCCTCCTGAACTTGGAATGCCTGAATATTATTTAAACAAAATGAAAGATAATGGCTTTGAAATAAGAATATTTGATTCAATAGACAGTTATATTGATAACAATGATATAGCTCAATTATGGTATTTTACACGGCCGCAGCTTGAGCGTATGGGAGATGCGATATTAAAAAGACAGGATGAACTTCGCTACAGAATTACATTCAGAAAAGAACTTATGGATAAAATACCAGAAAGAACTACATTCTATCACCCTCTCCCAAGACATAAACTACACCCAACAATTCCGACTTTTCTTGATGCAACACCGCTAAATGGCTGGGAAAATCAGTCTGCAAACGGAAAATTGATAAGAATAATTCTGCTGGGACTTATTGCAGGAACTATAGGTCATGATTTTACTGGAATTGCCAAAAAAACTACAGAAGAACCGGAAACACACGATTATATCCAGGAAGTTCCTGTAGACGAGAACAAGACCGTAAAAGAATATGCCGAAGGAGTCAAGCCTATATCAAGCGGACTTGTAATAGACCATATATGCAGAGGAGAAAAAGAAGAAGATATACGGGACCACCTTGCAAGAATGATTCGGGTTCTTGCGCTCTATGGCAAAGGCGGGGAGTGGATAAGCAGGTCAAGAGAATATCCTGATAAAATGAAAGGCATAATATTCAGACCAGAATACTCCGCGCCTGGAATTAAAAAACTCAAGCAAATTGCAGCGCTTGCTCCGGGTTGTACTGTAAATGTAATCAGAGAAAAAAAAGTTGTAAAAAAACTTAAGCTCAATATGCCTCCGAAAATTTATAATTTTCCGAACATTTGCTGTAAAAATACAGACTGCATAAGCCATAGCTCGCAAGGAGAAAATGTGCCCGCAGAATTTAAAAGAATAACAGACGATAGATTTAAGTGCAAATATTGCGAAAATACGCATAGTTTTAAAGAAATATGGATATAGGGAGAAATAGAAAATGGCGCAAGCTGTAATTTTTGATATGGATGGTGTCCTGGCAGACACCGAAGCATACCATTTTGAAGCAGAAATGCTTATTTGTGAAGAACTGGAAATTAATATTTCGGAAAAGGAAGTCGATTCTTTTGTAGGGCTTGCAATTGATAAAATGTGGGAAAAAATAAAAGAAAAACACAACCGTGAAGAGCCGCTCCAGTATTTTATTGATTTTGATTCAATATTCAGGGTTAATTTTTTCCACAGCATAGCAGAAGAAGGGGGAATCGCCCCAATTGCAGGAGTTAAGGAGCTTATCGAAGGAATAAAAAACCAGGGGCTCAAAACAGCGGTTGCATCATCTTCCCACCCTGATCTTATTAAAATAGTTCTCGAAGCATCGGGGCTTTTGCATTATTTTCCTTTTTTCCTGAGCGGTTTTCAGGTAAAGCAAGGAAAGCCCGAACCGGACATTTTTCTTGAAGCAGCAGCCAGACTTGGCGTAAAACCCGAAGAGTGCGTTGTTATCGAAGATTCATACAACGGCGTTACAGCAGCAAAAAAAGCAGGCATGAAGTGTATAGGCTTTCAAAACCCATCTTCCGGGTTTCAGAATCTTTCTGCAGCAGACCTTGTAATAAAAAGTTTCAGCGAAATAACCCCGGAGTTTCTCAAGGGTTTTTAGGAAACCGGCACGAAGTGTTGAAATTCTTCCCGCTCAGTTCTCAAGAATAATTATCTCGACCCGCCGGTTTCTCTGCCTGCCCTCTGCTGTTGCGTTTGATGCAATAGGCTCATCCGCTCCCCTGCCTTCGATTTTTACCTGACGTTCTGTTCGCACGCCGCTCGCAAGAATAAATTCTGCAATAGCCCTTGCTCTTTGCGTTGAGAGCATTCGCCTTCCTTCTGCTGTTCCTGCAAGAGCAGTATGCCCGATTATAAGCAAGTCGTGGTTCGGATGGTTCCGAAGCACTTCTATTATCTTTTCCAGCTTTTCGCCTTCTCTGTCTGCAAGAATTGTAGAGTCCGGAAGAAACTGAATATCTTCTATTGTTATTCTAACCCCTTCGGGCACCTTTTCCGCATCAATGCCCAAATCCCGAATCTCTTCCACCATTCTGTCTTTGTCGAGATCTTCGGCATCAATAACCTCTGCCTGCGCCCTTCCTGAAAACCTCATTCTGTCGCCAGACGCAAACTCAAAGATAAAGTTAAACTCCTCGCTATAGCTAAATGGGCGCCCTCTTATGTTATCCCACTTCATTATCTGATTAGTCCCGCCTGTTATTCCTACAAGACGCATATAAGCCGGCGTGTGCTGCTCCCAGGGAGGAAAATTAACTCTATGATTAACAGTGTAATTTATACTAATAAGATGATATAACCCGGTTTCATCTTTTCCAAGATATTGATATTCTACAGACACAGGAAAGCCATAAGGGTCTGGTATGTTAAAGCTTCTCCTAAAATCATGAACTTCCGCGCCTTCGCCTGTCCACCTGTCCCCAGGTCTTAGCTCCCGGTCGGGGAAAACAGGAATATTTCTTACTGTTGGAATAAAAGAATCTCTGCTTACAATCTGGTTTCCAAACCTGTCCTGCTGGAATATTGCTTCGTATCTTTCGGTTATCTCATATGTAGCAAATGCCCCTATGTCGCTCAAACCTTCGGCCGAACCTCTTTCAGACATTTCAAGCACTGCAGATAAAGTGCCGACTCCATTTTCCTCTGCAAGAATTTCCACAGATATTTTATTAAGCAATTCTGCAGTATGTGATAAAATATCATTTACATAGACATTTGCACTTACTTCGGACAATATTCTGAATTTTGTGCCGGGAACATATCTATATTCCAACCTTACAGGAGCAGACCCTTCGCCAGCGGCAGCCCGCAGAGCAGGAGGCTCTGCAAAAGTAAAAGTTATTGGCAGTAAAAGTAAAAAAAATATTAAAAAAATTCTCATTTTATCCCTATTATATGTTATATTAGCATAAATATGCTTATTATATCGGTATATTTGCCTATTTTTATTGTCAATAATTGAAATAAAAATTGATATATTGTTTTTATTGACAATTTTTAAAACAGGCACTATTTTCTAAAACAACATCCAAATATTAGGGTTAGATTTTGCGGCAAATAACAGAAAAAAACATAGAAAAAAATGAAAAATATAATTTAATCATAAAAAAAGCAGGATTTGAGGCATTTTTACCTTTTCAAAAAAAGCTGATCGAGGCGTTTCCGGGCAATAAGTATATAGTCGCAGAGACTAAAGAGGGTTGCGGAAAAACTTTGGGGATAGCTCTTTCTGTTATTGAAAATACAGATCCATCATCTCCTGGATTAAAAAGTATTGTTATTGCATCGTCCCATGAAAATGCCGAAAAAATCAGTATTCTTTTTAAAAAACTGTCTCAAAGAAAAGCAACAACCCTTAGGGCAATTGCAGCAAATCCGGACAGAAATATTAAAAAAGACTCCAGGCTGCTCGGAAAACAGCCTGATATTTTTATAAGCACAGCAGACAGTATTATCGATCAAATAAGGAGTAATAATATTTCCCTTGACAGCATACAAAGCTGTATATTGGAAGACAGCGATGTAGATGATTTTCACAGTTTTGAAAAAGACATAGAATTTATTTTTTCGAAACTCACGGGCACGCGAAGTAGTAGCAAAAAGCAGTTTTTTATGGTATTTACAAAAGAAAAAGAACATAATTATTCTTTTTATCAATTCTTTAAAAAACCAATAACAATAGACTGTACAGAGACAGGAGAAGAAAAAAACATGGATAACTCGTTTATACAAAATATTGTTTCAAAGATAAAGGAAGCACCGGATATAAACAGCCTTGCAGAAGTCAAAAAACTAATAAAGAAGAATGTTCCTTTTTTTACAAGGGGTTATTTCTCGGCATGGCTTCTCATAAAATACGCAGAACAAAACGGATATAATATTCAGGCAAGCGAAAACGAAAAAGAGGATAAGGATTTTAAAACTATTTTTATAAATGTCGGAAAAACCAAGCGGCTCTTTGCAAAAGATATTGCAGGAATAATTTTGTCATCTAAAGCAGCAGAGGAAAGCGATTTAAAGCGCATAAAAGTATTTGACAGCTATTCATTTATTGATGTTACGACTTCAAAAGCAGAAGCTATTTTGAATACTATTAATGGTTTTACATTTAAAGGGAAAAAATTAGGCGCTGATTACGCAAAAAAACAGCAAAAAAGCGCTTCAGCGAGGGAGAAATAGGTTTTTGATCGCCTTTTTTAACTGCTTATTACTTCAATAAAGAAATAGGTAAGAAAAAAATTAATTATCATTCCCAATGAAAAAATAGCCAAAGAAAGGTATTCATATATTTGTGATCTCTGCTGGCATTTTTTTATAATAGCCGCAGGGTTTCCGTCAATAATAATTTCTTCGATAAGAGGATCCTGAAATTTTTCCTCTGGTTTATAAAAGTAATAATAGATATTACTTTTTGACAGATTATTATTTAAAACAGATGCTCTTCTTATTTTAATATTTTTATTATGGCAAATTTGTACTACTTCTTCATGGTTTTCAATCTTTTTACAGCAATATGGTATTTCGGACCATACATAAAGGCAGAGATTATCATTCAAAAGATTACTATCTGCAAAATGATGAAACGGAAGTTTTACAATATCCCTTTCTGCTCTTAGAAATCTGGCTTTTTTCCAAAAATGCCTGTAGGTAAAAAAGAGTACAACACCGGGAGGGAAAAGAGGCATTATTGGAATAAGGCTCAAAACAAGTGTAAATTTCGAAATATCTGCAAATTCTGGAGCCGAATAAAGCTGATACGCGATAATAAAAAGAGCAAAAGAGCCGGCAACCAGAGAGACAGGGGTAAAAATATTCCAAAACTCATTCCTGTGCCTTCCTGCCCATATACTGCGCCTTAACAGAGACTCCTGTTTGCCGTCGTAAATAAGAAAAGTAATGCTACTTTCGGTTGTATTTCTAAAAATTGCTTTGCCTTTTTCCATAAAAAGCGGTCCGCATACCATAACTTCTGTTTGCTGGGATAAAGAGTGAAATGCTTCCCAGCTAAGCGCTTGCGGCATCTCATCGATTATAATTTCTCTGTTTTTTTCATATATATTGTTTTTATCTTCCTCCTGGGAGCCAAAAGCAGGAATAAGGTATATTTTAACGCTTTTCATATCTACAGTAACTGTAAAATTACTGCTTCTGAGCCATATTTCATATTTATCCTGTATTGCTTCGAGTGTGCCGAAAAATTTAAATATACCAAGATATTCCGTTACGCAGGGTGATGCAAATTCCCTGCTTGTTCTGGATTTATGAAAATCAATAATAGGAGCAGTTGCGGCAGCTACAAGTTTTCTGCGGAATTCTTTCCAGCGGCTTCTAACAATAAAAGCGCCAATTCCGGGAATTAATAAGTAAAATAAAATTGTTGTTGCAAGAATTAAAATTAAATAATTCATTATTATGCAGTCATATTAAGAATAGAACCTGGAGAATAAATTCCATGATTATAATTAACAGGTGTATTTAGTCTGTCCCTAAGATCAGCCGATAAATTATCTATTAAACCCTGGAGTTGCAGATTGTCGATACTTTCAACATCTACATCCATTCTTCTGTCTCGCAACCTGCTTATTTGTTCAATCAAAATATCAAGCCGCTTAAGTTGAAAATAAGAGACATTTCTTTCTAATATTGTAGGAACACCTATTATGTGCTTAAATCTGGCATTAATTCCTATGGGATCATTAACAACAATAGGTAAACGCCCGCCAAAATGGCTTACTTTTAATATTTGAGAGTAAGATACTGATAAACTTGAAACAGCATTTATAGATTCCATAATTAGCCCCTGCCTTCCAATTATCGGCTGTCTCGTACAACATATTAGAATTTTGGGCTAATTATAGTTTATCTGTTCATTTTCTCATCAGTTGTTTTGCATGATATACACATTACAGCATACGGAATTGCTTCAAGCCGCTCTTCGGATATTTTTTTTCCGCATTTCATACAAAGACCGTATCTGTCATTATGAATTCTTGATAAAGCAGCATCAATTAATCTTAATCTCTTGATATCGTGCGCGCTCATTGTCTCAAGCATTTTCTTGTCTATATCGTCTGCAGCAACATCTACAATATCTTTTGGGTCTATGTCTTCTACCAGAGATTTGAAAGAATCATTCTCCGAAATGAGGTTGTTGATAATCTCTTCCTTCAACTGAAGTAATGCTTTATTCATTTTCTCTTTAAAACCGCTTTCCATAAACACACCCTTTATTTCTAACTTAGAGGGTAATTTGCACAATTTCGCACTTCTTGTCAAGCTCATTCTTTATTGACAAAGGGTTTTTATTAAAATATTATGAATTAATTGTTAATATCAGTACAAAATGGAGGAATTTTGACTACTAAAGAAGAAGCCATTGAAATCGATGGCGTGGTAAAGGAATCTTTGCCCAACACAATGTTTAAAGTAGAAGTTAAAAATGGTCATGTAATATTGGCTCATCTTTCTGGCAAAATGAGAAAATTTTATATCAGAATAGTGCCTGGCGATAAGGTAAAAGTTGCTCTCTCTCCTTATGACCTCACGCGAGGAAGGATAATTTACAGAGAAAAGTAGATCGTTTGCCAGCAAAGCGCCGCTTGCACTTTACCAAGTGAGGTGCCGGACATATGCGAAGCTGTATGCCGAAGATTTAAATACAAATTTATTTTTGCCCTGCAACATTCGCTGAAAGGCTGCGGTCGCTTTACACGAATACCTTTTATTTTAGAATTATCCAACGGGAACCTTTCCCGCCATCTTTTTGCTGCGAAAACCCTGTTGTTCCGGCGAAAGGACAATTTTTTAAGACATTATCAACCACTTTTACAAGAACTGCCTCGCCGTTTGAATGGATTCCTTTGCCGTGGATTATGCAAACTTTGGTATATCCCTTACTTTTGCTGAACGCAAGAAATTTGTTTAGTTCTATTTCTGCTTCTGCTGATGTCAAACCGTGAAGATCGAGAGTAGCCTGGGGTTTCATTTTTTTAAGAATTTTTAAATTTCTGGAGCTTTTTGGGATATCCTCGCCTGCGGCATTACTTGTTTTATCTTTATCGGGATATGAGCTGCTCTGGTTCCTTTTTTCCCAATTTTCAAGAATTTTTCCAAAATCCATATTTATTCTCCGACGAAGCGAGAGTTGCGAGCAAGCCTCGCTTGCACATCTACCAAATAAGTAAGAGTCGCGGGCAAGCATAGCTTGCACATGACCGAACGATGAGGTGGACAAAGAGGCTTACCCCTTGTATACCGAGCGAGGAAGAGAACAAAAGGTTAGCGAAGCTATACCTTTTATTCTGGTTCCGTTAAAATGTTTTCTTTTCTTATCCAGCCCCTATTGGCTTTGTCTGTGGTTTCTATAAGGAAAAACTCTCCTTTTTCCCCTATTATTCTAACCAGACCGCCGCTTTCCATAGTAAATCTTACATTAACAAATTCTTCGGGAAGAACATAAACATTAACAGAGACAGAGTCTTCTATAACAATTCCATAAACAGGTTCTTTAATCAATATTTTTGTTATTATAAAAAATCCAATAATAACGCTTAATAAAACTATTACCAAAAGAGCTATTATTGATTTTTTGTTTTTTTTCTTTAATACAAAAACAAGCGAAGGAATTATGGATATTATTAAAATTATTCTGAATATTTCAAACAGAATTTTTTTTATTTTTTCTTCGCGGTCTGCTTGAATTATATCGGGCGCAGGTTGCGTAAATAATTCTTTTTCTATATTTAAAACAAAAACAGCTCCTTGCCGCCTTTCTTGTCTTGAGTGCAGTAACGATTCAGGAGAATCTTTTGGATACCATAAAAAATCGGGAATTATAACTGAAATTGTTTCTTGCCACTCTGCTCCGGGTTTTTTTCTGATTAAATAAGTAAGTTCTCTTGTACCTCTAAAAAATCTGTAATCCGGGGTAACATCATATCTGTCTCTTATAAGAGAAATGAATGCTATTTCCGGGCTGCAAATGTATGGAACAGGCATTGTGATTCCGTAAAAATTGCCTGTTCCTGTAATTTTCTGCCTTAAGATAACAGCTTGCACTGCTGATATTTCATTGCCTGATATTTCGTACTCATAGGAAAAATTCCCAATTGCGCTTATATTTTGTTCTGTTGCAGGCAGCGAAGAAATTGCAATTGGTACGCCTTTTAATATTGTGCTATACTCGAAATCTTCTTCGGAAATAAAAATTTCTACGTTAGGCAGAGTTAAACTGCCTGCCCTGAATGGAACAAATATGTGATCGTGGAAAAGCACATCGTAGACTCTCCCTGTCATTGTTTCTTTTGCAATAACTGTTCTCTCGTTTTTTTCTGCGTTTCTGCTGATTCTTTTTACAATTCCGCCAGATGTTTGCGATACTTCGGATTCTATTGTAATATTAGGGTTTTCTATATTTTCTATTATAAAACGTAAAGGAATTATTTCCCCGGGATAATAGTTTCTCCGTGGGATATCCCATCTTGCAGAGAGGGGAATTCTATCAATGCTGCCATGTCTCTGAGAAGTTGGGACTGCGGTAATAAAAACAGGGGGAGTATATACCGGCGCTCTGCCGCTGCTTCTTATTCTAAAACTTTCTATTATGTAGCGT
Source organism: Spirochaetota bacterium (assembly GCA_009786125.1). GTDB lineage: Bacteria > Spirochaetota > Spirochaetia > CADAEX01 > CADAEX01 > WQTU01. The sequence continues at coordinate 22,520 of WQTU01000131.1, forward strand.
CCGGGATTATTTAATCTAAAAGTATAATCAACAACCGAACCATTTATTCTTGGTCTTATGGATGGACCTGCTACAACTTCAAGCCCGCTCGGGAATGCCGGAGCTTCAATAATTAATCTTGCCGGAGGTATATCCGGAATAAGAATAGTGAATCTAAATTCTTCGTTTACATGAAAAGAAGTTTTTTCTATAATTACTTGTCCTGTAAACTCTTCGGCCCAAAGCAGGAAAGAGAATAACAGAAAAAAAGCTACCAATCCCTTGTGCGGTCTGATGATGTTGTAACTGTTGTATCTTGTATCCAAAACAAATTTTCTCCGGAAAACATTATATTAAGCAACCTTTCTGCGTCTTCTGCAGCTTCGTCATTATCAACCAGCAAAAGATGTTTCACGCTCTCTTTCTTCTTATTCTCATGCATAAACAAGAGCGCAAGCTCCAGATTTTGGATTAATCTTACATCATTATTGTTAATAAGAACAGCATTTTTAAAAAACCCGGCTGCTCTTTCATAATATCCTCTTTGGAAAGCAATAATGCCTAATTCGCAATAGATTCTGTATCTAAGTGCATCGTTATCTGTAACAATAGAAAGAAGCCTGAACTCGGCAGCATCAAGCTCCCCTATTTTTCTATACAAATTAGCAATATTATATTCAATATATTTTCTGTGTTTATTACCCAAATTATCAAGCGCTTTTCCAAAAACAGCAATAGCTCTGTCAACTTCTCCTCTTTCGAAAAGATAAATTGCCGAAAGATTATGATAACAAGCTTTTATATAATTGCCGCTGCACGATGAAAAAATAATCAGCAGAGCAATAAAGGGTATTAGATAATATTTTGCCATTTAATTCCCCGCAGCAGTAACGCTGCAATAAAAATAATAAACCCCATAAAAGAAAAAAACAATGAAAAACTATATTCTGCATGCCGCCCTTTGGGTGAAAGAGACAATGGAATGGTTCGGCTTAAATCTTGAAATGAAACCACAGAGCTGTTAGGCAATCTGGCAAGAGTGTTTACCATCTCCATATCAGGAACAGATATTACATCTCTGTCAGGAACAGGGGAGCCTGTTTTTTTATTCGGAGGAATTATATAAAGAGAAATATTATTTTCAATAATAGCATCTCTAATTGCATTTCTTAATCTTGGAAAACTTCCTTTGTCCGGTTCTTCTGCATCTGTAAAAAGATATAATCTTTTATCTGTATTTTCATGGCTCGGAAATGATTCAACTGCCCTTAAAAGACCTCTGCCTACATCTGTGCCTGGCGCGGAAAATAAATCCGGATGAAGATTGTTAATGGTATTTATTACGATGTTTTTATTGCTTGTAAGCGGAAGCTTTGTAAATGCTTCTCCTTTAAAAACAACTATTCCAAATCTGCCGTCTCCGGCAGCAACAATGGAAGTTGCTGCTCTTTTGCTCCTCTCCAATCTGGTTAAATTATCTCCGTCATCTGCAAGCATACTCTGCGATATGTCAAAAAGAAAAATAGTATCTTTTGTAAACGCCGGCTTGCTTGATATTACATCTCTTGTGCCTGAAATTACATAAGGGTTAGAAAGAGCTATAATAAAAAAAATCATTCCTATTGCGTAGAGTGAAGCAAGATATATTTGTTTTATACGAAAAACCGAAGCTGCTTTGTTTTTTTCCCTGTAAAAAGAAACATTATAAAAAAAATTTGTTTTTTTCTTTAATCTGCACAGCTCAAGTACAAAAAGAAATATGGGAATAAGCAGAAGTAAAAGAGCTATCGGAGTTTTCATGGCATTATTTCCCTTAATAGCGCGATTTTTAAACTCATAGCCAGTAAAAGAATAAAAACCGCGGGTATAAAAAAATAGCCGGATAAATCTCTTTTTGTAAAAAATGTTTCGGTTGCAACTTCTTCTCTTTCTGCTCTAAAACTTGCAGTTATTCTTCTTATTGTTTCTTTAGTCGGGTTTTCAAGAAAATAGCCTCGGGTTATTTCTGCAATTTTTCTTAATAGCGCAGGATCATAACTTCCTATAATTCTTCCGGCAATTCTGTCTCTATGAGGTAAGTCAATAATAACGACCTCGCTTGTAGGGCTGCCAATTGCTATGCAGTTTATTCTTATCCCTGCTCTTGCTGCTATATGAGCAGCGTCTATTGGAGTAAGTTCTCCATAATTTTCACCTCCGTCAGAAATAAGTATTATACTTCTGCCTTCTTGCGGCGAGTCTCTGAGAAAATAGATAGCTGTCCCTATTGCGGTTCCTATAGCAGTAGCATCTCCAAGATCCATAACATTTGCGTCTCTAAGTCTTTGGAAAAAAGTATTTCTGTCCGGAGTCGGAAGAACCGAAACAACAGAATTGCTTCCAAAAAGAATAAGCCCGGGATAGTCATTTCCTGAATTCATAACAATATGTTCAGCAACTTCTTTAGCAATATCAAGTCTTGTTCTTCCGTTTTCAATAACAGCCATACTTGGAGAAACATCCAGCACTATAAAAAAATCATTGCCGCCTGAAAGATATCTTATATTTTTTGTTACATTTTTTGGAGCAGAAAAAGAAAACACAATTAAAATCAGCGATAGCCAAAAAAAGAAATTGATTACCCCCGGCAAAATGCGTTCTTTATTAAACTTCTGTGTTGGTTTATGTTTTTTGATATAATTTTTATCCGGCGCAGAAAAAAGTACAGCTCCTCTGTTTTTTCTTTTATATGAAAACCAAATAATAAATACAACAACAGGCATCAGCAAAAGCATTGCGGGGTTTTCGAGTATCATATTTTTCTCGCCCCCGCAGCTTCTTCGAGTTGTAACGCAAAACTGTAAACAGCTTCGGATGTTTCTGTAATTACTTGGGAATCTGCGGCGGCATTTCCAAAACGCACAGAATCCAAAAAAACAAGCTCTTTAGAGGGAGCTTCGGGAAATGCTGTAACTATTTCTTTGGTTGTAAAACATGTGGTTTTTTTACTTGTAGCAATTTCAAGATATTCTTTTAATAATTGTATAAATCTTTTTGTGTAATCAGCTTTTTCATATTGGCTTAAGCGAGAAGCCAGTCTTGACATCTTTCTTAGCAAATATTTTCTTTTAAAAGCATTGGTTTTTAGGACAACTGTTTTTCTTATTTTTTTAGGAGCTACTTTAATTGCATAATAGCATAAAAACAAAAATATAACCAATAATGTAAAACCTGCTGCAAACAAAAGCTTTGTCCAGGGCAATAAAAGTTTTCCGCCAAGAGGATTTAATGTGCTCACATTCCCCAGCCTGGATTCTATAACAAGAGGAATCCCTGAATAAATTCTCTCTTCTATTATAAAATCAGGAAAAAAAGAAACTGACGGATCAAGTGGTATAAACCAGATAAAAATTTCATTTCGATTATGGTTTATTTTTATATCTTCGATAAAAAACCACTGATTATTTTTAACTGTTATTGCTCCTCTGTCTGAGGATGTTATATTGTCTGCAAGTCTGATTCTGATAAATCCTTTTTCTCCTGTTCTTAAAGTTGTTGGATTTAATGTATAATTTAGAATAGTGCCGTATCGTATCGGATACACTTTGCTATCTTGAGAATAAGATAAGGCAATGAAAATAAAAACAAACAGGAATAAAAATATTCTTCTCATCTTTTCCTTGAATTAAAAAAGGTATTTATTTTCTCGACAATATTATCACTTGTAGATATATCAACAAGAGGAATTTCAAACTTTGCTGCTTCTGAAAAATCTTTATCTGTGTTTTTTATGGGACAGGGTATGCTGCGCAAACCTGCCGGCGAATAAAAGGTATGCTGCCGCAACTTTTTGCTTGCCTCCTTGCTCGGCCATGTGTCTTCGCTTGCCCGCGGTTTTCGCTTCGCCGGCGAGTAAAAATATCCGTAAGGGTCATTTCCCCGGGATTCGTATGAAAATGAATTAGGACTTTTGGTGCTGGTATCGGCATTGTCTCGTATGCGGAAAATCGCAGTTTCAACTCCGGAAGAAATTTTCAAAAGAGTTTGCCAGGGAATATCGTATTCCATATCAGAAATTATTATACATATTCCTTTTTTTCGAAAACTTCTGGGGAGAGCCCTGCAAGCAACTTCAAGGTTAGAACCTTCGTGCGTGGGATGGGAATCCAATATTTTTTCTGCTATAGAAAAAATATGGCTTCTGCCGGCAGCAGGGAGAACTGTCTCTTCAACCTCGCCGGAAAAAAGAATAGCTGCTGTTTTATCCCGGCTCGAAGCAGCAGAAAGCCCAAGCACTGCGGCTGCGATTGCTGCTGTTTCCAGCTTTGTTTTTCGCACAGCGCTTTTCGCTGCTTCGGCTCCATCCCCGGCACCCGCAGCAGGCGCCATGCCGATACGTTGCTCGCTCTGTCCGCTCTGCAATTCAGGATAAAGAGACCCGCCGGCAGCCATAGATGCAGAAACATCTACCAAAAGATACAACTCCAGCTCTCTTTCTTCCTGCATTACAAGCGTAAACGGCCTGCCTGTTCTTGCAAAAGCATTCCAGTCAATAAACCTAAAGTCATCTTCATACGAATATTCCTTGACTCCTTCCAGCTCCATGCCAATACCTTTGTATGCAGAGAGATAAAAACCGGCAGAGTTTCCGCTCAGACGTTTTCTGATTACTATTTCAATTTTTTTTATTTCAGAAAGAATTTCTTTCTTGTTCATTTTACGGAGTTTTTACACTACCAAGTATGGTAGAAATTATAATATTGGAATCTGCGCCTTCGGCCTCAGCTTCGAAACTTCTTATTATTCTGTGCCTTAGAATATCGGGAGCAATTTCTTTTACATCGTCCGGAATAACAAATTTACGTTTTTCCAAAAGCGCTTTTATGCGGGCACTTCTCATTATTCCTATAGAAGCTCTCGGGGATGCGCCAAACTCAACATATTTGTTTTTTTTTCTCGTCTCTCTTACAATATCTACAATATATTTTTTTATGTCGCCGCTTAACATTACATTTTCTGCAGCATCTGAAAGCCTTGTAACATCTTCCTGCGTAATTTTGTCTTTAAACACGGGAAATGTTTTTTCTTCTTTATCATGTATTGCAAGAATTTTAAGCTCAGAATCGTGCGATGGGTAGCTAATATCCAGCTTCATCAAAAACCTGTCGAGCTGAGCTTCGGGCAGCCTGTATGTTCCTTCTTGTTCAATGGGGTTTTGGGTAGCAATTACAAAAAAATTATCATGAAGCTTGTGGGTTGATTCTCCTATTGTAACCTGCCTTTCTTCCATTGCTTCGAGCAACGCAGACTGAACCCTTGCAGGAGAGCGGTTTATCTCGTCTGCAAGAACAATGCCGGAAAACACAGGGCCTTTTCTTAGAGCAAACTCTCCTGTTGCCGGAATAAAAATAAGGTTTCCCGTAATATCCGACGGAAGAAGATCAGGAGTAAACTGAATTCTTGAAAAATCAGCTCCCATAATTTCCGAAAGAGCTTTTGCTGCTCTGGTTTTTGCAAGCCCGGGAACTCCCTCTATTAAAACATGCCCGCCTGCCAGGTAAGCTATTAAAAGCCGGTCATAAATAAGCTGTCCGTCAATAATAGTTTCAAGAAAATATTTTTTTGCATTATCAAGTTTTTCGAAAATCGCGGCAATATTATCCACTTCTATACTCCATTATTATGATCTGTAATCTGCATTCTCCCGCACATATCCATAGGAAAGATCGCTTCCAAATACTGTTGCACCTACGTTACCCGCGCGCGCACCAAGGTCTACATCAATATTAACAGTATGGTTATGTTCGGGGAATTCTTTATGCTCAGAATCCAGAACTCTTGCTTTAAGATAATTAGCTAATCGAACTTCTTTAGCCTGGTCGAGCCGAAAAGCTCCTTTTTCAAAAACATTTTCTCCGCCAAGAGAAATCAAAAGTTTGTTTTTGTCGAGCTCTATATTATTATTCCCTGCATAATCTCCTATCGAAGAGAGCAGTCTCCCCACATTTGGATCATTGCCAAATATTGCAGTCGTAACAAGAGGAGAATTAACAACAGCTTTTCCAATATTTCTTGCTGTTTCAAAATCAGGCGCGCCTGTAACAGAAACTTTTACAACATGACCGCAGCCTTCTGAATTTCTTACTATATCAACTGCAAGCTCTGCGCAGACATTATATAATGCTTCTTCGAACTCTTTTTCCGAAACTTTTTGCTTTTTGCACGAACTCATTATAATAACAGTGTCGCTTGTACTTTGGTCGCCGTCAACCGAAATTGAGTTATATGTTTTCTCAACCACTCTTTTTAAAACATTTCTTATGGTTTCCCGTTCTATTGAAACATCTGTCATAATAAAAGAAAGCATTGTAGCCATGTTTGGTTCGATCATTCCCGCGCCTTTGGCTACAGCAACAATGCTACCATCCGCTATTTCTGCAGAACGCAGCTTCGGAAAAGTATCTGTAGTCATAATACCTGTTGCAAGATTTACACCTGTTCCGCCTTCAAGCTGCGACACAAGGCGCGGAATGTTTTTTACCATATCCTTAATGGGAAGCTGCCAGCCAATAATTCCTGTTGACGAAGGAAAAAACTCTTTAGCAGAAGCGCCTGTTTCTTTTGCCAGATGTTCAAGCAGCAGTGCCGAATCTTCGACCCCTGTTTCTGTGCACACATTGGATATTTTATTATTAATAATAACTCCGCGAATTTTATCGGATAGCAGCCTTTCTTTGCCAATTATTACAGGCGCACCCGGACATTTGTTTCTTGTAAACACAGCGCCAAAAACAGATGTTGGCTCATCCAGCATTAAAAGCGACATCTTCATTGGCAGAGGTTTTTCAACCGGTCTTTCTGCAGGAAAAAACTCCAGCGATACAACCGAAGTTTTAAAGCCTTCGGGAAGCTTGCCTCTTTTTTCGAGATCGCTTAAATATTCTTCTTTTGAGTTATATAATTCTACTTTGCCTTGTTCCATAGCTTAGAATATTATTTTAAAACCAAAATGTCTATGCTGATAAATACCCTTACCCCTGTTTTTAGTAGCCAAAGAAATAAAAGGTACGCAAAGCGACTGCCAGGCAGCTTTCGCGCGATTCTCGCTTTTTTATTCGTCCAATAATCAGCAAAGAATCTGAATTACTGCCTCGTAAACGCAGCAGGATTTATAATAACATATTGCCCGTTCCTGGTTGCGCCATGAATTCTTCCATCGCGGAAAACTATGCTTTTAAGAACCATGCCTGTATCTGCATGTTTTACAGCTACACCATTCACCGGATTATATGCCGTAATTCTTCCGGCAGGAGATTCCGAAACCACATAAACAAGAGTCCCTTCAAGAGTACAAAAACTTTTTACTCTTTCTATTTCTCTTACTTCTTCTCCCCTTGGATTAAAAAATTTCAAAGTATTATTGGAATAAATTATAACTCCGCGCTCAGATGCACTAATTTGCGGCAGCCTGCCCAAAGCCAAAGCATCCGCTGCTGCCGGACGAAATCTCCCTTCCCAAAGAAAACTGCCTGTCTGAAGATCAATAGCATTAACAGAACCATTTACATTTGCAAAGTAGCCAATATTGCTGCTAACAGCGATACCCATTCCCTGCGGGCTCCCCAGCGTTACAGGAATTGAAGAAATAGGAGTTTCCGCCTGGCTGCCATAATCTGCGTGCCCAAAAATTTGCAGAACCCCCCTGTTGGTTACAGTCAAAACCCTGTTATTATAGAAAAAAGGATATGAAACAACCGTGTCCGGCACCCTTATCCTTCTGCTAACTTCAAAATTATTGCCATTAATAACAAGAATAGAATCGCCGCTGTTTATAAGAACCAAATTTCCGTGTACAACAGGCTCTCTGAAAGGAGCCGCGGTCGCGTCCAGCTCAATAACACCAGCTTCTCTCCAGGTTACTGTGTTTATTGCCCTAAAAGCATCTCCGGATACAAACAAAAGATTCCCGCCGGCAAACACCGGAGCTGCGGCGGCGGCATCGTTATTTCTAAACAGAACTCTGCCCTCAGTATCTACGACAGAAAAACCATTCCCGCTTGAAACAAATACAAAATGATTCCTGCCCGCAGGAGTAATTCTATCCAAACTACTAAATCCTGTATCAAAAGTATATGGAATAAGCAAAGCTTCCAAAGCAATATTTCTTCTTAAAGTCTCGCCTTCTCTAATTTCTACAGATAAATTTTCTGTCCTGAATTCTCTTCTTTGCAAAGATACATTTAACATTGTTCCGGGCGAATAGCTTGCAATATGCCTTCCCCGGCCTACAGACCTGCCGCCTATGAAAATTTCAGCATCTGACGGAGAAACAGATATTTCAAAATAACCCCTTGCAGGCTCTTTAGGTCTTAGCGTAATTATATACGGCTTCTCCGCAATTTCAGAAACAATAAATTCTTTTTCATAAACCTCATAACCTTCGTGCTCCGCAGAAACTCTTATTGTTCGCCTTTCTGCCAAAAGAGCGTTAACCGAACCCAAGCCTATAAAAACGCCGTCAAAATAAATCCTTGCCCTTGCCGGCTCTGTGCGAAAAATAACTTCTTTAAGTGTTTCATCTTGATCATGTATCTGCATAAAATCCGTTATTCTAAGTTTTTCAAGGTTAGCTTCACTAATATCCTGCACTAGCGCCAAAGCTTTTTCTGCATCAGATATAATAGCTGCAGAAGAATTTAAAATAATTTCATGAAAATCTCTTATTACTATATTTCCGCGAATAAGATTATCAACAGCATTTTCAACCGCCAAAAGCGTTGTTAAAATTTCCGCAGATAAATCAGGTGTTATAACTATCTCGCTTCCGCCTGCTACAAGAGGAAACCTTTCTTCTACCAACTGTATAAAAGCCTCGATATTTTCATCCCCTTCCGGCGCCTTTTCCATTATTCTTTCAACAACATCCAGGTGGGGAATCATCTGCACACTTCCCGACCTTACAGCAAGAACAATATCGTCCGAATCTGCACCCGAAGCAGAGACCAGAAATTCCGTGCCTCTTACGCCAAAAACAGCGCTATTTGTTCTTATAGAATGGTCAGAGCCTACCATTCTCTCAACTTTGTTTATGATGGTTCCGCTTACAAGGGACATGACAACATCTGAATCTGCTCCAACAATTGCAAGCCGATCTATTGAAAGTTCTGTATTTCCGTCCATTCGTATAACTGAATTTCCGGTTATAAGTATTTCGAGAAATGAATCAGTTGCTGTTCTTACAGTATCTCCGGGGCTAAGAATGTCGCCGATTGCAGCCGGCAAAATCGTATTTTCCGAGAAAATATATGCATCGCCTGAGATAAAAGTAATAACAGCATTAAGGTTTCTTTCTGCAACCTGCACCGGCACCGGCTCCCTTCTGCATGACGAAAAATGAAAAATGATAAAAATTATAAGAAAAAAATATAATAAAAGATATTGTACCGCAGGGCTCTGCCCTGCGCGACCTTTTATTTCCTCATTCGCTCGGTCATGAGCGTGCAAGCACGTCGCGACTCTCGCTTTATTCGGAAAGAACCTGTAAAGACTATTTCGTTTCACTGTAAAACCTCTTTTTCACTTGCCAGACTTTATAATCATTTACTTGATCTTTTTTGAATAATTTTACTATTTGACTGTCTATTTCTTTATTCAAATTAACTATCCCTACATATCCCATTTTTAACCTGCTTTATAAACTTCTTTTTCTATAAAGACATTTACTAAACTGCTGTCAAGCCTTCCTCTTTTTGCTTCTTCCTGAAGTATTTTTAGAGCCTGCTCCAAAGTCATTGCTTTCTTATATGGTCTGTCGCTGGCTGTTAAAGCATCAAATATATCTGCAATAGCCATTAACCGCGATTGAAATTTAGGCATAAGTAAGCCATCAGGATAACCAGTGCCATCGAGCGTTTCATGGTGCCCTTTCGCAACCTCAGGTATCCACCCTATATTTTCCGGCCACGGAATATTTTTAAGAAAATCATAAGTATAAGATGCATGAGAAATAATTTCCTCTCTTTCACTTTTTGTGAGAGAACCTCTTTGAATACTTAAATATTCAAATTCTTTTTCAGAAAGAATAGTGTTTTTTGTTTCTCTTTTTATTTCAGCTAAAATTTGCTCCGGTTCTGATTCAAGAACAGTCGGCTCATTTGCCTGTATAATAACCTGCCGGTATTTTTCTATTTTCGAAATTTCATTAGCTTCCATTAAATCAAGTTCTTTAACTTTAGCTTCATATGAAGAATCTGTATTGTCGAGCATAAATTTTGCTTTAAATGTTTTTATTTTTATGTTACTTGCCAGATTATCAAGGCGCAAAAGTATCTGCTCAAGCATTCCTGGATAAAGTTTTTTTGCTTTTACAAGCACATCCTCCCGTACTCCAACTTTGCCGAAATCATGCAGAAGACAGGCATATTTAAGACCCTTAAAATAATCTTCAGAAAAAACAACATCTTCTTCAAACAGATATTTTTTTACCAACTTTTTATCTTCTGATATGGTTTTTGCAAGCGCAATTGTATATAAAGCAACTCGTGAAGAATGACCGCCTGTTGTCGGATCCCGCTGCTCAATTGCTTTTGCAGAAGCTGATACAAGGCAATCAAAAAGGTTTTCTACTTCCTTATAAAGAAAGTTGTTGTCAAGACTAACTGCAGCAAGAGAAGCAAGTGAGAGTATAATATCTTCGTCCAGCTTATCAAACGGAACCACATTTTCCATAACACTTTTATGATCTGTAAGAACAGCACTGCGATCTACTTTTTTATTTATAAGCTGAATCACCCCTATGACTTTATCTTTATAATTTTTCATAGGAACTGTTAGCATACTTTTTGTTCTATAACTTGTGTCCATATCGAACTTTTTGTTAAATGCATACTCAGCCCCGTCCGGAATTAAATATGCATCATCCAGCTTTAATGCTTTTCCCTCTATTGCTACATAACCGGCTATAGATTTTTTTACCAGCGGCATCGTGAATTCCGTAAAATCAGTTTTGTTTGAATCATTATGCGATATTTTAAATCTCAGATAAGCTTTTTTGGTTTCTTTATTAACTTCCAAAAGATAAAGGCTTCCTGCATCTGCTTTAGTAACTTCACAAACTTTGGCTACAATGTAATTAAGCAGCTTATCGTTATCTCTTTCTGAGGAAAGGGCAACTCCTATTTTTAACAGTTCCTGATTAAGCTTTTCCTGATTTGCAAATCTGTCTCTAAAAAAATCCTTATCTCTTTTTTCTGTTAAATAATCAATATAGTTTTTTATAACTTGCGAAAAAACATCTATATCCGGTACTGTCTTAAAATGAAAATAGGCATTCAAATCTGTGTCTATAGAGCTTTCTTTGCCGGAACCAGACCATATAATAACAGGATAGTTACTTTTTTTAATTTCTTCGATATTTTTACCATCAATTTCATTGGCAGAAATAATAATTCCCGAATAGCTGGTTAAAGCTTGAGAGAAATCTTCTGTAAAAACTATATCTGCTATATCGAAGCCTTTAAAAGAAGGAGGTAAGTTAACATTTTTGCTTTTATATATGGTATTATGCATGATGTTTAACCCTTTACTCCCCTCCTTGTTCAGTTATGCTGCCTGGTACCTCTTCGGGCTTGGTATTGATATGACTCTCGCTATGCCGGCGAATAAAATTAATTTTTATTATACCACAAACATTTTCATAACCACAGATAATGGTATCCTTTATTATCGACCGATCATATAATTTACTGTAATCTACATTAGAGCCATTAAAATATAAAAAATTAAGTTTTGCTTTTTTTACAATAGCATGAGGGGCTGCTATATCCCATATTTTAGCTTTTGGAATAACAGCTCCGCCTATACCGCCATGAATTATTGGAGCAATAATATTAATTATTGCAGAGCCTGTTACTCTTGCTTTACCTTTAAAAGCTGAAAAGTCAAAAAAATGATGCGTTTTTGATGCAATAGCAAGCTGAACATCTTTATCTGCTAAGGGTGCATAAACTATTTTATCCGGAGATAATTTCTTTCCATTTACAAAAACAGGTCCATCAATATCAGAATATATAAATGTCCCTTTTTTTCCTCCCCACAAAGGAGCATATATAATGCCTGCTACTGGCTCCCCTTTTTTCAGCAGCCCTATTGCAACACACCAGCCAGGCATACCCTGGCTAAAAGAATCTGTGCCGTCTATTGGATCAACAACAAAACAAAACTCTTTGGAGCCATCGCAACTTGCCGGAGATTCTTCTGTAATCAAGCCTGCTTTGGGGTAAAGAGAAGCAATGGCTTTTGAAAGATATTCATTTAATTTCTTATCGATATACGTAATAACAGAGCCATCGGTTTTAAATTTTCTTTTTACCTTGTGCTGCTCTTTTACAGCTTTTTTTCCAGCTTTTTTTACATATTTTACAAGCGGTTTAATGGTTGTCATAACCTTACTATATCATTTATACAATTAATGCAAAAAAATCAAGGAATTAACTAATAATTAAAGTTATTTTATAGAAAAAGGTATTATCTCGTCTTTTTTTTGTTCGCCTTTTCACTAGACAGAAAGCAAAAATATTGAATAAAATAGTTTTATCGTAGAATATAATAATATTTTCAAAGGGGATAAATTGGGGGTGTAGCTCAGTTGGCTAGAGCGCGTGAATGGCATTCACGAGGCCGTGGGTTCAATTCCCACCATCTCCACAAAGAGAAATGAGCGATTCAAAAAATAATTCACAAGAACTTGATCCCGAAATTGCAAACCTTCTTGGGCTGGATAGTAACAAGTCAGATAATCCTGATTTTTTTGATCTTTTTGCCGATGAAGCTCCGGAAGAAGAAGTACAAGGTGATGGTCTTGAGATTAAAGAAAAATTTGTTGAAATTACTAAATTTGAACAAGACCCAAAACCTTATTTTAATGACAAAGATTATTATAAAATAGCGCTTTCCGGAGAAGGCGAAATATCTCAGAAAGTACATTCTCTTCTTTCTGATTTTTTAAAAATAACCGACCCCAAAGAAAAATTAACATATCGTGAAAGATTTATAGTCGCATACTGGCAGCTTGCAGCATCAATTGCAGGGAAATGCGGAAAACCGCTGCCTGTACCCAAAAAAATGCTTTTAAGATTTGGTGTTTTGCTGCAAACACTTATAAATAAAGATCAACGGCTTATGCTTTCGTCTGTAATAGAAGATAATGATACAGGCGAGCCTATATTCTATGTAGATGAATGGCTTTCTAAAATAGCTGCCGGAGAGATAAATCCTTCGGTTACTGACGAAACAAAAAAGAGTAAAGTTGGAAAGCTGGCAAGAAAAATAAACAGCGCTCTCGAAAAAGAGCGCGGTTATAATCAGTCTCTTTCTGCTCTTATGAAAAATAAGGCATCTGCAATTAAAGATACCGAAGCGCTTATCTTAGAAAAAGCTGCTTCAATACGAAAGCATGATCGGATCTCTAAATATGAGAATATATCAGCTCCATATTCTACAGAGCAAAAAAGCTTTTTAAACGAAATACAAGAACTTTCCAAAAAATTACTGCAATATGACAAAGAACTTTCTTATACAATTGAAAATTTGGAAAACTCTTTAGAAAAAGTAAAAGCCCTTGAACAAAAAGCAAAAGAAGAAGGCGCAGAAGAAGCTGCTGTAGATTCGCAGGTACTAGTGGAAGAGCTTATGTCCTTAAGGCAAATGATAAAAATGACTATCGGAAGAAAAGGAAACCATTTTCCGGTTCTAATGCAGCAATATATGAAATCACACATAAAGGATATTGCAACACGAGAAAATGTAATAACCATATTGGCAGAAATTGAAAAAATTGATCCTGGTCTTTTTAAAAGAACATTCAAGCGCCAAACAAACAGAATTGTTCCATATACCATATTACTGCCAAGCTATGGAGAGGTTGGGGTTTGCTGGGAACCTTATGAAAAATTCAACAGAGCAACAGGACGAGGAAGAATAGGTATTCCTATTTTCTCAAAAGAGCTCAAAAATGCAATAATTTATGCTATGGGCGATCTTAGGTGGCAAATTGCCAAAGAAACAGCTTCATACTACTGGATGGAAGAAGGGCTTACAGGTCGTTATTACCAATGGTATACTGCTAAAAAAATGCGCGGAGATGTTAAGGAAGCTTTTATAAATGACTATTTTCTCTGGATAACAAAAGAAGCTGATGGAATGCAAAAACTTGATAAAGAAGTACGCGGTATTTTCTGGCGCAATATTCCTTTTCCGCAGGAACTCAAGGATAAACTTAGGAACAGAGGCTTTTTCTATAATGAGCTTTATAAAAAAGATATGAACATCGCCATGTCTGATGGCTATTAAGGTATTCTATTCCAAAGTCTAACCAAAGATTAGAACTGCTCTAAAGATCTTTGCCTTAACATAATATTTTCTACTATTCTATACTTCAACACCGCAATCCCCATTTAGGATTTGCTTGAGCTTTTCCATATTTTGTTTGGCAACAACATTATTCGGATCAAGTTGGATTGCCTTGTCATAGTCTGCAATAGCGCGGTCATAGTCGCCTTTATGCGAATACACAGTACCGCGATCGTAATACATTTGTGCATTATTCGGATCAAGGCGAATTGCCTGATCAAAGTCCGCAATAGCGCTATCATAGTTGCTCTTGCCAAAGTACAGAGTACCACGACCGTAATACGCTAGTGCATCATTCGGATCAAGTCGGATTGTATGATCAAAGTCCGCAATGCCGCGGTCACAGTCGCATTTGTGTAAATACACAAAGCCGCGATGGAAATACGCTTGTGCATTATTCGGATCAAGCTGGATTGCCTGATCAAAGTCCACAATGGCCCGCTCATAGTCTTCTTTGTGTAAATACACAAAGCCACGATGGTAATACGCTAGTGCATTATTCGGATCAAGTCGAATTGCCTGATCAAAGTCCGCAATAGCGCTATCATAGTTGCTCTTGCCAAAGTACAGAATACCACGATGGTAATACGCTTGTGCATCATTCGGATCAAGTTGAATTGCCTGGTCAAATTCCGCAATAGCGCGGTCATAGTCGTCTTTTTGTAAATACATAAAACCTCTGATTGATAACACTTTTTGCTTTTTTCTTAATCTCCAAATCAGCAAAAGCAAAAAATTATAGTGGGGGACTCCAAAAATTATCCTCCCACCCCATTCATCCCAGAAGGGAAATTCTATTTGCACGACGATCTAATCCACAGCCAATCAGTAAAAAAGATGTAATCAAAATAACCATTTCTTCCCTCAAAACTCGCCCCATAAGGTTCATTCATTACTGCATTATAATATTTACATGATACTTTTTCAAACAAAAAAAGACCTTTTATGGCTACTTTTTTATTTTTATAGCATTTTAGGCTGTTTTTTGTGATTTATAAGCCTTAAACTATAATTTATGGAACTAAAAAAGCTTTTAGGGGCAAATTTAAAAAGCTATCGAAAAGCAAAAAAATTATCTCAGGAAGAATTGTCCGAAAAAGTAGACATATCTGTTAAGCATTTAAGCAAAATCGAAAGAGGATTAACATTTGTTTCTGCAGAGCTTCTTGAAAAATTGTCAGATAATCTTGGAGTTTCTGTTGCCACGTTATTTTGTAATGAAAATGAAAGTATAGACAATGATAATGTATTTAAAAAGTTTGACAGAATAACAGAAAAACATCTTATAAAGGCAGAAAAACATCTTTCAAAAGCAATGGAAAGAATAAAGGAAGAGACAAGACAAGAAGACAATGGCGATTGACTTGGTTTTTTATCTTTCCAAATACACTATGGATACACTCATTTTTTTATTGAACAGATAAATTATAAAGACAAATATTATCTTCGAGTATTCTGCAACATAACTTCCCAAGAACTGCATTCTATAACAGGATAAATAAAAAAAGCGATATTCCCAGCAAAAAGAGAATATCGCTCATATCATAACTTTATTACATAGTGAATGCTATGCTGTATTCTTCGTTACAAAAACTTTTTTCAGAACAGCATAAAGAGCAAAAATAGGACCGCCAATCCATCCTACAAGCGCTGCAATGATAGTAATAACAAATTTATCTTCTTTAATAGTATTTTCTTTTTTAATGAAAGTACTAGAAATGGTATTCCAAATAGAATAAAGATAGCCAAAACTCGCTCCAAGACCTGTTCCTATCCATATCCCAAGAGCAGTACTTGTCTGCCAGCAATTCATGGTCTGGTTTGCGCCAATAATTAAACCAAAAGAAGCGCCTAGCAGCACTGCATACATTTCATTTTCTCTTTTTGCTTTTAATGGGCTAATATTTTCATCCGCCATTTTTAAATTCCTCCGTAAAATTTGGTTTTATATCTAACGGGCATATCTGCATCTTCCATAGCATGAAGCAAAGCATATAAACCAAGTTGAGACATTTCTAGTATTATCTCATACATTTTTTTCAAAGTCAAAAAAAATTTTTACAAAAATGTTACAAGCTTTCTTTTTTCTTCCAAAAAAGAGAAATAAAGAGCAAAATTCCGCAAACAACTATCGCAGAGTCCGCAACATTAAAAGTAGGCCATCTTTCAAGCCCAAAAATCCCAAAAAATTTAACATCAATAAAGTCAACAACACCGGCAGGCCGAAAAAACCTGTCTATAAGATTCCCCAGACCGCCGCCAAATATGCCGGCAAGAAACCACCGCTGCGGCATAGTAACCTCATTTGTTCTTAAAACATAGATAACAAGCAATATAAGTATAATTAAAGGAAAAAAAGAAAAAAGCACAGTCCTTACATTGTCCGGAAGAGTGTGCCCAATACTAAAAGCTATAGCCTTATTTCTTACATGAACAATTCTTAAAAGTTCTTCAAAAAATGAAAATTTTATAGTATGTAATGGTATGTTTTTTACAACAAGGAACTTGGTAAATTGATCAAGCGCTATTACAAAAGCAGCAAGAGAAAAAGGTATTAGTTTATTTTTTAAATTCATTTACAACCTCGTAGGCACATCAATAAAACAGGTTTCCAGCGAAAGTTTTTCGTTAACAACTTTTGCAACATTTTTTACCCCAAAAGTCTCTGTAAGATAGTGCCCCCCGGAAATAACATTTATTCCAGCCTCAAGACACTGATGATACATATGGTGTGCAACCTCTCCTGTAATATAGAGATCAATATCTTCATCAATAGCCTGCTGCACTTCTTTGCTCGCTCCCCCTGCGATAACAGCAACTTTTCTGCATTTTTCAGGACCAAACCCAAGTACAGCCAGCACCTCATCAGTTTTAAACCCCAAAGAAGCTAGTATCTCATCGCAGCCCATTGGTTTTTGCAAAACCCCTTTATAGCCTATTTTTAAACCGCCATACTCTCCAAACAGCTCGATTTCTTCCAGCCCTGCTTTTCTGGCAATAGAAATGTTGTTTCCAAGTTCCGGGTCTGCATCCAATGGAAGATGAACACCATAAAGAGCAATATTATTCTCTATTAAAAAAGAAATACGGTCAAAATATTCGCCTGTAATTGCTTTTTCGCCCCCCCAGAGAATGCCATGATGAACAAAAAGCATATCTGCACCCCACGAAGCAGCTCTTTTAAAAGCCTCAAGCGATGCATCAACAGCAAAAGCTATTTTTGATACAGTTTTTGATTTATTAGCAACCTGCAGCCCATTGATTCCCCTATCTGCTTTTTTAAAATTATCAATCCGCAATAACTCATGAAAAAACCTGTCAATTTCTCTAATATGCATGAAAATAATTATATATTTTTATCCTATCCTTGACAATAAACCTGCGACTTTACAATACTGTTCTTTATATGACACATAAAAAACTTACTGAAGAAGAACTTGAATTCAGCATTCCGGCTGAATTAATTAAATCGCTTAGAGAATCAAAAACAGAAACATTTATTACAGGTCAAAAAAGAGCAATTGATGCCCTAATGTTCGGAACCAAACTACGCAAGCCCGGATACAATATCTTTGTTACAGGAAGCACAGGAACAGGAAGGCACAGCGCAATAAACAAGATATTGGAAAATTCAGTCTGCGAAACACCCCTAAAAGATGTTGTATGTGTTTTTAATTTTTCAAACCCCGAATCTCCCGGTATTCTCTATCTCCCTGCGGGACGCGCAAAAAGTTTTCGAAACAGCCTCAATAACCTGATTACTATAGTAAGAAAAAGAATAAAAAGCAGAATTGAGAGCGACAGCTTCAAGAAAAAAAGAAATTCAATAATCAAATCGTACGACAGCATGGAACAAGAGCTCATTACAAAATTCGAGAATAACCTTAAAGCTGATGGGTTCCTTCTTGTTAACTCAAAAACAGAAGAAAACGAAATGATCTCCGACATAATGCCTGTCATAAAAGGAAAACCCGTAGATTTTGACGAAATCCAGCAGATGGTCTCCGAAGGAAAGTTTTCCTTAAAAGAAGAAGAGAGAATCAGAAATAATTATTTTAAACACCTCGATGAGCTGCAGGAACTTATGAGAAAAATGCAGCACAACAGGGTTGAGCTCGAAAACAGACTTCTCGAAGAAGAAAAAAGATTCATAGAGCCTATTATAACTTCAGAAGTTGATGATCTTATTGCAGAATATAAGCAGGGAGACGTAAAAAAATATCTTATTGATCTAAAAAAAGATATACTCGAAAGACTTTATCTCTTTATTGATGAAGAAGAACGCAGCGAAGAAGAAAATGACATTGATTTCTATACAGAAAACGAAGCAGAAAGGTATCAGATAAATATTCTTGTTGATAATTCAAAACTAAAATATGCCCCTCTGATTTTTGAATCCTACCCAAATTTTACAAATCTTTTTGGAACAATCGAAAACAGGATGGAGCAAAATACCGAAGTTAAAACATCATTCATGATGGCAAAGGCAGGCTCTCTTATAAAAGCATCCGGCGGGTATCTTATTCTGGATGCAGAATCTCTTTTTCAGGAAGAGACTTCGTGGGAACACCTTAAAAGAGCGCTAAAAAGCGGCGAAGTGCAAATACAGCAGCCTAGCTCTCCCTTTAATCCTTCCGGCGGTTTTATTAAACCAGAACCTGTAAAAATCGATACAAAAATAATAATTATAGGAAACGAAAGCATTTATGACGTTCTCTATAACACAGATCAGGATTTTGAAAAATTTTTTAAAGTAATTGCAGAATTCGATTCAGAAATGGATATCAATAATGATAACACCAGGCAATATATAAGTTTTATTGATGATCAAATAAAAACCAGAAACATGAAGCCGATAACAGAAACCGGATTACAGGCAATACTCGATTTTGGCATAAGAATGACCGGTCACAGAAAAAAATATTCAACAAAATTTGCAAAAATTCTCGATCTTCTTGTTGAAGTTGATTATTGGGCGCGCGAAGCAGGAGCTGACCAAATAGACAGAACAGCAGTAGAAACCGCAATAGCAAAACGCAACTATATGACTAATTTGCCGGAAGAAAAACTTACATCATTCATCGAAGAAGGCACAATAAGAATCGAGGTCAAAGGCACAAAAGTAGGTGTAGTAAACGGACTGGCGCTATATGATAGAGGATTTTACACATTCGGACGGCCCTTCCTTGTATCAGCAACAGCTACTCCGGGCAATGAAGGAATAATCAATATTGAAAGAGAGGCAGGGCTTTCCGGAGAAATCCACAATAAAGGAGCAATGATAATCGAAGGGTTTTTAAGGTCTTTTTATGCCAAAGATTTTCCATTATCTTTATTTGCAAGTATCTGTTTTGAGCAATCTTATGGAGAAATAGAGGGCGATTCTGCATCGTCTACAGAAATATTTGCGCTTTTGTCTGCTGTTGCAGAAGTACCATTCAGGCAGGATATTGCAATAACAGCTTCTGTGAACCAGCTTGGGCAAATACAGCCCATAGGCGGGGTTAATGAAAAAATCGAAGGGTTTTATTCAATATGCGAAAAATTCGGCTTAACAGGCACCCAGGGCGTAATAATTCCGGAATCAAATGTTAAAAACCTTGTCTTGCAAAAAAATGTCAAAGAAGCTGTAAAAAATGGCTCTTTTTCCATCTATCCCATAAAAAACATAAACGAAGGTTTAAGCATATTGTCGGGAATGGAAGCAGGCGAAATTACCAAAAAAGGCGAGTTCCCCAAGAACACATTTAATTACATCATTAAGAAAAAACTCAAAGATTTATCCAAAAAAAGCAAAAATTCTTGTAGGTAGTATGCTAATTGACATTTATTAAGAATAATTAAATACTATTGTACATGATAATATCGAATACCTGTATATGATACTATCGAGCAATAGAATGTTTTTCAGAGGCGGGAAAAATGACAATTAATATAGATGTGCCTAAAATTCAAAAAATAGCACGAAATTCTTTACCTCTTATAATTAAAACCCATAAAATTAATCATGAAATAGAAGAGCAAATGGAACAGATTCTTTTAATTTTTTTGGAAGAATTTGGACAAAAAGAAATCTTGGCTCAAATATCCTATTGTTTACGTGAGCTGCTTGTAAATGCCAATAAAGCAAATACAAAAAGAGTTTACTTTATAGAAAAAAATCTTGATATTGAAGATGATGATGACTATCAGACAGGAATGGAATCTTTTAAATCAGATACCCTGAGTAATATTGAACATTACTTTAAAAAACAGCAAGAAGCAGGTTTATATATAAAAATAGGTTTTCATGCAGTAAGCGATAAACTAACAATAACTGTAAGAAATAATTCAAAAATTTCAACAAAAGAGCATATGCGGGCTTATGACAGAATTGCAAGATCAAGGGCGCTTAACACTCTTGAAGAAGCAATGACATCTGTGTTGGACAGCTCGGAAGGAGCAGGGCTTGGGCTTGTTATTCTTGTTTTAATGCTTAAAAAAATAGGTCTGAACGAAGATGCTTTTGATCTTGATGTTGACGGTGACGAAACCGTAGCAAAACTGGTTATTCCTTTTTCAGAAATACATAAAGAAAACCTCACTGCATTATCCAAAGAAATTGTTAAAGAGATTAATGAACTTCCGCAATTTCCGGAAAACATTGTTCAACTCCAGAAAATGATAGACGATCCTGAATCCGAAATAACAGATATAGCAAGAAATATCGCAATGGATATGAGCCTTACAGCAGATCTTCTAAAAATAGTAAACTCTGCCCAATATATGTTATCCAAGAAAGTTGACAGCATAACAGAAGCTGTAAAACTTGTAGGGCTAAGAGGTCTTAAAAACCTTCTATATTCTTATGGAACACAAAAAGTATTAAATTCCGGATTAAAAGAGTTGTGGACTCATTCAAACAAAACAGCATTTTATGCTTATGCGCTTGCAAAAAACTATATAAGAAAAAAAGAATTGCTTGATGATGTTTATATTGGCGCTATTTTGCACGATATAGGAAAAGTTGTCTTTTTTAATGCACACCCGGCGCTTGTTGGAAAAATATCCGCGCTTGCCAAAGACAGAGAAATGGGCAAAGATATATTTGAAGCTCTATCCGCTGGTTTAAACCATGCAGAAATCGGCGCTCTTATTGCTGAAAAATGGAATTTCCCCGACGACCTTGTAACATCAATAAGATATCATCACGACCCGATGACAGCTCCTCATGAAAAATGGGAAACTGTTGCAACAATTTATTTTGCCAACTGTATCGCAAACTATGAAGAAAAAGAAATCTCATTTGAGCAAATATCAAAAACCGTCCTTAAGTTTTTTAAAATATCAGCAGAAAAACAGTTTAACACTCTTTTAAATAAACTTATGGAAATTTATAGCAAAGAAAGCAATGTTGAAAAAAGCTAAGAACCCGCTGATTTATTCAATCGAGAATAAATCAGCTTTACCTTATTATCCTTTTTTCGTAGTTTTCTGCAAGAAAACTACGAAAAAATGTGGAAGCACTGATTAGA
>WQTU01000132.1 GCA_009786125.1 Spirochaetota bacterium
CTCTCTCTCTCTCTCTCTCTCTCTCTCTCTCTCTCTCTCTTATATATATAAATTCGCCAACATTTTTGGAGAACAATATATGACTCAAAACCATTTTTTAAGGAAAAAAATATGAAAAAACATTTGATTTCTTGCAGTCTAATTTTAACGCTAATATTAAGCGTATTTATTATTTCGTGCGATAACTCCCCAGGCGGGAATCCGCCGCCGTCGGGTGACCCGCCTGGTGGCCCATTGCCGATTGTAATGGTGCAAATACCCCCAAGCGGAACCGCGCCTTTCTTTTTTCGAATGGGACAGGCAGACATTACGA
This sequence comes from Spirochaetota bacterium, assembly GCA_009786125.1. Taxonomy (GTDB): domain Bacteria; phylum Spirochaetota; class Spirochaetia; order CADAEX01; family CADAEX01; genus WQTU01. The sequence goes on from WQTU01000132.1 coordinate 314, forward strand.
CCCATGAGTTTGATGTAACACTTACGCAAGGTTTTAGAATGAGCAGACACCAGATAACACAGGCGCAGTGGGAGGCAGTAATGACAGGCAATACCAATGGGATAAGCCCAACGCCTAGCCATTTTCGCCCGGGCGGAGCCGGTTCAGTACAAGTATACAGAATGGATACATCTAATTTTCCTGTGGAGAGAGTAAACTGGTTTGATGCGCTTGTATTCTGTAACAGGTTAAGTATTATGGAAGGTCTAGACCCTGTTTATAGCATAAACGGGAGTACGAATCCGGATGATTGGGGAACTGTGCCTACAGGCAGTGGTCATGCAAATTTTGCAAACTGGAATGCTGTAATTATGGTTGCCGGAGCTAATGGTTATCGATTACCTACAGAGGCACAGTGGGAGTTTGCCTGCAGGGCAGGGACAACAACGCCCTGGAATACCGGGAATAATATAACTCAATCTCAGGCAAATTTTCGTACAACTATGGGTCTTGGTCTAAACCGAACAAGCGCTGCTGTAGGCAGTTATGCTCCTAATGCGTGGGGGTTTGCATGATATGCATGGTAATGTGTGGGAGTGGGTATGGGACAGGTTTTGGCTTTATGATGATGCTCCTAAGACGGATCCCGAAGGTCCTGTCTTTGGGATATCGAATTTCCGCGTGATGCGCGGCGCCAGTTGGCAATACACTGCTTCGAGTACGCGTTCCGTGGCAGAGACGAACTGTGGCTCAGGAACAACGACGTCGGCTTCCGCGTCGTTCGCAGTCAGTAAGCGCCGAAGCGCCGCGCGGGCGAAGTGCAGAGGCTGCTACGGCAAGCACGAGCAAAAGCCATCCGGCGAATTTTAAGTGGAGAAAATAGTTTATAATTCGATGGTTCGGATGTAGTTAATATTATTTTACTCAAGGCGACGAAAAGTGTAAAAAATTACATTTTTAGGCTCCCAAAAGTGTAAATTATCACACTTTTAGCTTGCTAAATCCAAAATTTCATGCTATATTACTTTTAATCAGGCTAATAATGAAACGATTTGCCTACTCAAACCTGTTAAAGTGGAAAAACTCTCCAAAACGCAAGCCTCTTATCCTTTACGGAGCCAGGCAGGTGGGCAAGACTTGGTTGTTAAAAGAATTCGGCAAAAACGAATACAAGTCCATGATGTATCTTAATTTTGATACAAACCGGAAACTGCACAATTACTTTGGGGATGATATTTCTCCCAAAACCATTATCACGAGTCTGGAGAATCATTTCCAAGAAAAAATATCGCTCGCAGATACGTTGCTGATTTTTGATGAAATTCAGGAGTGCCAGAGGGCAAAAGACAGCCTTAAGTATTTTTGCGAGGATGCTCCGGCGTATAACATAGCTGCTGCCGGAAGTTTTCTTGGTATTGCCGGGGGCAAGTTTCCGGTCGGGCAAGTGAATGAAATTGTTCTTTATCCTTTATCATTCTATGAATTTTTAAACGCTATAGGACAAGAACAGCTTGTTAATATCATCCATGACCAGGATACGAAGCTTATCAAAAATATGCATGGGCTTCTGATTGATAAGTTAAAAGAATATTTCTATGTTGGCGGTATGCCCGAAGTTGTGAAGAGTTATGCAGATGCGAATGATTTGCAGGCTGTGCGCGAGGTGCAGAAAACCATACTCAATAACTACACAGCAGATTTTTCCAAGCACATAAAAGGTGTAGATATACCTAAGGTTCGTATGCTGTGGGACTCAATGCCGGCCCATCTTTCTAAAGAAAAAAAGAAATTCATCTATAAAGAAGTCAAAATCGGAGGTCGGGCAAAAGAGTTTGAAAATGCAATGGACTGGTTGGTGAATACAGGTCTGGTCTATAAAATTGCCAAAACTACAGAGTCCAAGCTTCCTTTGGTGAGTTATGCGGAGCGCGAGTCGTTCAAGTTGTATATGCTTGATGTAGGACTGCTGGCAGCAAAGTCAGGACTTGATATAAAGACATTCTATCAACCTAATCACGAAGTTTTTAAGGAATTTAAAGGCGCTATTGCAGAGCAATATGTGGTGCAGGAATTGAATACTTTTGGTGGGCTGCCTATATTTTATTGGGGGAGTGCAACAGGCAAGGCAGAAGTGGATTTCGTCTTACAATACAATAACGAAATTGTGCCTGTTGAGGTTAAGTCTGATTTGAATAAAAAGTCCTATAGTCTGAATGTTTATATGGAAGCATATAAGCCTAAACAGGCAATTCGTACATCGCTTAACCACTTTGGAGCAGATGCTGGGCTATATTCCATACCCCTTTATATGATTGCAAGTTTGAGGGATGTGCTTTTGTAGGGAAGCACTGATTAAATTTGACTCTAATCAGTGGTTTACTAGCACCGCAGGCAGCATAACTTTAAGACTCCTGCATTATGGCTACTCCAGAGCTTGTGCCAAGCCGGGCTGCTCCGGCGGTAATCATTTTGAGCGCATCATCAAGGGTTTTAATTCCGCCGGATGCTTTTACTTTTGCGTTATTGCCAACAGTTTTTTTAAGCAATTCAACATCAGCGATGGTAGCGCCGCTTAGGGAAAAGCCTGTGGAGGTTTTGACAAAATCTGCTCCTGCATTAACAGCGATATTGCACGCGATTATTTTTTCTTCTTCTGTAAGCAGGCAGGTTTCAATTATTACTTTTAAAACAACGGAATCGCTGCAGCTTTTTCTTACAATCAGGATGTCATTTTCAAGCTGCTTCAAATTGCGGTCTTTGAGAAATCCTATATTTATAACCATATCGATTTCTGTTGCTCCGTCTTCTATGGCATTTTCTGTTTCAATGGCTTTAATGCTGCTTTTTACTGCACCAAGCGGAAAGCCCGCAACGCTGCATACTTCGACTCTGCTGCCTTTAAGAAGCTTCCCGGCAAGCGCGACCCACGAGGGGTTTACACAAACTGAATAAAAATTATAAAGAAGAGCTTCTTGGCAAAGCTGTTCAATCTGTTTTTCGGAAGCATCAGGCTTTAGGAGAGTGTGGTCAATGTAAGAGGAAATATCAGTATTTTCCATAAAAAAACTCCAAAAAATGGGTTTTCGAGGCAAGCACTGATTAAATTTGACTCTAATCAGTGCTTTAGCAAAAGTCAGTTTTAGTATAAATCAAAATCAGCAAAAAATGAACAAAATAACTGATTTTCCATCAAAATAATGTATAAGACAGGATTTAATTAAAATGATATGATATTTATAAGAGATTGATTCATCTGAGAATGGGAAAAAAACTGTTGAGGATAGAAAATGGCAGAGAATAAAGAGAGTTCTGAGAAGATTTATTCGTCAAAGAGCGAGAGGCTTAATAGTTATGTTTTTGATTTGCCTGTTCAGGAACTTAGAAGAGGCTATAGAAGCGATATTTATTTCTGGCGGCAAAAAATAGCTCTTGAGGAGCACGGCATTGACCCGCGAGTGGTGATGCAGGTGTTTCAAAAAAATAATGCAGTAATTTGCGGGATTGACGAATGTCTTGCTGTGTTTAAAGTTGCTGCAGGAAGGTATTCGGATTACCCAAAAGCATACAAGCTTTTTGACAAATATGTGGAGTTCAAAAAGAAGGGCAGAAAATATTATCTTGAAGACAGGGATGGTTATCTTAATATTGTTTCGGAAAGAATGAAAATTGGTAAAGAGCTTGACTCTTTATGGGTAAATGAATTTGATGATATTGAAATATCTGCACTTAGGGATGGCGACGAAGTAGCTCCATGGGAAAGTGTAATGCATATAAATGGCAAAATTACATCGTTTGCGCATCTGGAAACTATTTACCTTGGGATTCTTGCGCGGAGAACAAGGATTGCTACAAACGTTAGGCGAGTTGTAAATGCTGCGCAGGGCGTACCGATTCTTTTTTTTCCTGCGCGGTTTGACCACTGGGGGGTTCAAACCGGCGACGGGTACGCTGCATGGGTTGGCGGCGCTTCTTCGGTGTCGACGCTTGCTCAGGGTGAGTGGTGGGGCGCAAAGGCTTCGGGTACTGTTCCCCATGCAATGATTGCGTGTCTTGAGGGAGATGATGTTGCTGCTGCAAGAATTTATCATGAATCATATCCGGATACAAATCTTGTTGCTCTTGTTGATTTCCATAACGATTGTGTGGGCACTGCTTTAAAGTGCGCGCGCGAACTTGGCGACAAGCTTTGGGGGGTAAGGCTTGATACTTCCGAGAAGCTGGTAGATAAATCTGTTTTTGAAATGATGGGAACTTTTAAGCCAACCGGAGTTATTCCGGAGCTTGTTATGAAAACCAGAGAAAGGCTTGATGCAGAGGGTTTTAAAGGTGTAAAGATAATTGTTTCCGGCGGGTTTGATGCTGAAAAAATTAACGAATTTGTTTCCAGAAAGGTTCCTGTTGATGCTTATGGTGTGGGCAGTTGCCTTATTAAAGGGGGCATCGATTTTACTGCCGATGTGGTAAAAGTTAATGGAAGGGATTTAGCAAAAAAAGGAAGGGCTTATAATCCTAATTCAAGATTAAAGAGGGTTACTTGTTATGAATAATTGCTGTAGCTGCGGGGGTGCAAAAAAAGCGCTTATTATTGTGGATATGCAAAATGACTTTTGTCCCGGAGGTTCTCTTGGGGTAAGGGGCGGGGATAAAATAGTTTCTGCGATAAACCAATACATTAAATGTTTTGCAGAAAAAGATGAGTTTATTGTTTTTACCAGAGACTGGCACCCTGCAAATCATTGTTCTTTTAAAGAAAACGGGGGCATGTGGCCGCCGCACTGCGTTGCTGAAACTAAAGGCGCGGAATTTCATGCTGATTTGCATGTGCCGTCAAATCCTTTTATAATATCCAAGGCAGATACTGCTTCCAAAGATGCATATTCGGGGTTTGACAGCACTTTGCTTGATTCTCATCTTAAAACGCTGGGCATAGAAGAAGTGTGGGTATGCGGGCTTGCAACAGACTATTGTGTATTAAGCACTGTTACGGATGCATTAGAGCTTGGGTATAAAGTAAAACTTCTTTCCGATGCTATAGCTGCAGTGGATGTGAATGCAGGTGATGGGGAAAAAGCAATAGAAAAAATGGTATCAGCCGGGGCAGAAAATATCCGGATGACTTCGCAGACGTAGCGAGAGCCGCAGGTGTGCGTGCTTGCACGCACATGACCGAACGCTGAGGCGGACAAAGGGTATCTGCCCCTTGTGAACTGAACAAGGAGATGAATAAAATCTATTATTCTACAGGTAGCATAATAGATTTTGAGAAAGTTTGAAAATTCTTTTGATAACAACAGGCGGAACTATTGTCTCGGAAAAAGGCTTGGATGGGGAAGGGCTTGCTCCTTCGAAAAATGGCGCCGCGCTGTTTGAAAAACTTTTTGAGGCTTCCGGAATTAATGGGCAGCAAAGTATTCCCGGAAGCGAAGCCCGACGCAAGTTGGGAAACCTTCGCTCGCCAAGCTCGGTTTGCCGGGAAATGGCGGAAATCGAGATTTGCTCTCTTTTTCTAAAAGACAGTTCCAATATAAATCCCGATGACTGGATTTTAATAATAAAAAAAATATTCGAAAATAAAGATCTGTTTGACGGGTTTATAATTACTCACGGCACAGATACTATGGCTTATACTTCATCTATTCTTTCGTATGTTTTGGGCGCTCTTGAAAAGCCTGTAATATTAACAGGCTCTATGATTCCTGCAACATGGACGTTGCGCTCAGCGCCGCGGCACGGATGTTATTATCCCGGACTTGTTACGGGGCGCAAAACGTGCAAAGCACGCGCAAAGCGAGCGCCGGCTGCTTCGCATCCGGAAAGCGATGCAAAGTATAATCTTGTAAACTCATTTAAATTTATGCGTGTTTTAATCGAGAAAGGGCAGGGCGGTGTTTCAATATGCTTTAATGGGAAATTAATGCACGGCACAAGGGTAAAAAAAATTGACTCTGCAACATGGATGCTGCGTCCCTGCGCAGCGGCACGCGAATGTGCGCAGCAAAACGTGCAAAGCACGAGCAAAGCGAGTGCCGGGGCTGCGGCTGGAGATGCATTTGTGTCTGTTTCATACGATGATATTGGAGTTGTAACTAGCGGAAATGCAGAAATTACGGCAGCGCCTTTTATAGACAAAGTTGGATTGGCTCGTTTTGGAGAAAGTTTTTCGTTCAATACAATAGATAGCATCAGGTTTGAAAGAAACATTATTTCGCTAAAACTTTTTCCCGGATTTTCTGCAGATTATTTTGGCAAAATACTTGACATTAAACCATTGGCAATTATTATAGAATCCTTTGGTGCAGGCGGGCTTCCGTTTATGGGGGAGAATCTGCTGCCAATGGTTGAGCAGGCACAATTGCTGGATATTATTGTTGTGGTTTCGGCACAGTGCCTCAAGGGCGGGGTTGACCTCTCGCTTTATGAGGTTGGGCAAAGGGCTGCGGAAGCCGGAGCTGTAAGTGCACATGACATGACGTATGAGGCGGCGGTTACTAAATTAATGTGGCTGCTTGCGCAGGTGCCGGCAAAAAAAGCAAAAGAATTGTTTGTGCATAACTTTTGCGATGAGCTTAGCTTGCCAAAATTCAGTGATTGCCGAGAAGGGCATACGGGGTGTGTGTGATAAAGAAAGGAAAAATTATTTTATGTGCAGTAATACTTTTCTCGGTTTTTTTTGTTTTTTGCATTGTTGAAGGTCCTGAGCTGTACTATGAAGCAACAGCGGATTTTCCTGTAAAAAACATGCCTGTAAAAAACATGCCTGCGGAAATAAAAGCACTTTACAAAGCATATTCTTCTTTTATTGATGAAATAAAATATGTAAATGACGATTGGTTAATAACAGTACGCGGGGTGGAGCTTTTTTGGGCAGGCGGAAGGCTGCTTCCTCCGGAAAAAAAACCATACAAATACAGGTATAGGTCTTATGGATTTTACAAATATCCTTACGAGTTGCCGGAAATTGTAAGAGAGCCGGACGCGCAAATGCTTGAAAGACTTAGCCGGTTTTTGGACGGCAGGCGAACTCTTGAAAGAGATAACACTTTTCTTGAGATATTGTATAACGGACGAAGCCTTGAGGAAATTCAGCGGCATATTACGAGAATAACTTTTTTGGGATTCCGTGTAAAAGTTCATGAACGCATTGCTGACAGGTTTCTTGCAATTGACAGAGAGATAAGGGAGTTAGCATTGGAAAACCCTGAAGTCGAACAATTTATTTCGTCTCTGGGCTCAGCTTCGGCTTTTATGTGGCGAAATATCAGAGGAAGCAGAACCAGAAGTTTGCATAGCTTTGGGATAGCCATAGATATTATCCCAAGGAATATTGGAAACAAGCAGATATACTGGCGGTGGACATCAGTTTATAATGAAAGATGGTGGTCTGTTCCATATTCACGGCGCTGGATGCCGCCTATCGAGGTTATAAGAATATTCGAAAAGTATGGCTTTGTATGGGGCGGAAAATGGCTGGCGTTCGACAACATGCATTTTGAATACAGACCTGAAATTCTTATTCTGGCAGGAAGGGAAGTTGCGGTTCCGCCATAGGCGGGCGCTGTAAGAAAGAGTGATATCACGCCGTTGCGTAATAATAAATTTAGAGACATCATGGGGATTTTATGACTGATTTGTTTGTAATTGTTTCTTCTTTGCTTTTTGGCATTCTTGCAGGAACTGTTGTTGCATATTTAATTTTTAAGAACAATAGCAAGCTTTCTTATGAAAAGGGAAAATCTGATGCAGGAATTGAAAAAGCAGCGTTGCAGGAAAGAATAAACGGACATGAAATTCGCCTGAGTGAGCAAAAGCAGGAAAGCAGCCGGAAAGACGAAAGGATAGAAAGCCTGACATCGCAGCTTGCATCCATGCAGGGAAAAAATTCTGCCTTGCAAACTGCTCTTGAAAAAGAAAGAAGCCAGTTTAACGAAAAAATATCTCTATTAAATAATGCAAAAGAAGAGCTTTCCGCCCATTTTTCAAAACTTTCAATCGATATTTTTGAAAGCAGAAATAAGGTATTTTCCCAGCAGACAAACACAACTCTTGAACATCTTTTGCGCCCATTCAGGGAGCAGATAGATGGGTTTAAAAAGCAACTGGAATCTGCGAGAGAGCAGGATTTGCAGGAAAGAACTACACTAAAGACAGAAATACAGCAGCTTGCAAAACTTAATCAGCAGATAACCGAAGAGGCAGGGAACTTAACCAAAGCTCTTAAAGGCGAGATAAAAACTCAGGGCACATGGGGAGAAATGATTCTTGAAAAAGTGCTTGAGAAATCTGGTCTTGTAAGAGGCAGGGAGTTTGAAATACAGGAAAGCCTAAAAACGGCAGACGGGAAAAGAAGCCAGCCGGACGTTATTGTTCATCTTCCGGAAGAAAGAGATATTGTTATTGACTCCAAAGTATCTCTTGTTGCGTATGACAGGCTTGTTTCTTCCGAAGCAGAAACAGAGAAAACACAAAGCGAAAAAGAGCTTGTAATCTCGATTCGCAATCATATAAGGGCGCTTTCGGAAAAAGACTATCATAAACTGCTGGGAATAAATTCTCTTGATTTTGTTTTTATGTTTATTCCAATCGAGGGAGCCTTTTCCGCTGCTATTCAGGCAGATAACGCAATATTTACAGATGCTTTTGAAAAAAACATAATAATGACAAGCCCTTCGACTTTATTTGCTTTGCTTAGAACAATCAATAATATATGGAAGTATGAAAACCAAACCAGAAATGCCAGAGAAATTGCAAAAAGAGCAGGGGCGCTTTATGATAAATTTATTGGCTTTGCTGCTGATCTTGAAAATGTAGGCAAGGGGATTGATAATGCAAGAAAAAGTTATGACTCTGCTTTTAACAAGTTGTCGACCGGCAAGGGAAATCTTGTGAGGCTTTCTGAAAATTTAAAACAACTTGGCGCAGATACCACAAAGAAGCTTCCGGATTCCTTTTCGCTTGACGATGGGGAAGAAGATTCTAAAGGTTCATGATGAAAGATATTGATTTGGAAATTCCTAAAACTTGGTATTGTCAAAGATGAATAATTAGAGTATATTTTAATAGGTATAAATTATGGCTCGTTTTATATGGGATGAAAAAAAGAACCTCAAGAACCTTAAAAAACATGGGGTTGATTTTAACGATGCAGTCCGAGCCTGGTATGATCCGGACAGACTAGATTTTTTTGATGAAGAACATAGCTCTGAAGGAGAAATGCGCTGGATTTTCCTTGGCGCCGTCGCAGGAGTCGTATTGTTTGTCGTAGAAACAGAGCCCGATGATGAAACTGTCAGAATAATATCTGCCCGGCGAGCATTAAAACATGAGGAGGAAACTTATTATGCTAACAAGAACCATTGAAGATTTGCCCCCTCTTGATGAGGAGCGAATAAAAAAACTTAAAAAAATGCAGGACAAAGATATTGATACTTCCGATATGCCTGCTCTAACTCAAGAACAATTAGCCCGGTTTGTGCCTGCAAAATTGCTTAATCGGTCTCTGTATCGGCCTGTTAAAATACCGGTAAAGATAAACTACGATGCAGATGTTCTTGAGTGGTTTCGTTCTTTTGGAAAGGGTTATCAAACAAAAATTAACGCGGCGCTGCGGGAATATATGCTTGCTCATCTTTCCGGGGGGGAACCTTCGCCACTTCGTGGCTTGGCGGGAAATACTGGAAAAACTATCTCTACACCAAAAAAACGCTAGCCCAACTCTTTGCTCTTCAATATTTTTATTTGCCGACGAAGCGAGAACCGCGGGCAAGCTGCCTGGCACTTTTTCGCGACATCCGTGTCGCTGCGCCAGACACAGCGTCCATGTTGTAGAGCTTGCACATCCACCGAATAAGTGAGAGTCGCGAGCAAGCATTGTTTGCGCATGACCGAACGATGAGGTGGACAAAGGGGCTATGCCCCTTATGAAGCGAGCGAGGAGGCAAACAAAAGGTATTAAACTGCAGGGCTTGCCCTACGGTTTAATACCTTTTATTTCTCTGAAAAGAAAAAGAGATGTTATTATTGCTGCAAGAAAATCAGATGCTGCTACTGCAAGCCAGATGCCGTTAAGCCCAAAAAAGAGAGGAAGAATATATGCCAGAGGAACAAGAATCAGAAGCTGCCTCGAAAAACTCATAACTAATGCGAGAAGTGGTTTGCCTATTGCCTGGAACATTCCGGCAACAACGACCTGAAAACCTATCAGCATACTCATCGAAAAGTAAATTCTTATGGCAACCAATCCTATGTCGATTGTTTCGTTATCATGTATGCCAAATGCGAGAAGTATCTGAGTTGGAAATAAGCGGGTTACTATAAAGCCTGTTGTCATAATAATTGTGGCAACAGCCATTGCGAGATACGTTGTGTGCATAACTCTTTTAAACTTTTTTGCACCATAGTTATACCCTATTATAGGCACACTTCCCTGATTTATCCCAAATACAGGCAAAAAGAGAATTTGAAAAAAAGCAAAAACTATCCCCGTTATAGAAAGAGCAATATCTCCCCCATATTTTTGCAGCTGATTATTTAATAAAGCGCTTGCAAGGCTGCCCATAAATTGGATTGCGAATTGCGCAAAACCCATAGATACAATTATTTTTGTGATTTCAAATTGCGGAATAAAGTTTTTTATTTTAATTTTTATATAACTGCGTTTTCCAAAAAGATACGAAAAAACAATTATAACGCTTACTGTCTGGCTTAAAACAGTTGCAAAAGCAGCGCCCTGCATCCCCCACTTAAAAACAAGAATAAAGAAGTAGTCCAGTATTATATTTAGAACACCGCCTATAATCAAAGAAAACATTGCGGTCTTTGGGCGTCCTTGCGCTCTTACAAAATTATTCATTGCATACGCGCATGAATTAATTACTGCGCCTGCAAGTATTATTCTGCCATAAGCAAGAGAAAGCCCGATTATGTTTTCACTTGCGCCAAATAAAGATAATATCTTTGGAGCGAAGATTTGCGCGATAATAGAAAGCGAAGAAATTGTTACTATAAGAAGAAAAAGAGTGCCGGCAATTATTTTCTCTGCTTTTATTTTGTCTTTTGCCCCAAGTGCAATTGAAAAAGCTGCTGAGCCGCCAATTCCGAAAAGCATTCCAAAAGCCATGAATATTAACATAAGCGGCAAATATGCTGTAAGCGCTGATATTCCATCTGCGCCAACGCCGTGCCCTACGAAGATTCTGTCTGTAATATAATAAGCTGCCTGCACGACCATGCCTGTAATTGCAGGTATTGAATAACGTGCAAGAAGTTTGGGTATTTTTTCGTGTTCTAGGTCTAATGTTTTGTCCACATTTCTCCGTTTTGTTAATATTTTACAATTATAATGATAGGTAAAATCCTGAATTCAATATATCAAAATTTTTTAAAAAAAGCTTGTTTAATTTCAATAAAGCTGATAATATGGCATATCATGAATTTTGACCAACAAGCTGCGGCACGAGCGCACAGCGACAAGACAAGACAAGACAAGACAAGACAAGACAAGACAAGACAAGACAAGACAAGTATGTAGCCGAACATCATCGTGTCAAGTAGTTAATAGTATAAATTTATTTTTCTCAAATTTGTACAAAAAAATAGATTTCTTATTTTAAGAGGAAAGACCCGTGTGAAAATGATTGTGTATATAGACATACAGATCATGCAGGGTGTGTAGCCGTACAGTGTGTTCGATTTAAATTTACTGTAAGAGGCAAAAACTAAAGAGAAGGTGCTTATGCTGAAATCATCAAACAAACCGCAGACAGACAATTTTGATTCTTCTGAACTGGATAGTTTAAAACTTGAACTCAAGGCTTATAAACTCAAAACAGCACAGCTTGAAGGAATACAGTCGGCAATGCCTGACCCATATTATGTTCTTGACATGGATAACAATATTGTTATTTGGCCGCCTGCAATTGCCAAACTTACAGGGTTTTCAGAGCAAGAAGCCAAACAAATGAAATGTTATGAAATGTATAGGTCAGCCGTCTGCCCGCCTAAATCCGAATGCCCGACTATACGATGTGTTCATAACAGACAGTTTTTAAGGGATGTAGCAGTCGATGTCTATCATAAAGATGGCAGTACTATTCATTGCTTGGTATCAAATGCCGGAATATATGATGAAAATGGAAACCCTATAGGGGCTGTGGAAATTGTAAAAGATAACACTGTAATACAAAATACCATGAACTCAATAGGGGATATAATAAAAAAAATAGACACCGAAGCGGATAATCTCAGCGCCGCAATGGAGCAAGTAAATAACGCTTCCCAAAAATTAAGCGAAAAATCCGCAGAAACACTTGCTGACATTAAAACAGGAGTGCAGACCGGCACCGCTGTGGGCAAAAAAGCCGGCGAGAGCAGCAAATATATTGGCAATGTACAACACAATATGAATGACATCAATGATTCAATGAAGTTTTCGGTGGATAAGATTTCTTCTTTGAAAAAGAGCGCGGAAGTAATCATAGAATTCATCAAAATTATCCAGGAGATATCATCAAAAACCAACTTATTATCGCTTAACGCTTCAATTGAAGCTGCTCATGCCGGAGAAGCAGGAAAAGGATTTAAGGTTGTTGCTGCCGGTATTAGGGAATTGTCTAAAAACTCCAATGAATCAGCGGGTTCAATAAATAATACCGTGAAGGAAATAAACGAGTTGATTAAAGAGGTAACTACTTCATTTAATGTAACTGAAAAAAATATTGAATCTGGAACAAATACCATTTCTGAACTTCTTGTTTTTGTAAATGACATATCGGCTTCAGTGAAAGACTTGATGACAATGATTTCAGGCATTGAAAGAGCAATAAACAGCACTTCCGAGCATATAAGTGAACAGAATACATTATTCACTGAAGTCAGGAGGATAGGCAAGGAACTTTCCAGTATCGCAAAAATGCTTACGCAGGAATTTGATGTAGTGTTTAAAGCAATTCAGCGCACAGATATGGGGTAAAATTATTATGCAAAAAGCTGGGCACTGCATATAACAAACGCGCTTGCTGCACAACTGGCAAAAATTGAATTGCTTTTCTTTGCAGTAGTAACTAAAATATAACTATGCAAGGCAAAAAAGTTTTAAAAACTCAAAGGGGTAATATAGTTGTCGAACAAGTCTAATGTTTTATGGGAAAAGACAAGGTGAAAAACAATGAGGAGTGATTGATTCTATGGCAGCAGAGAGATAAAGTAATATATGCTTGTTCTTGTGTTTTATGTTCCGGAAACTCATCTGGAAAAAGTAAAAGAGGCTCTTTTTAATGCAGGCGCAGGAAGAATCGGGAAATACAGCAAGTGCTGCTGGCAGGTTAAGGGCGAAGGGCAATTTATGCCGCTGGAAGGGAGTAATCCGCACTTAGGCGTAAAAGGTGATGTTACAAAAGTAAGCGAATACAGGGTCGAGCTTGTTTGCAGAGAAGAAGATGCAGAGAAAGTAAAAAGAGCCCTATTAGCCAGCCACCCGTATGAGACGCCAGCGTATCATTTTCTTGAAGCGTTTAAAGCAAAAGATATTTAACCTCAGGCAATGTGACACTCTATATGATGATATCATATAGAGCCTTTTCTAAAACGAAAGTTGGGAAAGGATAAGTGTAACTTTGCAAAAAATTGTTGGTTTAATGATAAATCAGGGTTAATATGAGAGGTATGTGCTGATTACCAACAAAAAAATTATTCTTTACATTGTTCTTTTGCTTGCCATCTTAATGACTGCCTGTGATTTGGACGGCATATATAGTTTTGAATGGAGGCTGCATGGAACCTGGGATGCAATTTCTCCTTCATGGCCTTTCGGAACACTTTTAATAACATTTGACTCGATTAACATTTCGGGCTGCATAGCATTCTGGGCTTTTAATAATATTAGAAGAGACTCTAATCTTAGGGGATATTCGAAAGATGGGAGAATCTTTATTCAAACATTTGGAGAGTGGCAAAGTTTTCCATATAGGTATGAAAGAACCTTGTCGGGCGCTGAATATATGAGAATCTATTTTATCTGCACCATGATGATGGGCAATTCTATAGAATTTAGAAAACGATAACAACTAAGTGAAGCTGCCTAACAAGTTATTTGCGCATAAAAAACAAAACAGCCCTTCGGGCTAGGCTTAATTCTTGTTGGACAGTTCTTCTGTTATGCGAATGTATTTGAGCAGGTTCTTTTTCTTGCGCGGTAATACATATTATTCTCTTATTTGATCTTTGGGAATCAGAGTATAGTCATACAAGACCTCTGAATGATTATCTAAAACAAGTTTTCTGTCTAAGATATTTCCTGTTAATTTATCAGAAATCTCTTTATAAATTTCGGAAATCCTATAATACTTATCTCCTTTCTTTTTAAAATGATGATTTTCTTCGGCCAATTTATAGTAATATGGAAATTCTCTTTCACTTCTTAATTCCGCATGTAAGATTTCGCCTTCGCACCACAAAAGCAGTTGAAAATCCTGGTCAGTATTATTTTTAAACCTATAATCGATATGATTATATCTGACAGATGTTCCTGTGTTAAAAGGAATTCTTTTACCTTCATCCGGAGCTAACGCATCTGAATGATTGTGAAATTCAATTACTTGTAACGGACTATGTAAAACCAGCAAATGTGTGGTATTAGCTAAATTGCAAAGACCTCCGCCGGTTCCGAGTATTATTCTATTTTTTTGTATTATGCGCCCATTTTTATAGCCGTTTTTTGCTGATGTTTTTCCTACTGTCTTCCAGAAAGAAAAAACCTCGCCCGGTCGAATTATAATTCCGTTAATTTTGTTACAGGCCAATTTTATATTAACCATTTTGTTTTCCTGAGTTGTCAAGTCAACACTTTTCGCTCTTTTAATCATATTTAAACTCTGACTAAAAACTATGTTTGGCAACTCTTCCTTTTTTATGGTCTTTGCAAACTTTTCTTTGCTTAATAAATTTTTTAAATACCGTTTAGCAATTTCTTTTTGCAAAGAAATAAAATAACAAGTTGGATTAATTTCGCAAAAAAGCCTTCTGTTTCGCGGCATTCTTTAGATAGTCTCCTTTTTATGAATGTCACCTATTCTGTTTTGATAAGATTTATTAAGTTCATATAATTTAAGAACTATTTTTTCTGCATTTCTGCGTATTCCAATTTTGGTTTCATTCTGATAACGCATATATTTAACCAGAATACTATCTATCCCGCTTTTATTTGCACCATAAATATCTCTGAATATCTGATCGCCTATAACTACTGCTTCTTCTTTTTTTATATTCATCATTTCTACAGCTTTCAAACAATTAGTTACACTTGGCTTTTTAGCATCATGTATATATAAAGAATCAATATTTTTGAGAAACTTTTTAACTCTTTCTTCGGTATTATCGGATAATAAGAGTGTTTTTAACCCTATGTTGTGGATGGTTTGAAACAGCTCATCTATTTCTTTTGTTGAATCTTCGCCGTGATGCACCAGAGTATTGTCAATATCAAATATAATTCCTCTATATCCCTTTCTATATAGACTGTTATAATCAATGGAAAAAACACTTTCTACATATTCATGAGGATAAAAGACCTTAAGCATTTCTTTCTCCGATGTATTCGCACACTTTGTCAATTTGATAGGGATGTGTCTTGCCGAATATATTTTCAAAAAAAGCTCCGCCAATGGTAAACGCCCATGCTCCGGAATTTTTTATCTCGCTCACTCTTTTATAACTATTAACACTGCCGGCAATACAAATCGGAGCATTCACTTGCGATACAAACTTTTTTATAAGCAGTGCGGCATTTCCTGTGTATCTATATCCTAATAAATCGATTCCATAAACACCTTTTTCAAGGTACATATTAGCTTCATCTATCATTTTATCAATATTACCTTTTAAAATAGATGGGCGGCCTGTAATCTCTCCAACAAATGGCATGTATTTAAGGTTATTTGCTCTGCAGAATTCGTTAATAGAATCAAAAAATATCGTGCCCATAAGAATATCGCATCCGCATTCTGCGGCTATTTTAGCTCCTTCAATACACTCTTCTTCTGTGTATGCTGCTACTTCCAGAACGGTTAGCTTGCCGCATTCTTTCATGTAAGCATATAAATATTTCATTTGCTCAAAGGGAAGCCCTTTTTCCTTTAAGCCCCAGAGTTTGGCTTTAGACATTTTGCATTGCTCAAATATTTCGCAAGCATTTTTTACAGTATAATCATTGTGCGCTAACATTACAATTAGTTCTGTATTTTTCACCATATGCTTTATCCTGGCAGTATCTTAGCGGAAAAGAATAGCGTTAGGTATCAAACGTCCTTCATCACCATCAGAAGGGCTGTTTACTACCCTGCCCTGAAAGACCATAGTTGAAGAGGAGCCTCCGTCAAGATTGATGGCGTTTATAGCTCCATTGGCATATAAAATAGTTTGCAGATCCTCAAATGTTGCGCCTATGCTTGCTCTTTGTCTGCCGTCCACAACAACAAGCAATACATGTCCCTGTGCGGTCTGACCTATGGCTGTCCGCGGAGCAAACCCTCCGGAAAAGGGAGGAAAATTTACTTTCTGGCCGTTGGCTATTAATATAGGGAAAAATTCAAATGCCCACAAATATTGTTTGGCTATTATTTCCTTTTCCTCATCGTTAAAGCTGCCAACTACTAATTTATGATCCTTGCTAAAACCTCCTATTACATGATATTCACACTCTGAACACCGGGCAACAAACTGCCCGCCGACAATTGCCGTCCCCCACACAAAACCCCGTTGCCTGACATCCGCATAACCTGAAGCGTTTATTCCGCCAATCGCATCATGTTTTTCCACCAGTTGTTCCAAAAGATTTCCTTTGTTCTCTGTTGCCTGAACAAACATAAGCCGCCTTGGATCGTTAATCCTTATAATAAAACCATTAAAATGATTTCCTCTTATTTCGGCAAAAGTTATCCCTTCATCCCACGCGTTTATTAAAACAGAATCATCTGTTCTGGGTTCTTGTCCCGGAACAACTCTTCCTATAACCCTATTTATGTATTCTTCTGTATAAAATAAAGTAGCCAGTATTTGGAAGCGGCTGGTGTGCATGGCGGTGTTGATCCATATAAGGCGGAAGTTCTCGAACGGGCCGTAAAAGAAAAAGAGAAACAAAAACAAAAAAACAGCCGGTATCAAGAGCCAGCGCTTTTTTCGGGTTTTCATCTAGTGTTCGCAGCCGCCAAAACACCCTTTCCATGCCTGGTGTTAAGATTAGAAACGAACGCTCCTTCGGTGGTAAAAAGCGCCCCATTTGCCAGAATAAAATTTCTGTTACTTTGATCCACGGTAAAATGCCGCAGATTGGTGCAGCGATTAAACGCAAAGGCTCCTATATAGCTTACGCTTCCGGGTATCCGAATCGAGATCAGGTTCTCACTACCGGCAAAGGCATGACGACCTATACTGGTTACACCTTCCGGTATAGCAACTGAGATAAGACCAGATTCGGCAAAGGCAAAATCTCCTATACTGGTTACACTGGCAGGAATGGTAACCGAAGTTAAGCCAATGCTGCCATAGAAAGCTTTATATGCAATACTTGTAACCGTACCAGGGATTGAAAAATGCCCTGATCTTCCCTGAGGAAAAGATATAAGTGTTGTTTTGTCCTTATTAAAAAGCACCCCGTCAACTGTAGTAAAATATGGATTATTAGCGCTCACAATATATTCCTGAAATCCTGTGCTGCCCAAAAAAGGAAGACCGCCATCCTTGCCTCCCCAGTACCTGAATGCATGATCAGGCAAACTGCCTCTGGCAAGTTTGGGATTATCCCAAAAAGCGCTATTTCCTATTTCGGTTACACTGTTTGGGATGTCAATTGAAGTAAGACCGGTACGGGAAAAAGCATGATCCTCTATTCTGGTAACACTGTTTGGTATGGTAACAGCAGTAAGACCGGCGCTTCCGGAGAAAGCATTGTCTATTATAGTGATAACACCATAAGGTATTGTAAAGGAGCCTGTTCTTCCGCGGGGAAAATGAATAAGCTCTGTCATGTCTTTGTTAAAAAGCACTCCATTGTAAGAAACAAAGTTATTATTGACCTCGCCTACAGTAATCGAGGTAAGGCTTGTTGAACCGGAAAAAGCTCCCCACCCAATCTCGGTAACACTGTCTGGGATGAAAATCGAAGTAAGGCTTGTGCATCTGGAAAAAGCGCCCATTCCTATTGAAGTAATACTGTTTGGAATGGTAACGGAAGTAAGACCGGCGCTTCCAGAAAAGGCATTAGCCGCTATACTGGTAACGCCGTCCGGAATGGTAAAAGAACCTGCTCTTCCGCGGGGAAAATGAATAAGCTCTGTCATTGCTCTGTTAAAAAGCACTCCATTAAAAGAAGCAAAGTTTCTGTTATTCGGGTGGACTGTAATAGAAGCAAGTCTTGTGCATCCTAAAAATACGTCGCGTCCTATACTTGTAACGCTTTCAGGGATGGTTATTGAAGTTAGGTTTCTGTTGCCTGCAAAAGCGCGCTCTCCTATACTTGTAACGCTGTTAGGGATGGTCATTGTTGTAATTCCAGTTCGGGCAAAAGCATGATTTCCTATTCTGGTAACACTATTAGGTATGGAAACTGACGTGAGACCCACACTGCCGGAAAAAAGATTATCTCCTATGTTTATAACACCGGATGGGATAGTAAAGGAGCCGGTTATTCCCCTGGGGAAAAAAATTATCTCGGTTTTGTCTTTGTTAAAAAGCACTCCATTAAGTGAAGTAAAATGTTCGTTACCATTCTCTACTGTAATCGAAGTAAGTCTGGGAAGCCTCACAGCAATTTCGCTGCTCATATAGCCATAACCTCTTCCTCGAGCGCCCCAGTCGGGACCGTACCAGCCAGAGTAGGTTTCTCTGTGTATTATGCCTGTTATGCTGCGGACGCTTGCAGGTATTGCAATTGAAGTAAGGCCGCTGCTGTTAGAAAAAAGCTCCCAGTCAATCCTCTCAACGCCGTTTGGGATGGCATAATTGCCTGTTTTTGCCATGGGAAAATGAAGTATTTCTGTCATGGCCTTGTTAAAAAGCACTCCGTCAACCGAAGCAAAATGTTCATTATTCGGATCTACGGTAATTGATTGTAAGCTGTATAAGGCAGGAAAACCTTCAATGAATTCTACCCCTTCGGGAATGAATAGCGAAACAATGCTATGAACACAGGCAAAGGCATGGCGGCTTATTCTCCTTATTCCCAAATCGTCCGGTATTTTCACGTGCCTTGAATCCCATCCTGTATAGACTTCTAATGTATCACCCCTCATAACGAAATCATCTATACTGGACAGCTGCGGCGAATTACTTAGTGTAAAATCAGTTATTAATGTTGGTTCAGGCTGCCTATCTTGAATTGACTGTTCTGTAACCGGCTGAGGCTGTTCTGCAACTGGTTGTATCGTAATCGGCTGCTCTGTGTCTATTCGCGGGGAACAGCTAATGCCCAAAGCGAAAACACAAAACACAGTTAATATAATCTTAAAAAAGGTCATTTTATTTCTCCGTTGGCTTACCCGAATTCAAAACTTGCAGTAAAATTCTATCTAAAAGAGCAAAACCACAAAAGCATTAGGGGTAAAGTTTTTTAAATTTCAATAGATTTCATTGCTGTCATATATTCTCTTAAAACTTTTCCAATTTTTTCAACACCTGTAGACTCTATCTCTTTGTTAACTTCTATAAGTTTGATGTTGTCAACACCGTTATCCGTAAGCTGCAAGCCTTTGCCGATTACGTCAGTATCAATTTTCTTCATAAAGTTTTCCAGAAGCGGAATACATTTTTTTGAAAAAAGATAATTCCCGTATTCTGCGGTATCTGAAATTACAACATTCATTTCATAAAGTTTTTTTCTGGCAATTGTGTTTGCAATAAGCGGAACCTCATGCAGAGATTCATAATACGCAGACTCTGCTTTTATCCCCGCAGATACCATTACATCAAACGCAAGCTCCACCCCTGCTTTTACAAAAGCCACCATAAGAATGCCTTTGTCGAAATATTCCTGCTCGCTTATTTTGTCCGAAGTCGCTTTTGTATTTTCAAACTGAGTTTTGTTTGTTTCCTCTCGCCAAGTATGAAGATCTTTGTCGTTATTCGCCCAGTCTTTCATCATTGTTGAAGAAAAGTCACCGCTTAAAATATCATCCATGTGTTTTATAAAAAGAGACTCCATAATCGTCTTAAGTTCTTTTGAAAGGTTATGCGCAATTATTTTGGCAGGGTTGGAAAGCCTGTTCATCATATTTGTAATTCCGCCGTGCTTAAGCGCTTCGGTAATCGTCTCCCAGCCGTATTGTACGAGCTTCGCAGCATAGGAAGCATCAACCCCCTTCGCTACCATTTTGTCGAAACAGAGCAGGGAGCCGGTCTGCAGAATCCCGCAAAGAATCGTCTGCTCACCCATAAGATCGGACTTTAGCTCAGCCACAAAAGAAGATTGCAATACACCGGCCTTGTCCGCGCCGGTACCCGCAGCATAAGCCTTGGCAATCTCAAGCCCATCGCCATTCGGATCATTGTCTGTGTGAACCGCAATAAGAGTAGGCACGCCAAACCCGCGTTTATATTCCTCGCGCACCTCTGTTCCCGGAGATTTTGGCGCAACCATAATTACAGTAATATCTTTGCGTATTTTCATGCCTTCTTCCACGATATTAAATCCGTGGGAGTAAGAAAGCGTTGAGTTTTGCTTCATGAGCGGCATAATTTCTTTGATAACAGATGTGTGCTGTTTGTCCGGGGTAAGATTGCAGACAAGATCTGCGCCAGGAATCATCTCTTCGTATGTTCCAACCTTAAATCCATTCTCTGTCGCATTTTTCCAGGACTGCCTTTTTGTTTCAATCGAGTTTTTCCTTAAAGTATATGAGACATCGAGCCCGCTGTCGCGAAGATTAAGCCCTTGATGAAGCCCCTGCGCGCCGCACCCGACAATTACAATTTTCTTGCCTTTTAGCTTGTCGACCCCGCTAAATTCAGATTTCGCCATAAACCGGCACTGACCAAGCTCTTCAATTTTTTGCCTGAATGGCAATGAGTTAAAATAATTCATTCTGATTAACCTCCTGGATTACTTAAACACAATAACCTTAAAAATATAGTGCGTCAATTCATTAAAAATTGGTTTCTGTGGATTATTTTTGTTTGCTTTTTGCAATTTCATGGTATACTACAACAGGACGCGGCACGGACGCCGCAATCGCGATAGCGCGCAAAGCGTGCGCAGGAACACAAAGATTTTCTATAGGTGAAGCTGCCCCGGCAATACGGTCGGGATAAATAAAACAGGAGAGTGTTTATTGCTTAATAAAAATAGTAATAAAACAGTTATTCTCTGTCTCGGCTCATCTACCACATGGGGTTACGACCCTGCTACCGGCGGCGGGCGCTTCCCTGATAATATAAGATGGCCTTCTGTTATGGCGTATGAACTTGGGGAGACCTTCCATGTAATAGAAGAAGGTCTTAACGGCAGAACAGTTCTGGATCACATACCAGGTAAACACCCTGCAAACGGATATCAATATCTTAACGAACTTCTCGACCGTGTAGAGTTTGACTTTATTATAATTTGCCTTGGAACTAATGATCTTTTTGCGAACCGGGAAATTTCTGTAAAGCATATTGCTGATGGAATCGAAAAAATGATAAACCGGGTTAAGTTTGTAAAACCTAAAGCCAAAATTATAATTATTTCGCCGCCGCCAATAAACGAAGATTATGAAGCAGCATATCTGTATCAGAGTGAAATAGAAAAATCCAAAAATTTTTACAAGGAATACAAACATATTGCCGCCATAAACAGCTCTTACTTTTTCGATACCGGAAAAATTGTTTCAACCAGCAGAATTGACGGCATTCATCTTGAAAAAGAAGATTGCATAAAACTTGGCAAGTATATGGCAGATTTCGTAAGAATGAGCTTGTAAGCGGCCGGAATTTTAACAACTCCTTTTCCCCATCTCAAATAAATTTATTGTTCACTTTCTTTTTTTTACTTAATGTTATATACTGAAAAAAATGGATACTATCATAGAGTTTAATCCCTCTGCATTTAAACACGGGGTAAGCGAAGCCGATATTCGCTGGGCTTTTGATACTGCTAAATATGATGAAATGCAGAAGTATATATTACCATTTAATAAAGAAGGAGGAATAGTTATGGCAAGAATGACCGATGAAGAAGCTGATTACTGGGATGAACATTATACAAAAAATCCCCCTATCCCCGGTCCAAACGGAACAGGCTTTTTTTCACAACGGCGCAAAACAGCACGTTCTGTAACAATTGATAATCTATCAGCAGATTGGCTGCTAACAAAAGCTATTGCTTCCAATAAAACTCCTGCTGAAATTATTAGAGATTTGGTTCAAAAAGAAATTGTCACTACATTATAATGGTCCCAAACCCAAGACAAAATTCGCATAGAAAGCGATTAAGTGTTATGGAAGAGGTTGAAAATGATTAATCAAGCATTAGCAAAAGATATGAATTCCATCAGGAAATTAGGAATTGATGCTCTAACGGAAAAGCTAGGTCCTATTGGGATGATAGAATTTGTGCGCCAATTTGATTCCGGATATGGTGATTACACAAAAGAACGCCATAATTGGTTAGACAACTTAACTATTGAAGACATAAACGACGAGATTAAAAAACTAAAACATTCAAACGGTATATAATAGGTTTTTAGGTAAATTAAAGGTTTTTTCGTATTTTTTGCATGGAATCTTCAAGCGCTTTGTCAAAAGAAACCTTTAAGGAAGTTGAAAAATCATCAAGACATTTGTTTACTGTATTTACTACATCTGCGGGCGCTTTTTCTTCGGGCATGAAAAGCTCAAAAACTTCAACTTCAAGAGCGCTTGCCAATTTTGCCAGCGAAAAAGGCGAAACCCAACCCCTTTTTGTCTCAATATCCGACAAATAATTGGTTGAAATTTCCATTTTTTCTGCTAATTTCTCCTGTGTCCAGCCTTTCCTTTGACGAAATCGCTTAATATTTTGGCTAAAAAGATGGCGTAAACTTGCCTCATCCATAATACTCATTCCCTTACCTTGAATACAATATTATGCTATTAGCTTGACAAAGGTTGAAACAGGTAATACTATGAATATCGATTCACGGTATTACCTGTATTGCGGTGTTGTGGCTGTTAAAACCTTGTATTACTTATGAAATTTACAAGCATTTTAGCGCCAGCGGTAATGCAAGGCAACCTTATGGATTATTACAAACAAAAAAACACAAAAGGAAGATTTTATGAGACAAAAAACAATGCTAAAAAAGAAATTATGTATGGGAATGTTGATAATGGTATTGGCATTCGGAATGATGGCTATCGGATGCGATAATAGCGGCAACAATGGCTATACGAACATCTTAGATTTATTTAATTTTAATACTGGAAATCTTAATGCTCAAGCATTAGAGCTGTTTGGGCGTTCTCAAGCAGATTTTGATGCTATGGTAGCTGCTGCCGGCGGCGGCTGGCAAGGGTGGGTTATAAGAGCGGATGAATTAATGCTTGCTTGGACAGATAGAAGTTTGTCAAACTTTAATGCTGTTGCAACCCAATTAGATACTTGGTTTACTGAATTAGGCAGCAGCATTGAAGATGGGCGTCATTCTAGTGGGGGTATGAATTATGATTTGGTTTTTTATTCTGTGAATTCTTCGGAAGATGGTTTTTTTATTCCTGCAGGGCTTATGAGAGCTGTTTTCTTTGATTAAAACTTTCCTGGGGCTTGGCAAGAACTATTTTGTCCAGCTCCTTATTAGCCGCCGAAGCGAGAGTTGCGGAATTTAGCCATAAGACCAGGAAGAGAGGGCAGCATAGAAGCAGTTACTGTATCTTACGCATTGCGCTTTTAAATTTGTTCGCAATCCTGCGACTTTCGCATATTGATTGCTGCTCGGCTATTTTGGCATTTAATGTCAAAATAGTCGGCTATTACATAGATTCTTTTTTGAGGATGTCTTCTGCCAGCGACGAATATAATACGCGAAGTCCGAGCTTTTCTTCTTCTATTTCTTCGATATTTTCCGGGAAAATGTACCCCCATGATGCCAGGTAAAGACGCATATCTTTTAGGGCTTTAGTTACTGCAAAGGAGCGGAGTGTATTGCTGTAATCATCTACATAAACTGCATTTTTGGAAGATACTTTTGCCTCTTTCAAAATATTTTCGATTACTTCTATTTTATTTTCCCCGTATTCGAGTCCGTAAATATTGTTTGGATTAAAGCCGATTCCGTAAAAATGCAGAAGCCTGCTTATGAATTTTTTCTGTTTGGTAGATACTATATATACTTCTTTATAATGATTTCTGCCGACTCCTATAATATCAAGAGTGCATGGATAAAGTTTTTGCCACTCAAACCAGGTTCTGGGATTGGCTTTTATCCAGTCGCTTCTTACTCTGTCGAATAAATTTATGAGCATTGTTCTGTTCAGCGAAGCAGAGGTAAAAACCTGTTCCTGCATAAAATGAAACTCTTTTTTTATAAAAGTTTCGGTATAATTTTCGGAAATCAATTTCATTAACGCTATTGACTGATACCCTGTTTTTATTAAAGGTCTGAGTGTTCTGAATTTCTCAAGATAAGCTTTTGGGATATCTTCCCCGCGCCACGCTTCCCATACTACGCTGCCTGCAAGCCATGCGCATCTGGCTGTTTCGTTTACGCTGTCGCAAAGGACTCCGTCAAAATCAAGAAAAAGAATCTTTTTTCTCTGGTTTTTCATGGGAAAATTATAGCAGGAATTTATTTATTTGAATACAGCTTTGTATCAGTATCATAATATCATGTGTAATATATGCATATTTCGTCATTTTTTGGTTTTTTTGAAAAATACCCGAGGGCTTCTTGACAACAAAAATTAAATAAACTATATAAGAACATTTTTATACATACTCGAAATGTATAAAAGGAGGATTTTTAGTATGAAAAAACTAATATCACTTACAATAGTGATTTTTATGACAGCGGCAATTCTATTCGCGGGCGGAATAGAAAACAATGTCAACTTTAACGCATGGTATCTTATGAATCCAAGCAGAAATACAGAAGCGAATAGAGCAGATGCTGTTTTCTACAATCCGGCAGGAACTGCTTTTATGCAAGATGGGCTTTATCTTGGCATTGGTAACCAATTTATATTAAAGAATTATAAACATACAATAACGGACGCAGGGATATTAGCGCCGCTTGCCGGCAGAAGTTTTAATTCGGATAACCCGGTTTTGCTCTACCCAAATGCGCATCTTGTTTTTAAGAGAGATAATTATGCGCTTTTTGCTGCTTTTGGTGTTTTTGGCGGCGGCGGCAGTCTTGAATTTAATGATGGAACATATCTTTCAAATGCAATGTTAGCTATGGGAGGAGGACTTCATGACCACTCTTTTGATCTCTTTTCTGTTACACTTGGGCAAATATTTGGAGCATCTGTCAAAATTAACGATATGATATCTGTTGCTGCAGCAGTAAGGTTTATACAGAGCAGACAAACCCTTGAAGCAACCAGCACTGGCGCTTCTTCGGGCAATTTATTAAGAGCAGAAGCTTCGGGGAATGGCGTTAGCGGTATTTTGGGTGTGCATTTTAGACCAATAGACAGGCTTGATCTCTCTGCAACTTACCAGACAATAACAAGAATACAGCTTGAATACACCAGGGTTGATGGCTCGCTTGCGTTTATGGCTGATGGTTTTGGTATAAAAAAAGGTAATAAAACCAGTGCTAATCTTCCGGCTGTTCTTGGGCTTGGAGTTGGATACAGAATACTTGAGAATCTTTATGCAAGTTTGAGCTTTAATTATTACTATAATAAACAAGCAGACCTTATTAGTATGTTAGGTACTCCATACAAAGATTCATGGGAAATTGCAGCAGGTGTAGATTATGATTTTTCTGATATATTCTCTTTTAGCCTTGGCACTCTTTTTACAAGACATGGAATAAGCAAAACAGCCAATATGCCGGAAGCTCCGAATCTTAATAGCTTTTCAATAGCTGCAGGAACTTCTATTAGACCAATTCAAGACCTTACTATAGATATTGCAGCATTTAAACCTTTTTTTTCTAGAGATAAATTTGAAACATCTGTTGGACCTGCTAACTTGGGAATGGACCTTGAGAGAACTATGATTGTTTTTGGCATCGGAGTTACTTACAAAATATTCTAAGGAATCGCTGATTAAATTTGACTCTAATCAGCGATTCCATGATTTTTCCTCGTTTCCCTTTGGAAAACTGCGAAAAAATGATAATAATGTATTGCTGATTTATTCTCGATTGAATAAATCAGCGGTTTCCTAAACAGAATTTCCACTACTCCGTCATCGCTTTGCGATGCCATCCCTTCGCCAGCGAAGGGGATTTTTTATCCTGATATGCAGCGGAAGGCTGGAGGCTGGTACGCGAGCCGTCTATTAGGCGAAGCGTAACAGCCGCAAGCCAAACTACTGTTGGCAGGGCTTGTTCTGTGGTATAATACCTTCTGGAGGTATTTATGAGTAAAAAAGTATCAGATGTTTATTTTATAGATATGAGAGCAAAATCTGGTAATAATATATTCGATAAAATAAAAAATCTTATTTTATCTGCCGGGTTTAATAATCTTGACCTTGATAAAAAATTTACTGCTTTGAAAATCCACTTTGGAGAGCCTGGAAATTATTCTTATGTAAGACCTGTTTTTGTTTCTATTATATCGAAACTTGTTAAGACGCAGGGCGGAATTCCGTTTCTTACAGATACAAACACCATGTACACAGGACAGCGGGCGAATGCTGCAGATCATCTTGAAACTGCAGAAAAGCATGGTTTTTTAAGTGTGGTTACGGGCTGTCCTGTAATAATTGCAGATGGCTTGCGGGGAACAGAGTACAAGAATGTGGAAATAAATCTTAAATATTGTAAGTCTGCAAAAATTGGGGCTGTTATCGCTGACTCGGATGTAATCATCAGTATAAATCATTTTAAGGGTCATGATATGACGGGGTTTGGCGGTGCGCTGAAAAATATTGGAATGGGATGCGGTTCAAGAGCAGGGAAGCGCGAAATGCACTCGGATGCTTTGCCGGCGATTGATAAGGCAAAGTGTAATTCCTGCGGAAGGTGCGTGGAGGCTTGCGCAGCAAAGGCGATGGAGCTCGTCGCGACTAATACTCAATCGGATCCCAAAGCACATATAATTGGAGAAATATGCACGGGCTGCGGTCAGTGTATTGCTGTTTGCAATAATAAGGCTGTGCGGATTGGCAGAAACAAGGATGTAAATATTGTGATAAATAAAATTGCAGAATACAGCTATGCGGTTTTAAAGGACAAGAAGCATTTCCACATAACTTTTATAATGGATGTGTCGCCAAACTGCGACTGCTGGTCGCATAATGATGCTCCTATTGTGCCGAATATTGGGGTTCTTGCCTCTTTTGATCCTGTTGCGATTGATTTGGCTGCTGTTGATCTTGTTAATGCTGCGCCTGGAATAAGCGGGAGTCTGCTTGATAAGGCGGGGTGCAAGCCTGGCGAGGATAAATTTTTGGCGCTCTACCCTAAAAGCGACTGGAGGGCAGGAATCGAATATGCTGCTTCGCTTGGGCTTGGAAACTGTAAATATAAGCTTATAAAAGTTGACTAGGGGGTATTATCGGTATAAATGAAGGAAAAAAATCGTATGTTAAGAACAGAATTGTTGCAAAAATTTAAATTATAGTATAATATTATGCCAAACAAAAAGAATTATAGCTCTTTTTGCAAATATTACGGAGGTTAAAGGTTGAAAAAAATATTACTTATTTTGCCTTTTGTTATTATTCTTCTATTTTCGTGTAGGTCTAGACCTGCGATTGTTGAAGAAGAGGTGCCGGAAAAGGAGCCAAAAGTAGAGGAAATAGCAGAAATAGAGCTAGCTGTAGGCGGAGTTGCGAAAAGCAGGGCTGTTGAGGCTATGGAAAGAGCGCGATCTATTAGGGCAGACGTAGCGGTGCGGGAAGATTTTAACGCAGCTCTTGCTGTATTTAAGGAAGCGGAAAAAGAGATTGATAATGCAAATAAAGAATTGGTTGTAAGAAACTTTCTTGAAGCGGAAAGAATCGTTCTTAATGCAGAGACATTGTTTTTAGAAGCAGAAGAATTATTTCTCAGGGCATATGAAACCACAAGAATTAAGAGAGAAGAAGCTCGAATTGAGCTAAACAGAGCCAGATCGGAAATCAGGCGTGTTGAAAGCGAAGCAACGGGGGTTGCAGAAGAGCTTGGCGAAGAAACGGTTCAGGCTTCGGCTGTAGAAGATGACAAGCCGGCTGAATGCGCTATTGAAGCACGGCAAGGCTATTGTTACGAGTGCGAGCTTGAAATGTATGAAGAAGGAGTGCCCGGTATATGAAAAAGTTAACTATATTTTCAATTTTTATGCTTTTTACTGTGTCTGGTGTTTTTGCTCAGGCATTCTTGCATAATAATCACTATTTTCAGGAATCTGTCAGGTATGAAAGGCTTTCTCAGCAGGCTTTTAGTGAAGCCAGATATGATGATTCTACTGAATATGCGATAAGGTCTCAGGAATATTCTGCGCTTTCCAGGCAATTTATAGCGGAACAGGTTGCGGCATTCAGAGCAAGAACAGCGCTTACTGCTGCCAGAGATAGAATGGTTGTTGCTGACAGGTTGAATATCCAGCAAAGGTATGCTGAATTATATGCTGAAGCATCGCAATATTTTCAGGATGCAAATTATAAATTTAATTCAAGGGATTTTGAAGAGAGTATAGCTGCTTCTGAAAGAGTTTTGGCGCTTCTTGAAGGCATAGCTCCTGCTCAAAGGGAGGAACCTGCTGTTGCAGAAAAACCGCCTGCTCCTGCAGGGGTAACTCTTGTTGCTTACTATGAAGTAAGACTTAATAAGCAAAGAAGAGAATCTCTCTGGAGAATTGCTGAATTTGACTTTATTTATGGGGATCCGTTTAAATGGCCGATTCTTTTTGAAGCAAACAGAGATATTATGCCGGAACGAGACAATCCGAGTCTTATTCATCCCGGAATGATTCTTAGAATTCCTTCTATTGCAGGAGAGGAAAGAAGCGGGAAAAAATAATCTGCTGTTTTCCGAATGTAGCGAGCGAATGAAGTCGTAACCTTTGTTTGCGTTGGATTTTATTTACCGACGAAGCGAGAACCGCGGGCAAGCAAAGCTTGCGCATGGTCGAGCGAGGAGGTAAACAAAAGGGTCGCGTAGGCGTACCCCGCTGCTTGCAGCGGAACACGCGCCAACGGCGCGGGATGCAGGGCTTGCCCTGTGGTCGCTTTGCACGTAATACTTTTTATAAAAAAAGGGCTGCTATGGCAGCCCTTTTTTTTGGAACTATGGCTATGGCGCAGACAAGTGTTTAAAGCTTATCTTGTTCTTTTGGATCTTTTAGGTTCTACGGTGTCTCTGTGTCCCCTTGTGACTCTGTTTGCCCTTTCTATACTTGCTCTTTTGTTTAAAACCAGAAATTTCCTCCCATCGTGTTGTACTTCAAAAACTCTGATCGTTCTTTCGGCGGCTGGAGTTCGTCTTGTTGGCATTACAATGCCTTTTACGCTAATTACAGAGCCATTTTCCAGACCTAAGGTTTGAATTGCATCGGAAGAAAGTATTATTCTTGTTTCTTTATCTCCGGATTTTATAATATGGCGATTGTTGTCTCTTATTATAATTTCTCCTGTGATCTCTCTGACTTCTATGACATGAACTCCGGGGGGGTGCATTGTGTGGTGCTGATTTGTTTGTCTGTGCGCTTGTCTGGCGCCATGCGGGTTTCTTGATTCTCTGCTGTCTCTGCAGCATCTACTTTCTCTGCCGTGTGCAAAAACAGAAGTTGTTCCTATCAGTGTAATTAAAACCATCAATCCAATAATTTTTTTCATTTTAACTCTCCTATACCTTTGTTGTGTTTACCTATCTTAACAACTGAAGTGTGAAGATAATGTGAAGATGATATATGATTTCAAAGGTGTTTTAGAAAAATTTAATGAATTAAAACATTTATTTCCGAATGAAGCGAGGGTCGCGACGTGCTTGCACGCACATCCGCCGAATAAGTGAGAGTCGCGGGCGTGCTTGCACGCACATGACCGAACGATGAGGTGGACAAAGGAGCTATGCTCCTTATGTACCGAGCGAATGAGGAAACAAAGGGTATAATACTCTTTATTTTTATTTATATTTGGGATATAGTTGAGTATAAACGTTTTGACTTGGAGTTTTAAGGAGCTTTTTGACAATGAGTGATTTTAGTTATGAAATAAAAGAGAGAATAGCAATATTATCTGAAAGCAAAGCCGGATGGACAAAAGAACTTAATCTTATTAGCTGGGGCGGGAGAGCGCCTAAGTATGATATAAGGGATTGGGCTCCGGGAGGTGAAAAAATGGGCAAAGGGGTAACTTTGCAAAAAGAGGAGCTGATAAAACTAAAAGAGATATTAAAAAATCTTGAGTTGTCGTAAAATAAAGGAAAAAGAATATATGAGTTCTGATAAATAGTAATCAGCCTAATATAAATCCTTAGAGGCTTCATGAAAACATGAATGATATTTTAAAAAAGCTTTATCTTTAATAAGGATAGGGGATGAAAAAAAAGATATTTATATTATACCTATTGATAATTGGTTCTTCTGCCGCGGTTTTTGCTCAGGAAGTAAGTGCAAGAATTGTTAGTCTTGGCGGCTCTGCAGAAATTCATAGTGGCAGAAGTATAACTAATGAATCTGCTATAGATGTTGGATTTATAGTTAGAGAAGCAGATCTTGTTAGTACGGGTTCTGATGGATATGTTGAGCTTGAAATAACTTCTCCTTCTAATATTGTTTTTGTAAAAATAAACAGAAACAGCGCTTTTTATTTTATGAGGAAGCAGGCAGACGCAATTTTTTTGAGAATACTTTCCGGAGATGCTGAAATAAGGATAACAGAAGCTTTTCTTGATGATAAGGTTAATGTCTCATTGGGAAAAATGTTGCTTTACGGGGGGCGGGAATTCGGAGTTACTTTAGCGCCTGAAGGTTCGGTGCTTTTGACTTGCACAGAAGGTTCTGTGTTATGCAGAACTGTTTTAGGCAGGCAATATTACATAGAGGCAGGGATGACGCTGGAGTTTTTGCCCAACAGGTCTCCGAGGAGTAATGAAATTGGAAGCGAGAATTTTCCAAGATTTAGAAATGACTGGTTTGCAGAGCGAGTAAGGCTTTTTAGGCTTGGGGCTTTTTCTATTACAAGGCAGCGCATAGATCGATATGAGGAGAGCGCAAAGCAATTCACTCTTTTTTATAATGAACTTGTTAAATTCGAATCAATATTTGAAAAATATAAAAATGGAACAGAAGGGATTGCCAGGAGTACAATTCTTGGAGATAAGGCTAAAATAGAATCAGCGATTTCTGATATGAAAAGTATTTTTTTCCGGCATGAAGAACTTTTTTATTCTGTTGTTGAAAGCAAGAATTTGCATAACCAATTTCCAATAAGAGGAGCATTAAGAAGAAGATATACTATTGCTGATTTTATGGGTGATTTTGAGAGAAATTATGAGCAAATGGTAAAAAAAGCATCTCATACGCGGCAAATGCTTAAAATATATTCGAAAATGAGTGATAATAATTTTTCAACAGCTTTAATTGAAGAAATTTTTAATGTGAATCCCGTTTTTTAATACTGTAATGTAGCCCCGCAAGTTCGGGATACTGCGCAATTTATTCTCGATTGAATAAATCAGCGGGTTCTTAATATTGTGCTGATGCAGCGAAAATTGTGCCAAAACGAACCCTAAAGGAACGCAAAAGATTTAATAACCTTTTTATTTCATTATTGACTTACAATTATCAATAGATTATAATGATTATAATCTGTGGCTTGCACAGTGGTTAGATGAATATTTTTTTGTTTTGGTTATAATTTTTGGATAATATGCTTTTTTATCTTCCTTCAATTTTTAATTCTTAACAAAATAATAGACTCAATATAACTGTACCACGATTATATTATTTACATGTAAGGGAAAAAAGGAAAAAATTTATGTCAAAAAAACTCTATGTTGGAAATCTCAACTATGCAACAACAGAAGATCAGCTTGCAGATCTTTTTGCAGGATACGGCAATGTTCTTGATGTATCTATCATAATTGACAGATATACGAACAGGTCAAAGGGATTTGGTTTTGTTGAGATGGAAGATGGTAATGCTGCTTCTGAGGCTATTGCGGCATTAAACGGAAAACAGTTTAACAACAGAGAGCTTCTTGTTAATGAAGCGAGGGAAAGAGCTCCAAGAGAAAGAGCTCCAAGAGCCTAGTTTATAAAATGTGAGACAGAAGCCGGTTAGATTTTACCTGACCGGCTTTTTTTGTTTTCGCGCTGTTTGGATGCCGGGCTGGTATTTTTTTATACTGCTCTGGTTCAAGATATTGAAAAATCGAGTAAAGATTGTATAATATATTTTGATACTATAAAAGCAGGTGTAGTTTGGCAGAACAGAAGATAGGACCCCCAACCAGGGTTATTCTGGAAACAACATATAAAGATCACGAGGAAAACTATTATCTTATCGTAAGAGATTTGGCAAGGAAAGTAGAGCTTGAGCTTAGCTCACGGCAGATTCGTGCATCAATCAGATTCAGAGTAAAAACGTTTGAAAATTACTTTAGAAAATTTGTCCGAAGACTTAGGGAAGTTGATTATACTCATGAGGTTGTAATAACAGATCTTCTTGGGATAAGAATTATATGTCCTTTTCTTGAAACATTAAAAGAGGTTGAAAAAGTTGTCAGGGAGCTTTTTTCAATTGTTGAAGTTGAAAATAAGGGCGATGGTTATTCTTTTAAGGAATTTGGCTATGAGTCGACTCATGTTTTGGTAAAACTTCCTTTGCCGGAAATCGATCCAATGGGTGAGCCTCTGATTTGTGCAGAAATACAGATAAGAACGATTCTGCAAGACGCATGGGCAGAGGTTGAGCATGAATTAATCTATAAAGCAGGGTTTAATCCGTTTGATAAGCCATTAAAACGCAAACTTGCAGCTGTTAATGCTAATCTTACATTGGCAGATATAATATTTCAGGAAATAAGGGACTATCAGAGAAAACTTAGAAGGGAGCTGCAGCAAAGACAGCAGAATTTTTCAGAGACAATTGCAGAAAAGATTTTTTCTCTTGAAGAAAACAACGATTTTGTAAAATTTATTAATAAAAAAGAAGATGATGCCAAGTATTATGTAGACAATGAAGATTTATCTTCGCTTAGTCTCGACGATCTTTTGTTAAATGGACTTCTTGCGCATAACAGCAAGAAGTATAAGGCAGCTATAAAAGTATATACAATTCTTTTGGAGCAGGAGAATTCGGAAGTAAGGGCTCTTGTCTATGTCCACAGGGGACTGGCTTATTTTAATGAAGCCTGTTATCCGGAAGCGCTTGATGATTTTACCAAAGCTTTGGAGATAAATAAAAATGCCAAAACTTTCTATTTGCGTGGAATAACACACAGAATGCTTAAAAACTCTGCTGCTGCGCTTGATGATTTGCAAAAAGCTATAGCTCTTGACCCGTATCAGCCTGATTTCTGGTTTGCAAAAGCGCAGCTCTATTTTCATTCCGGCGATTATCTTGCAGCGCGGCAGGATATGGAGGCGGCTTTAAAACTGGATCCGAGCTCTAAAGATTATAATCAATTTATGCAGTTTCTTTTGGAAAAGACGTAGGAATAATGCTGATTCTTTGGCTACAAAAAAACCGGAACAAATATTTCCAGATGTTCCGGCTTTGTTAACAAAAAAATAGTTTAAAATACCTTTGAAAAACCAATTATTTGATTTTTTTAAAACACAGCAACTATGCCTTTGGCGCAGCTGGTTTCTTGGCAGCAGGCTTTTTAGCAGCAGTTGGCTTCTTGGCAGCCGGAGCTTTAGCAGCAGCTGACTTCTTGGTAGCCGGAGCTTTAGCAGCAGTTGGTTTCTTGGCAGCCGGAGCTTTAGCAACAGTTGGCTTCTTGGCAGCCGGAGCTTTAGCAACAGTTGGCTTCTTGGCAGCCGGAGCTTTAGCAACAGCTGGTTTCTTGGCAGCCGGAGCTTTAGCAACAGTTGGCTTCTTGGCAGCCGGAGCTTTAGCAACAGTTGGTTTCTTGGTAGCCGGAACTTTAGCAGCAGTTGGTTTTTCTGTAGTTTCTTTGTCGTTTGTCACCGGGGTCTCCTCCTTTATGTTTTCTGGCAACATAGTTTTGTTTTTGTTTATAATTTTCTTGAAATACTTTCTCAAGACAATAAACAGATTCATTATAAACAAATTTTACTCCTTCTTTAATATATTAAGGGAAGCACTGATTAAATTTGACTCTAATTAGTGCTTCCACATTTTTTCGCAGTTTTCTTGCAGAAAACTACGAAAAAAGGATATCGCAGCAAAGCTGCGTTTCCTTATTCGCTCGGTAATGTGCGTGCAAGCACGCCCGGGCCGTAAGTCTACCGCCCGACACTCGCTTCATTCGGAAACAAGGTATTGTAGCCCCGAATAAGTTCGGGATGCTGCGCAATTTATTCTTGATTGAATAAATCAGCGATTCCTAAGATTTAATACCTTCTCACTATATATCTTATCGTCATTTTTTTAATTTTTCAAACTATTCTAAATTTAATAAGATACCATTTATTCTTCTTCCGGCGGTTTTATTTTTAATTCAGAATATGCATATTCTGCAGATAGCTTTGTGCAATTTTCAAATACTTCGATTGGAGAGGTGTATTGTCTGGGAGCAGAAATATTTCCATCGCAGAATATTTTATAGACATCTATTTCGGCGTTATTATTTTCAAGAATGATGTTTTTAACATTGTAATATTTCCACTCTTCTTTTCCATTCTTGAGGTTAAAAGTCTGCTCTCTATACCAATCGCCAATTTTCATAGGTGTTGGCTGTCCAAAACAAATTTTATATCTTGTGTAATTAGATCAACTTTTTTATCAACAATACTTTTTGTTTCCTGCAGTTTTTTTCCTGCCGCATCTCTGCAAGATATATAGAATTTTATTTTTGGTTCGGTTCCGGAAGGTCTTACTGTTACCATGCTGCCATCTTCGAGAATAAATTGAAGAACATCAGACTGAGGGAGGGTGATACCATTTAAAGAAATATTTTTTTCATAATCGCGCACTGCGCTTATTTTTAATTCGCCGAGTTTTTCAAAAGGTTTTACACGAAGGTTTGACATAAGGGTTTTCATTGTCTCAACGCCTTTTTGACCTTTGAAAACTCCGGATATTTGAGTATCTTTAAAATAACCGTATTTTTCGTATATGGAATTAAGATAATCCAAAAGAGACATTCCTTTTGCTCTGCAATAAAGAGCCATTTCTGCAGTAACAATTGCAGCAGATACAGCATCTTTGTCTCTTACTTCCTGGTTTACAAGAAAGCCGTAACTTTCTTCTGTGCCAAAAATATAGTTCTCGCCTGTTTTTTCGAAATTCGCAATGAGGCTTGCAATCCACTTAAATCCTGTAAGGACATCATAAACTTTTACGCCAAAACTTTCGCCAATAAGTCTTTGAAGTTCTGTTGTTACGATGGTTTTTATTGTAGCCCCATTCTGCGGTAATTTTTTATGCTCATTCAATGTCGTTAGCATATAATAGACAAGCATTGAGCCAAGCTGATTCCCGCTAATAAGCACATATTCTTTTCCGTCTGCATCAGGAACAGCAATTCCAATTCTATCGGAATCAGGGTCTGTACCCATTACAATATCTGCTTTATTCTTTTTTGCAAGATTAATAGCGAGCTCCATTGCAGAAGCTTCTTCGGGATTTGGAAATTTAAGAGTAGGAAAGTTGCCGTCAGGTTCTGCTTGCTCCGGAACAGTGATTACTTCAATGCCGGCTTCTTTAAGCGCTTTTTCAATAAAGATTTTTCCTGCGCCATTGAGAGGTGTATAAACAACTTTAAGAGTATTCCCTTTTTCTTTTACAAGAGTAGGGCGCAGAAAACAATTTTTTACCATTTCGAGATAAGGCTTATCAACCTGCTCATCAATATAGATTAAAAGTTTTTTCTCGATGGCTGTTTTTTCGTCCATGCTTTTTATATCACCAGGCTGGCTTTTTCTTACTTCTTCGATTATAAGTTCATCGTGCGGCGGAACAACCTGACCGCCGTCCGACCACGCGAGTTTGTAGCCATTATATTCTGCCGGGTTATGGCTTGCAGTTATTACGACGCCTGCTGTGCAGCCTAAATGCCTTACTGCGAAGGAGAGCGTTGGGGTTGGCCGTAATGATGTAAAAAGATAAGTTTTTATGTTATTTGCGCATAAGACCAGCGCTGTTTCCAAAGCGAAAACAGAAGAATAATTTCTTGAGTCATAAGCAATTACGACAGAGCTGTTGCTCGTGTTGTTGCTGGCACCAGCCGCGGCATCCCTGTCGCGTATATAATTTGCAAGTCCCTGGGTTGTTTTGCGTATAATAAAAGTATTAAGCCTGTTATAGCCGCCGCCAAGTATGCCTCTAATGCCGCCTGTTCCAAAATCGAGTTCTTTATAAAATCTTTCATTAAGTTCATCATATTTTTGCTCAGCAAGAAGTTTTTCAACTTCTTCTCTAAAAGCAGGGTCTTTTTCAAATTTTACATATTGATTTGCAAGTGTAATAATTCTTTCTTTATCCACTTTAACCGCTCCTTTTATTATATTATAACAGAAAAAATATTATTGTCCAAATAATAAAGTGAGAAAAGTGTTGAAAAAAAATAAACAGAATGGCGCAGAAAGATTTAATAATTATTATGAATCAATTTATGGCGCAAGGTGGGAAGAATTAAAAAAATCATTTGTGCAAAAGCCTGATTATTTTGAAATAAAGGGTAAGCAGAGCTGCACGCCGCGACTCTCGCTTCATTCGGAAATAAATAACGGATTGCTTGCACCGTACTATATTGATAGAGCCTCTCTTTTTCCTGTTAAAGCGCTGGACATTATTCCGGGGCACAATGTTCTTGATATGTGCGCTGCGCCTGGCGGAAAAACTTTGCTTATAACGCTTGCTGCCGGAGAATCGGGCGCTGTTACGGCAAATGACAGGTCTGCTGCCAGGCGGGCGCGCCTTGTGTCTGTGCTTGATGTTTCGCTTCCTGCGGAATTGCGCAAAGTTGTGAAACTAACAGGGCACGATGCTTCTCTTTGGGGTGTATATGAAAAGAATGTGTACGACAGAATATTGCTGGATGCTCCATGTTCTTCGGAGAGGCATGTATATATGTCTGAGTTTCATCTAAAGCAGTGGACTCCTTCGCGGATAAAGCAGCTTGCATCAAGGCAATTTGCAATGCTCGCAGCAGCGCTCGATGCTGTGAAACCTTTGGGAAAAATCGTTTACTCTACTTGTTCTATTTCCCGCGAAGAAAATGACGGAATTATCGAAAAGCTTTTTAAAAAGCGAAAAGGGCTTTTTGAAGTTGAGTCCATTGAAAGCAGGGATGAAATATTTGGTTCTGAAATCGAAGCAGAAAAAACTGAATTTGGGTACTATATTATGCCTGATAGAAACAATGGCGCAGGTCCAATATTCTTTGCTGTTATTGTCAAATTATCTGCAGGCGGCTGATGCGAGGTATCTTTAAAGCGCTTGATATTAAAAAAATATTGAAATAACCGCAAATTTATTAAAAAATTTATAAAAAATATTGAAATAATCGCAAATTTATTAAAAAATTTATAAAAAATATTGAAATAATCGCAAATTTATTAAAAAATTTATAAAAAATATTGAACATTTTTTTAAATAATTGTGATATAGTATTTTTAGGGCTATTTTAGCCTTAAAAAAGGATTTACAGGAGACTAAAAATGAGGAAACTTCTTTTTGTTTTGGCATTGATGGTGAGTATAATTATTATTTTGGGCTGTGCAGCCGCACCGCCGCCACAAACTCAAGTCCAGCAAGAAATTGATGCTGAATACCAAGAAATTTATGTCAGATACTATGGAGATCTAATTCTCGAAGGTGCAAGGACTCATGTTGTTGCCAGGGGTGAAACCCTATCAGTTATTGCTAGAAATTATTACAACAATAAGTATCACTTTCCGCTAATTATGCTGGCTTCAAGACAAGTTGTAAGTGATCCGGAGCGAATTTCGCCTGGTATGAGGCTTACTATTCCTGATCTTGCAAGAAACTGGGGGAACGCAGGTACCAGAAATAGACTTAAGGCATACTACAATGAAATTGCGGATCTCTATGAGCGAAAAGGGCAGGTTGAAGCTGCTCAAAATATCCGAAATCTTGCAGCCTCAATGTAATTGATTTTGGATAAGTTTTTACTCCGCGTCACTGGCGCGGAGTAAGCCTGTAACAAAAACATATCGATGGTCGGTTTTTTGCTAAAAAATACCGCATTTTCCTGACCTGTCCGAACTCATAAACAAGTAGGACACCCGACAACCTGCACATTACTCAATGATTCTCTTCAACATCCTGGATTTATGATGCTATAGAAAAGAGCTATAGTAGTCGATAATATAATAATCAGAAATAGTTTTTTCAAGAGGATAATAAATATGGCAACAAAATGTGTTTTTTGCGGTTCTTCTGCTTATGGTCCAGGCTGTCCTAAGAGTAATAATGGACTTCATCAGCATAATCATGACGAAAGGCGCTGTATATACTGCGGCTCAAGGTCTTATGGTAATGGCTGCCTCCAAACGCCAACAAGGAAGCATATTCACGGCAGCGGCAGTAATAAATGTAAATATTGCGGTTCAACAGATACAGGCATGAGGTGTCCGCACAGTCCTAATGGTTCGCACGAGCGCTGATATACGCCAAAAGTATGGATTGTTTCTCTGTCGCTTTTAGCCGCTGATTTTTCTGATTTTGGTAAAGCTGTGGACTCATTGTGAATAATTTGCATAATATCATGTATGAAAGATAAAGTTGCAATTGTAAAATGCGGTTCTTATGCTCCAACAGAACTTTATGATTCTATTAAAAAAGCGATATCCCTTTCGCAGGCTATAGATGTTAGGGGCAAAACAGTTCTATTAAAGCCCAATATTCTCTCGGGCGCAGCGCCTGAGAAAGCTGTAACAACTCACCCGGAATTTGTAAAGCAATGCATCCTGTGCATCAAAGAACTTGGGGCAGAAAAAATTATTGTAGGCGATTCGCCGGGATACCAGAGCAGCAGTTTTGCAGGCAAAAAATCCGGGATAATGCAGGCTGTACTGGAAGCAGGCGGGGAGTGGGAAGATTTCTCCGACTCTGTGGAAATAAAGAACCCCAGGGGAGCGCTTGTAAAAAGCTTTAACCTGGCGCCTGTTGTACAGAAAGCAGATATTATTGTATCGCTTCCGAAGATGAAGACGCATCAGCTTCTTTACTACACAGGCGCGATGAAGAATCTTTTTGGGCTGGTTCCAGGCTTGCAAAAGGCTGCTTTTCATTTGCGCTTTCAGAAGCGGGCGCTTTTTTCAAAAATGGTTGCAGACCTTAATCTTTGCGTAAAGCCGGCTTTTGCAATTATGGATGCAGTAACGGCAATGGAGGGTCCTGGGCCGGGCAGCGGAGACCCCAGGCATGTGGGTTTGGTTATTGCATCTAATAATATACTTGCGCTCGATATAACTGCTGCATCTATTATGGGCTATAAACCAGAAAAAATTCCTGTCATAGCCGAAGCTCTGAATACAAAAGAGTGGCTTGAAAATATTACCGGCTTTGAGACATTAGGTGAAAAAATTGAAGATGTAAAAATTCCTGATTTTAAAAAAATCAAAATTCTAAATGATATAACAATGTTTCGCAGCAGATTGCCTTCCTTTTTGTATAAGATTTTAAGAAAAACAGTTGTAAAAAAGCCTGTTATAAATCACAAAAAATGTATAAAGTGCAATAACTGTATTGAAATATGTCCAATCGCAGCAATGGAATATTTTCCGAAAGAATCAAGGGAAAAAATAGTAATTGATTATAAAAAATGTATAAACTGTTACTGCTGCCATGAAGTATGTCCGGACAAAGCAATAGTTATTAAATAAAGGTTTAGAACTTGACAGCAACCACAACCGCATTCACAGAAAAATTAAAAAAAGAACTTAATCCGAAGCAATACAAGACCGTTACTACAATATCAGGTCCCCTGCTTATAATTGCCGGCGCGGGATCCGGGAAAACCAGAACAATTACCCACAGAATGGCTTATATGCTTAATAAAGGCATTTCCCAGTCTTCGATTCTTGCTTTAACTTTTACAAACAAAGCAGCAAGAGAGATGTCCGAGCGGGTAAAAAAAATTACAGGCAAAAAATTAACAAGCCTTACTGTTTCCACATTTCATGCATTTGGAGCCAGGATACTTCGCGAAGATATTGAGGCCCTTGGGTACAGAACAAATTTTAGCATTTATGATCAGTCTGATAAAATAGCTCTTATAAAAAATACTGCAAGGGAGCTAAAAGTTGACCCCAACAGCCTCGACCTTTACTCTCTCTCTTCTCTTTTTTCCTTAATAAAAACAGGGCTTGCAAAGTGGAACAGTACAACAGCGCCTTTTAAAAATATTTATGAAGAATATATAGAGCATTTAAAGGTTTATAACGCAGTTGATTTTGACGATCTTATTACGCTCCCTCTTAAAATATTTTTAGAGCACCCAACTGTTCTCGAAAAATACAGAGCGCAATTCAAATATATAATGGTAGATGAGTTTCAGGATACATCAAGGATTCAATATGATCTTGTAAAACTTCTTGCAGAAAAAACGCGCAATATTTGTGTTGTGGGCGACGATGATCAGTCTATCTATTCGTGGCGAGGCGCGGATTATTCAAATATATTGCAGTTTGAGCAGGATTTTCCCGAAGTTACTGAAATTAAGCTGGAGCAGAATTACAGGTCTACAGGAAATATTCTGGAAGCTGCCAATACGCTAATCTCCAACAATAAAAACAGAAAAGCCAAAGAACTCTGGACAGGGATAGAGAGCGGAAATTTGATTGAAATTTCATATCCTGAGAATGAAGCAAAAGAGAGTGAGTTTATTGCAGATATGATAAACTTTCTAAAAAAGAAAGATGGCGTCCCGTACCATAATTTTGGTATACTCATGCGAACAAACAGCCTTGGTGCATCTATAGAAGACTCTCTGCTTGAGGCAGGAATACCTTACAAGGTATCGGGCGGCACAAGTTTTTTTCAGCGTTCGGAAGTAAAAGATATTATAGCTTACCTAAGGGTTATGACAAACCCGGAAGACGACGTAAATCTTCTTAGAATTATTAATACTCCGCGCCGCGGTATAGGAAAAAAATCTATTGAATATATTAATTCGATTGCAGAGGCTAAAAAATGTTCGCTTTTCTCTGCCATAAGCGCAATTTTTTCTGCATCTGATGCGGCGTTGGGCGACAAGGCAAAAACAACGCTGCAGGAGTTTTTAACCTTAATAAACTTTTTTAAGTCGAGATTTTTGTCCGGGAAAACAATGGCGAAAACGCTTGAGGAGTTTGTTTCCAGTATTGATTACTGGGGGTATCTTGTAAATGAGTATCAGAAAAACGAAAAGCTTGCAAAGTGGAAATATAAAAATGTGCAAATCTTTACAGAGCTTTTGGAACGCTGGGAAACAGACCCGGACAATATCAAGCCGGACATATATCAATATTTAAACAGGATAACGCTTGTAACGCGCGATGATATCGAAGATAACGAAGAGGGCAAGGTAAATCTTATGACTATTCATGCTGCAAAAGGTCTTGAGTTTGATGTTGTTTTTCTTGCCGGCATAGAAGATGCAATTATACCGCACGCGCGCGCGATTGAGGAAAACGAAACTAACATAGAAGAAGAAAGAAGGCTTTTTTATGTTGCAATAACAAGGGCGCGAAACAAACTCTATATTACGTCGTGCAGGCAGAGAAGGCATATGCGGGATATAATACAAGCAACGCCCTCGCGCTTTCTTCTTGAACTTCCTGCGAATTTGCTGAAAGATTCCATGCAAAATGCTGTGACTGATGATAAAGAAAAAAGACTGAAAATGTTTGAAGGAATCAATGCTATTTTCAAGAAGTGAGAGCCCGGAAACCAATAAATTCAAATGCAGACCAGGCTGCGGAGCATGTTGCATAGCAATTTCAATATCCTCGCCGATTCCTGGAATGAAAGAGGGCAAGCCTGCGGGAATAAGATGTGTAAATCTGGATATAAACAATATGTGCTTGCTCTTTGGGAAAAAAGAGCGTCCGAAGGTTTGCGTATCGCTGCGGCCTACAAAAGAGATGTGCGGAGATAGCTTCCCCGAAGCTGTAAAATATCTTGAAAAAATCGAAAAAGAGACAACGCCTTAGCT
Organism: Spirochaetota bacterium; assembly: GCA_009786125.1. Lineage (GTDB taxonomy): Bacteria > Spirochaetota > Spirochaetia > CADAEX01 > CADAEX01 > WQTU01. The sequence continues at coordinate 42,691 of WQTU01000132.1, forward strand.
CAGTCCGCTAACCATGTTATCATGAGCGGCTTTATGGCTATTTGCTTAAACTGGTGATAGCCACTATTCGGAAGGCTGGAGGCTGGTACGCGAGCCGTCTTTTAGGCGAAGCGTAACAGTCGCAAGCCATAAGGTCATTTGGCCAGCTAGCCAAATGCGAAAAAAATATATTTGCAATATAAGGTTGACAAGCGCTGTTATATAAATAAATTTATAATTTTGATTATGTATTTGTATAAGGATTATTATGAATACTATAGTGGTTCTTGAAAAACCATCAAATTGGAAATTAAATATTCCTGGCGTGAAGATTGTTAAAGCCAACGACTATGTAACTGATGCAGCGTTCAGTGATATTAAAAAAATTAAAGTGCTTAATTTATGCAGATCTTATAAGTATCAGACAATAGGATATTATGTATCTCTTATTGCTGCTGCAAGGGGACATTATCCGATTCCTTCTGTAAAAGCAACCCAAGATCTAAAACAGAGCCTCATAATTAAACGGGCATCGCACGATCTTGATATTCAGATACAAAAGAGCCTTGCTCAGGTGCAGGGTGAAAACTATGAGCTAAATATCTATTTTGGAAGAAATGCCAGCAACAGCCACAACAGGCTCTCCAATATGATTTACAATGTTTTTCCGCTGCCTTTTTTTAAAGCAAGCTTTCATAAAGTTAAAAACAGATGGCAGCTTGATTCCATCAGCCTTATTACAATAAAAGATATTCCGGAAAACCATATTAACTTTGCTGTTCAGAGAATAATTGATTATGTGGGAAGGAAGTCTGCAAAAAATCATAAAGATTCCGCTACTTATAAATACGACTTGGCAATTTTAAGAACAGAGGGCGAAGAAAACTCTCCTTCAAATAAAGAAGCAATTGACAAGTTTATGAAGTCTGCTGATAAAAACGGAGTAAGGGTTGAGATTATAACAAGCAATGATATTGCCCAGCTTAACAGGTTTGATGCTCTTTTTATAAGAGACACTACGGCTGTGAATCACTATACATACAGGTTTGCGCGCAGGGCAGAGTCTTCGGGGCTTGTGGTTATTGATGATCCCATATCGATTTTGCGGTGTACAAATAAGATATATCTTACAGAGGTTCTTCAAAAAAATAAAATTCCGACTCCGCCGACTGTAATAATAAGTCAAAACAATATCGAGCGGGTGGAAAAAGAGATTGGATTCCCCTGTGTTCTAAAAACTCCGGACAGCTCTTTTTCTCTTGGTGTTTTTAAGTATGATACAAAGCAGGAGTTTGAAAGCGCGCTGCCCAAACTTTTTAAAAAGTCGGCGCTCCTTTTGGTTCAGGCATTTATTCCAACAGATTTTGACTGGCGTGTTTGTGTGCTTAATGATCAGCCTCTTTTTGTTTGCAGATACCATATGGCAAAGGCGCACTGGCAAATATATAATCATGCGAGCAAGGGAACAGATGATGAATCAGGTCTTGCTGATACTCTTGCAGTTTCTGATTCGCCTAAAAAAGTTATTGATGTTGCGCGCAAAGCTACGGGATTAATAGGGCATGGATTATATGGGGTTGATATTAAAGTGATTGATGGAAAGCCGCAGGTTATAGAAATAAATGATAATCCAAGCATAGATGCAGGGATCGAAGACATGGTTCTCGGCGATAAACTTTATGATGCTGTAATCAAGGAGTTTATTCGCTGGCTTGATACCCTGCATGGAAAGAATGGGAAAAACGAGAAAAAATGATTATTCTCTGGTTAACTTGTTTTTCTTGCAATAGCCCAGTAAGCCAAGGCAAGTAATACTCCGCCGACAATATTGCCTACAGTAGTAGCTGCCAAGTTTATTAGCATTGGCGGAATGGCTATTAGCCCGCTGCCTGCCATTGCTCCCAGGCTAAACAAGCTCATATTGGCTATAGAGTGTTCAAACCCGCTGACAACGAATAAATAAATACACCAAAAAATGATTATGAGTTTTCCGCTTTCGCTGTGCATTCTGTACACAATCCATACTGCTGCACAAACCAGCAAATTACATAGTATACCGCGAAAAAAAAGCGCAATAAAAGCAGGATCTGTTTTGGCGTATATTGCAATGGCTGCTTCGTATACAACCTTGCCTTGTAAATAACCTGTCCCTAAAAAAAGCGCTGCGATAAATATAGAACCTGCCAGATTGCCCAGATAACAGTAGGCACAAAGCCCTATGGCATCTTTTGGTTTAACTGTTTTTAAGCAGAGCCCTGCTGTCATAACAAAGACATTGCCTGTAAAAAGCTCTGCTCCTGCAAAAACCACGAGGCTTAAAGCTGCTGCGAAGCTGGCACCCTGTAGAATCTTTAAACCCGCAAAATCGCCGAACAATCCGGCCATAGCGAGAATAAGAATCATACAAACTCCTACATATACTCCTGCAAGTACAGAGGAAATAAAATAAGCAGTTTTAGCATTATTGTAGAAATGAACTTTTTTCTTTGCCGCTTCACCTAAAATATTGTATCCAATATCAATCATATATTTCTCCCTAGTTTAATGTTTATCCAAAAACACAGAAGAACAATCAAATAATTTTGAGTACAATCAATTTACATAGAAACTTAATGCTATATCAAAAGTTCTAAAGAATCAACACAAGGCAATGCGATCTCCACGGCAAACGCATGAAAAAAGTTATCTCATTACAACATAAGGAATTACAAAATGCTTAGATTTCACATACTATCTGCTAACTCTTTATCCTATAATGAGT
>WQTU01000133.1 GCA_009786125.1 Spirochaetota bacterium
GGGATATGTTGTTGGCATAACTGGTGTTGGTACAGGGGGCTGGTTCTGCACAAAAGTGGTTCCAGGCGCTGCTGGTTGGGCAGGCGTTGCGGGTTGACCATGTGCCGGAGCCTGGTTCTGCTGCGCTGCAGCGGTTCTCGGCTCTGCTGGTGCTGATATTCTGCTTGTCCCCCTTGAGGTTGTAGATTCACGCTGACCATCGCCAGGCACTAGTACAATTCTTACTTTCCAATTAGCTCTTTCAAGTTCTTCAACTTCTCTTTCAAAAAGGTTTACTCCTGTTCTGGGGCAAATAACTGACTCGTATGGGCTTTCATAAGATGGATTATGTACACCATCAGTTAAAATTATAATTTTCTTCGCTGAATTTCTTGAAATACCTGAAACATATTCTCTAAGAAATTTTACAGCAGCAATAATGTCTGTAAAATTTCCAAACGGGTGTAGTAACGAAAGATGATTTATAACAAACTCAAAATCATTTCTATTATTAATTTGCCTGGAAAAAACAAGATACGGCTTCTCATCGAAAGTTATAAAATGTAAAGTATCGCCAAATCTCAGATATTCGGAAATAATATCCATTTCTATAAAATTTAACATACCCTTAAAAGAAGGTAGTACACTCCATGATGTATCTAGAAGTATAACCATATCAACAGGAGTTGCTTCAACTTGTGAAGGAAAAACAAATAAGAATCCTGCCATTAATAAGACTAAAAGTAGAAAGCTTTTTTTCATTCTATATATGTCCTGATTTTGTTATCTTTTTTACAGTATAGTTATAATCTCGGTCATTTATTGTAAAGTTTAAATCTTCATTTACTTTTGCATTTAATAATGCGCTTCCAAAAGGAGCCATGTAGGAGATAATATTTTCCTCAGGTGAAGATTCCCATGGTCCAAGTATAGTATATACTTCTTTTGAGTTTGTTTCATTATTAAACAATGTAATTTTTGTGCCAAAAGAGACTTTGTTGGTATTGACTGCTGCAGGGTCAAATACATAACATTTTTCTATTTCTTCTTTTAGTTTCCCTATTGTTACGTTAAGTAATTCCTGTTTTTCCTTTCCAGCTTTATATTCGGCATTTTCTTTTAAGTCTCCAAGAGCTATTGCCTCGCCAATTTCTTTTGAGTTATTTGGAATTTCAACTTCAAGAATATGTTTAAGCTCTTTTTTCTTGTTTTCAAGGCTTGCTGCAGTAACAATAAGACCGCGGGATACAACATCAATCTCTTCTTCAATTCCAATAAATTTAATATCAGGATGGATATTTTTAATTTTTTTCTTGATTTCGATCTTTAATGCGGGGTCTACGCCTTTTATGCCATCTATAAGAGAAATCATTCTTATAATTACGTTTTTATCAGCATCCAGGATAAAGTTTTCAAGCTTTTTATCCTTAAACAGATAATTATTGAGTTGCTTATTAATCTTTTTATTATTATTTACATTTCTTTTGTTAACAATTTCCCTGTATGTAATATCAAGAAGATGGGTTGCACTAACAAGAACTTTTTCTTCTCCTTGCGATGCTTTTTCAAAAATAGGATATTCTTCTGCATTTTTTAAAATCCAGATAAAACTTTCCCGGTATTCTTTAAAGTTTTCATATATTGTTTTTACAAGTTTTGTTACTTTATCCTTATACCCTTCTGTAATTAACGCATCAATAACGCTTTTGTTAAGATATTGCGGAAATATTTCAAGATAAATTGCAGACCAGTTTTTATCATGCGTTCTTACTTTATCAAGAAAAAGCTTTTTAAGATCAGAATCTGTAATTTTTGCAAAGAGGGCAGGGATATCATTTATGTTATTAATAAGATCATTGAATTTTACATTGGTTCCCGGATTAATATGCGGAAATTTTGAAACAATCTGGTCAGCAAGAAGATAGCTGCAAACAACCTGTTCATTCGGTGAATTATAAGACTTCAGATAATTTGTAAAATATTGAAACATTTCAGGAAAATAATCTGATTCAATCGAAACCTCATCAACAAAATCAAGAAGTGTTTTTAATTTATCAAAAAAATCTGTTTCTGCTTTAAAATTGTTATATGCTTTTTCTTCAAAAGTAATAGGTTTGTCTCTTACAACAAAAAAATCTGCCTTATCCGGAAGATTCCCGAAATCTGCATTTGTTTTTAGAATTTTTCTTGCTTCATTGCTCCATGATGTCCATTCGTTTGGCGTAAGAATACCTGGAACAAGTTCGCTTTTGATTCTCTTTATATCTGCAGAATTACCAAAGCTTTTTATAATTGTTTTAAGAGTCCAGGGAATATCAGTTTTTACCATATTCCTTAGCTCATCTTTCTTCTTGGTGCTTTTGTAAACCCAGAAATGCTCTTTTCCAAGCATTGTAAGGGCATTTATAGCCATTTTTAGAGACATAGTATGTCTCTTTTGCTTTAAAAAGTTAATTACAACATTATCGCCTTTAATATCTGTAATTTTGCCCATTCCCCAGGATTTGTGAAACACAAAATTATTTGTTTCAAAAGAAATATGTTTTTCAAAATCTGCAATAGCTTCGTGAATATTTCTCCATTTTTGGGAAAGGTTTGAAATTTTTATATATTCCGCAACCTGGCTGTGATAGCTGTATTTTTGCGTAAAGCAGTATATTATCTCGCTTCTCATCTCGCTGTTTGCAGGCTCAAAGGTAAGTATATGCTTTAAAATATCTATAGCATAATTCCAGTTTTCTCTCTTTTTATAGTGTTCATAAAACTCTTCAAGAAGCTGACATGCTCTCTCTTCGCCTATGTTTTTTGTTACTTTTTTGGTTAAATGATAAAAGAAGTCGATCTCATCAGGACAATATTCAATAAGTTTTGTCCACAATTCCTTAACAGCAGGAAATTGTTTTTTATTTGCATATCTGTGAATTGCTTTTTTATAATAATCTATGGCTTTTGCAGTATTGCCCTCAGCTTCGTTTTTTTCCGCAAGCTGCTTTAGAATTTCGGTCTCATCATAATCAACTTTTATAAGCCTTTCCCATGCAGCAATTTTTTTGTCATTTTCGCCTTCATTTGCATAACATTCTGCAAGCATTCTGAGAGCAGTCTTATTTTCTCCATAGTCGAGAATCCTTTCGCAAAGATATTCAACAATATTCCATTTGTGATTATCAGAAAAAATATTGATCAAAACTAAAAGGTTTGAATCATCAATAACATGTTTGGCAAGTAAAAGAACTCCGGAAATATAAAGCGCAATAATGCTGTTTTTTGAATGAACCAAATGCTCTTCGCACAACTTAAGCACTTCCTGCAAGGATTCATCATTATCAGAATCCTTTATTAAGTGGTTAAGGTCTTTAAAATTATTTATAGAATAACTTTTTATAGTTGCACGCGTCCATTTTTCCTCATTAAGCATCTGACCTATTTTTTCAACCAAATTTGAACTCATTTTTTTCTCCAGAAATTTATATTACGATAATATCCATAACAAACCTTTCAGTTTGAATAAAGCTCATAAACAGAAGGATTAATTTTATTTATTTTCCTTAAAACATCTTCAATCCTGTCTTTGCTGTCATTCGTGCTTATATAATAATCAATAAGCCAAAAGTATCTGTTTAAAAGCCTGGGAATTGTAGTTTCCCTGTTTTGCAAATCTTCATCAAACTGATGCTCAAGAGCGCTTATTGATTGCTTGAGCTTTCCAAGCTCAAGCACTTTTAGCTCTCTTTTTACATTAAAAACACCATATAGCACTCCATAAACAGGAATCCATTCTTTTAGAAGCTTATCATTAAATCCAAGCGACTTTACTCTTCCAATAAGTTTTTTTATAAGAAGAGACTCAAGAGAGTAAATATCTATGCTTTGCGGATCAATAAAAAACGCCTCCCTGAAGAATATTTTTGATGCTTTTACTTCATCAATAAATGCATAGCAATCTGCAACTTCTGCTATAAGCTCTGCATCTTCTGTTTTTGATTGCATTACTGTTTCAAGAAATTCAAGAGCGCGGCAGTAGTCGCCTAAATTCTTGTAACACAACCCAATCTTCGTTAATATTTCAAGATCATCAGCTCCATTTTCATATAGCTGATTATAGTGATGAAGAGCCTGATTAAAGACCCAGTATTTTATTGCATAAATTGTTAGCTCATCATCTGCTTTGTCAAATTTTTCCAAAAATGCTATAAAAGCTTTCCATTGCCGAAAAAGATAACTGCCTCGTTCATAATGGCCTTCTACAGTCTGGAAACGCATCTTTCTTTCGATCCAGAAATTGGCAAATTTAAGCCCATTTATGACAAATTGTTCATTGTAATCAATAGAAAATGCCTTTTCTATCTCAACTTTAGCTTTTTCAAAATCACCAGTCTTTAAATTATCTCTGGCAATTTGCAATAATGATGCAATACTCTCTTTTACATCAGTTATACTTTTATCCATAGTTTACTATTATATTATACTTGTCATAACGAAATAGTCAATTGAGCTTATTTTTTAATTGCTTTAATAAAAATAATTTGATAGTTTTAAGTATGTTAACAAGCAGAAAAGTGCAAATTTCAGCCTCGGTTTTGCGGGCAGATTTAACAAAAGTTGACAAAGCAGTCAGAATATGCGAAGATTCCGGGGTAGATTATATTCATATTGATGTGATGGATGGTCATTTTGTTCCCCAGCTTACATTTGGGAATAAATTTGCGGCGGATCTTAGAAAAATCACAAAATTACCTATAGATGTACACCTTATGGTCAATAATCCTGCTATTTTTATTGATGATTATCTTAAAGCAGGCGCAGACGCAATTTCGTTTCATCTGGAAGCAGATATTCATGTAAACAGGACGCTGAATGTTATAAAAGCAGGCGGGGCGCGGGCTGGCATATCTATTGTTCCTTCGACGCCTGTGGCAGCTCTTTCAGAAATAATAGATATTGTTGACTTTGTCCAGATTATGACTGTAAATCCGGGGTTTTCAGGTCAGAAAATCATTCACTCGTCTATAAGAAAAATCAAGGAATTGGATGTTATACGAAAATCTCAAAATCTTTCATTTGAAATATTTGTAGACGGCGGTGTTAGCAGCAAAACATCTGGAGAGCTTATAAACTTTGGGGCAGATGTTCTTGTAACTGCTTCTGCTTTTTTTGATGCTGATGACCCTAAAAAAGAAGCTATGTTAATCAGAGCCGGGGGCTCCGGTTTATAGCAATTTTGGATATATTGATTGAGGCATTTCTTGCAAAATGAATAAAAATTTTAAAAAAGCTGAAACGCATTTTAAACATGGAAAATATTCTGATGTAATCAGATTGCTCGAACCAGAAGTCTACAGATACAGGGAAAATGAAAAATTTTACTACTATCTGGGTATGTCGTGTCTTTTTCTTGGTGATTTTAGCGGAGCTAATTCCTACTTGCGAAGAGCGCTTCAGATACACCCTAATTCTGATCAAATGCTTGGGCTTGCGGTTGTTCATCTAAAACATCGGCAGCCAACCGAAGCTATAAGAATATGGCTTGATATTCTCGACAAAGATCCGGAAAATAAATGCGCAAAAAAATCCCTCGATATTTTAAGAAAATCAGAAACGTTTGAAAAATTCCCCGAAGATTTCCTTGAAAAAAATCTTCATAATTTTTTGCCGCATTTAAACAGAGTAAAACTAAACAGTTTTTTTCGTTATGCAAAAGTTGCTTTTATTACTCTCGCAGTTTTAACATCGCTTTTTTTTGCATCTAGCCATGTATTGGAAAATATGAACAGATCAAGAACTCATTTTCCGGAGCTTGCAATAAGCAGAAATATGAGCGATCTTGTGGCTCCAGGAGAATTCAGAATTGAGCTCCAGCCAAGGGAAATTGTTTCGATATTTGAGGCTGCAAAAAATCATTTTTTTAACAGCCGCTATAACGAAGCAAGAATAAATATAAATAAACTTTTAAATTCCAATGCCTCAGAAGCTGTAAAAGAAAGAGCGCGGCTTCTTGACAGCTATCTTAGAGAGCCGGACTTCAGGCATTTCAGAAATACAATAACTTACAGAATGGTAGCAGAAAGACCATATTTATATAATAACTGTTATGTAAAATGGTCAGGCAGAATAGCTAATATACGAATATTCGAAGATAGCGTATCTTGCGATTTTCTTGTTGGATTTGAGACAGGAAGAATAATCGAAGGAATAATAAATGTTACAATAGACTTCCCTGTTGTTCTGGATGAACAGTTTACCTACGATATTTTAGGGCAGCTTATAATCGAAGACGGTGAACCTTTTAGGCTAAGAGCTATATCGCTAAGGAATCATATTCGATGAGGGCTGTTATCCAAAGAGTTAGTAACGCATCTGTAAGAGTTAACGATGGCGCTTCTTCCCCGGGCAAAATTGCTGGCAAAATAGGGAATGGGGTTGTTGTTTTTCTTGGCGTGCATATTAATGATACTGAGCAGGATTGCAGTTATATTGCAGACAAAATATTGAATCTTAGAATATTTGACGATTCAGAAGGCAGGATGAATCTCTCGGTTTTGGATATAAAAGGCGAAGTGCTTGTTGTCTCCCAGTTTACGCTTTACGGAGATACTCGCAAAGGCAGAAGACCTTCGTATAACGATGCAGCTGCGCCGGAAAAAGGGTGTCTCTATTACAAAAAAGTTGTGGAAATAATTCGAAGCAGTTCTCTTAAAACAGAAACAGGCGAGTTCGGCGCGTTAATGGAAGTAGAGTATGTAAACGACGGACCTGTTACAATTCTTGTGGATTCGTTCAAAGAGTTTTAGAATTCATATCTTGTGAGTCCAAAGCAAACATCCACGCGTAATAAACTTCCGGGAAATGGGCGGCTATTATGGCGTTAATGTGACCTGTATCAATATATACAGATAACGATGCTCTTATAAAATTCATTGCTGTTGTTACTCTTCTGATAAATCTGAACATTTCCAGGATATTCATGTTATTCATTCTGGCAATTGATAAAAAAACATTTATATGCGCCAAAATATTGTTGTCAAAATTGTTTTCTTGCATGATTAAAGGTATTAGTTCATGGAAGCTGGAAAGATTCTCTGCGCCAAAGACATGAATAAATCGATCAGTAATATTACCAGCCTCCCAACTAATATAAGTATCGTCTGTTTGAACTTCAATTCTGTTAAAACGAAGCTTGGCATATGCTTTTAGAATATTTTGCCATCTGTTTACCCATATTTCAGTTGAGGGCGCTAATTCGTTGAGCAGCCACTCAACAATTTCAAGAGTATCGGGAAACATAATGAATGGATAATCTTCGCCAACTAATTCACGGTATATTTGGTTAACTCTTTCAGTTAGTTCGGGCGGTATATTGTTTCCAGCGGGAAAAAACAGATTAACACCGTATCTTGAAAAATTCCATTGCCGCAAGGGAAAAATATGAATTATGTCTGATGGGTGAATAATATTAAATATGTTATTATGCAAACTTCTGTCAGCATCATCGTTAAAAATAATATTATTTGGTGCAGCAAAAACATAAGCAAAAATATTATGAGGATCGAACTTAGTATTTAATGCAGCAGCAGTTAAATTGGCAACAGCTCCGCCTCTGCTGAATCCGGTTATCCATATTTTTACAGGCTTTTTTATTGCGTTATTCGCTATAAAACTATTTATCCCTGACAATACATCCAGCGAAGCTCTGTAAAAGCCTTCGTGGTATTTCCCGTTGTTACCTACATAAAAATTATTTGCCCATTGCGCTCCGTATTTTCTGCCGCGAATTACTACAGCAAGCAGTGTATGGACTTTGCCGCCGATAAACAGTTTTCTTTCTGCTATAGAAAAAGCAACTTTGCTTTCGCTGTTATTCAAGGAAATATTGTAATTATTAGGGGTGTAATTTGTAAAACCCAGGTTTTGAAGAGCATTTCTTAAATTCGCATCTCTTCCAAAAGTATCTTCGGGGTTTAGACCATTGGCACCCCAATATGCATCGCTTTCAACTGCAGAAGCTGATGCCAGCGCCAGCAGCAAAGATAATCTTGCAAGATCATGGTTATAGATGTAACTAGAGGTGTAAAAAAAACAGTCACTATAATAAATCTGACGGGTAAATTCATATTCACTGTTAATGAACCCTCGAAAAGTTATTTTTGTTGGCTGAAAGTAAGTGCCGGTAATTGAAGCAATATCTTCATTAAGTTTATTTTCTGTATTAATACACGAGATGAATATTAAAAAGGCTAAAGCTTTTAAAAAATATGGCAACTGTTTCATTATATCCTTGGAGTTTAATAATTATTTGCTATATGTACAAGAACAATTTTTGTCTTATTTTGTTACTTAAAAATTCAAAATTTTACTAAAGTTAAACCCATATAAAATTTATCTTGGCATACTTTGCCGCAAGGGTTACTCAGTTTGTGTGTTTTTTACCCATATTGCGAACTATTGAATCAAGCTGCCTGATATCTATTGGCTTGCCTGTAAAGCCTGAAAACTCATTGGCGTAAAAAATACTTTCTATTCCGTAGACTGTGCTGGCTGTAAGAGTATGATTGGAATATTCTGCGCATACTCAAAGACAAAGAGCGCGAATTGTGTTTGTCGTTTCGATTCCGTTTATCCCTTGCATCATGTGATCCGTAAAAACGGCATTGTAAGCCGGTTCTCCTCCGGTACTGCCGATTCGCGTTAATTCAATGGCTTTCTGTCAGCTTAATACGCAGTCACCCTGCATCTTGTACTTGTTGATCTTAATGAATGGATATGGCATTATGATAATGAGAGAACCCATATATGAATAAGAACGTTATATTTTTTTATTTTTCTTTGCTTTTAGCAATTATTAGCATAATTGTACATGGCAGCACATATTTTTTAAACGAGTATTATGGTGCATATTCTTTGGTTTTTATAATTCATATTTTAATTTTTATCCCTTTTGCAATAATGGTATTACAAAGGAAAAATAATTTCACGAATATATCAATAAAATCAAAAAATCCATATTTATCAATTTTAAGAATATTGATACCGAATGGAAATAATTTTATTTATGCTATTATAGGCATAGTATTTCTGTACGCTTTTATTAACTTTTTTGCAACGCTCTTTCTGCATGTCATCAATGGCGTACCGGAAATAATTGACGGAAAATATGTATTAAATCGCAAAGGGGAAATAACGGAAATAACCCAAGCCGAATACTTCATGCAAAAATTCCATGTTTTAAGATTATATTCCGGACATTGGATACTGTTTTCAATAATTCCAATGATATATTTTTACTTTAATAAAAAGAGGAATTTTTAATAGCACAGGAAAAACTCAAGTTTGAACAATTTCTGGAAACTGCAGATGCAAAATATCAAGTTTTTATTCAGGATTTGCATGCTAATTTGGCGGATAACGGGTAAGGTAACAATCGAAGAAAAGCGGCTTTTTTGCCTCTTATAAACATGGCAAGTCAAAAAAGTCAATCGTGAATTTGCTGTTCAGAAAAAAAGAGTGTGCTTGTCCGTATTTATGGAGAGAATGCAAAACATCAAATCATTTATTTACCGACGAAGCGAGAACCGCAGACAAGCTGCCTGGCGGTCGCTTTGCGCGTGCTTTGCACGTAATACCTTTTATTGAAAATGAAACAAAAGCAAGAGCAGTTTTTTAAACATACCAAATGGTCGGGGTTTTGCCAAAACATAGTGCTTTTCCCGATCTTTGGTATGTTTAGGGCAAGGGCGTATGGTTTAGAGCTGTTAATTCCGAAAGCTGTCCGGTATGTTGGAAACAGTAACGTAGATTTCCTGCCTGTAGTCATTAAGCACCGGCGAATTAACTTTGGCTGAATAGATAAAGAAAATTCTGCTCTCCTCGAGCATTGCGGGGCTGAATCTTCCTCGGTTTCTTTGTCCTTCTTCCAGCAGAAAAAGAGCATGCCTTAGCAGAACTGTTTCTGCATTTCTGTTATCAAGCAACGCTGTTTTTTCCATTATTATTTTTCGTAAAGTCGAGCTTTGGTAATTGGAAATATTCTTTAAAATAGCAAGAAAAGATTCTCTGGATGCATTAACAGATTCTTCATCATTAAAAAAATGGTCGAGCATAAGAAAAAGAATAAACTCGTTTTCATGAACATTATTGCCTCGCTGATAATATATATTATCCAGTAAAAGCGAAAAATTTCTGTCGTCGCGCTTTGCAATATAGGGTATGGCTCTTATTCTTTCCCCGAAGTCTATGGTGTTAAGATAATCGACTACTATTGAATCGTTTCTGCTGATGGTGTTTGTAAGCCATTCAAATGGGCTTGCAATATCCTGCGCATATATGTTCTGTATTAATGTGATAAAAACAAGCGCTGCAATAATTTTTTTAAACATTGCTCTATTATATAAATGCTTATTGTTCTCGTAAAGTAAAAATGTACAGAAAAAAGCAAGTTATGATTTTAAGGTTGGGAAATTGGAAGTACCTTTAATTTGGCAGCAGTACAGCGCTTGTATCGAGATTGATGGCTTGCGTTTTCCTGCGAGGATTACCGGAAAACACTTTTTTAGGAAGTAGTCATAAGAGCTCTGTTGTTTACCTCCTCGCCAAAGAAAAAAAATGAAAAAAATTAATAATTTTTCAAAAAAATTGAATCAAAATACAGAATTTGCCTGTTTCTGTTAAATAATAAGCATTGAAATTGTTTAATTTTTTTAAAATAAATATTTGATTGATAAACATACCTTTTCGTATGGTAATAATAATATTTTTAATTCTTTATTTTGCATTTTTTGCTATAGTTTTTTTGTTTGTATATCAGTTATAAAAATGGTGAGGCAGATGGAGTTTGTTGATAAAATTGCAGGCGTGCAAAGTGCGGCTATAATAATTATTTCTGTTGTTATTAGTATCATAGATATAAAAACTTATCGTATTCCGGATCTATTAGTAGCAGTCTTATTTTTCTTTTTAGTGGTTTTTGATTTTCTTAATGGGTATAGTTTTGTATTACATGGTTTGTTGTCGGGCGCAGTAGTTTTTGCAATGTTCTTTGCTGTTTTTTATTTTGTTGGCAGTATGGGTTTTGGGGATGTGAAATTTGCAGCAGTACTTTCTTATGGATTGGGGTTTATGGGCATATATATTGCAATGCTTTTTGCTACTGTAAGCGGTTTGCTTTTATTTCTTGCTGGAAAATATTTGTGGGGATGGAACAGGGGGACAAAGCTTCCATTTGCGCCTTTTTTATCCGGCGGTGCAATTTTCTCAATAGTGATAAGGCGGTTGTGTAGTTTATGAAAAAGTATTTGTTTAAAATCGCTGTCTTTGTATTTATTATAGTTGCGGCATCGCCGTTGCACGCACAGAGAATTAGCGCGATTGATTTTCGTAATCAGAGGATAACTGATATTTTGATGGCTCTTGCGGAAATGGGCGGCCGCTCGGTAATTGTGGATGATACTGTAACAGGAACAGCCACTTTTTATTTTAGCGACATGGAATTTGAAGAGGCGTTATCTCAATTTCTTGAAGCTTGTTATCTGTTTTACAGGAAAATAGATAATAATTATTATGTCTCAAGGATTTTTGTAGATTATAGTATTGATACAGAGATCTTAAATGTATTTGCCGAAGATGCAAATATTGAGGCAATAGTAAGAGAGCTTTCAAGGATTACCAACACTACTATTATATACGATGCTTTGCCAAGAGATACTATTTCAATCCGTTCTTTGGATACTTCTATTCCTGATATTCTCGATATTCTCATAAGAAGGTATCCTGATTTTTCTATTGAATATATAAACAACAGTTATTATATGAGAAGAGCTGCCGGCGTTGGCGCTGCTTCAAGCAGCAGACTTGCAGGCAATGCTATTACCCGCAGAGGTGATTTGTACTCCATGAATATCCCGCGCGGCGCTTTTTCTGCGATTCTTGCATTGTTGTTTAGAACAGCAGGCAAGGAATATTCAATGCTGCAGCGGGTCGATAGCAATATTGAGAATCTCTATTTTACAGATAAAACATTTGAGGAGCTGCTTCGTCTGGTTCTGGAGCAGGGGAATTGTGATTATGCAAAAATCGGTTCAATCTATTATATATTTGAGATTCAGCGCAGAGATGTTCTTAAAAAGCTCAAAGATACTATTGTTGTGCAGATGCAGAATATTTCGGTTATGGATGTAGGAGCTTTGCTTCCAAATGAATTGGGCGCTTCTTCTTTTATAAAATATAATGCAAATACCAACAGCATATATCTTACAGGAAGCCAAGAGGAGATAAATCCTATTTTGGATTTTCTGGCTCTTATAGATGTAGCAGTAGAGGGCAGGTATTATAACAGATTTGAAATTAAACATCTTAATGTAAAGGATTTTATAGCTCTTCTTCCAAGAGAACTTGCATCGAGTTCGCCTGTGATTATTCCTAACTCAAATGCATTTATAGCTTTGATTAGTGATGAGCTGAAACTTCGGATGAAAGATTATATCAGGCTGGTAGATAAGCGGCCGCACGGCTTTCCTGTGTATTTACGTTATATTAAAAGCGAGGAGCTGCTTAGATTTTTGCCTCCATCTGTTTCCAGAGAGGAAGTAGTTGTAAGTGCAGATCCTACGCTTATCTTTTTTACAGGCGCGAAAGAGAAAAAGCAATACTTTCTTGATGATTTAAAACTAATTGACAAACCAAAGCCGCAGATACGTTACCAGCTTTTGATAATACAGTATCAAAAGAGCGATAGTCTTACATTGGGAAATAAATCAAGCTTTGGGCAGTCTGATCTTGATCCGCAAAGAACTTTGTCCGGCGCTTTTTCGAATCTGCTAAATATAAATTTTGATATTGTCTACAAATTTGGGTATCAGCTTGCGCTCCAGTTAAATATGCAAATAGGAGAGAATAAGGCAAGAGTTCTTGCTGATACAACCCTGAACGGGATATCGGGTCAGGATATAAGATTTGAAAACAAAAACACTTTTAGATACAGGGATGTTGCTCTTGATCCTGAAACCGGAAGACCGTTATATACTGGAATTACGAGGGAGATTACATCTGGTTTGTTTCTTAATATCAATGGCTGGGTGTCTGGAGATGGCATGATTACTATGACTGTGCGGGCAGATATCTCCAAACAGGCTGATAATGGTCAGGTTACTACTACTGCAATGAATCCTCCGCCTACATCTGAGCGGGTTGTAAATACACAGGTTAGAACAAAATCAGGAACGCCTATAATTATTGGGGGGCTTTTGCAGGTGGAAAAAACAGAAGCCCATTACAATTTTCCTGTATTGGGCTCTGTTCCTCTTCTTGGCAGGCTATTTCGCAATACAACTATTTCTGAAGAAACTACAGAAATGGTTATATATATTGTTCCTTTTATTCAGCGCAGTACGGATAGTTTTTTTGACTTTGAAAAAAGGAACGAGGAATATTTTAACCGGTATATATTGCGAAGGACTTCGTAAAAAGGTTTTATAGTGGCAAAGCCGTTTGTATCTTTGAAGGAAAATATTTTTAGTCTTGATGAAACTACTCAGCCTGCGCTTCTTCGCGACCCGCATTCGCGTGTCGCTGCGCCGAGCGCAACATCCATACCCACAGGTGGCACTTTGTTGCAGTACCCCAGAGAGTTTATGAGTTACATGGGGGTAGTAAAAATATCTGAAGATGAAAATCAGGTCTCTGTTGCCATTGTGGAAGGAAGCAGCCAGAGTGTTTATGACTATATGGAGGGATTTCATCTTCCGAAAAAAACTAAATTTTACAATGTAAGCAAGTCTGAGTTCGCAGCATTTATCGGTAACACAACGAATGTTGTAGCAAAAGAAACAAATAAAACAAAAAATGCAGACCAGTTTGTTCTTGATGATATAACGCACGATGCGCCGATTGTGAATATTATTAATTCTATTTGCATTGAAGCAATTCGTTTGAATGCATCTGACATTCATATTGAGTGTCAAAGCAACTATATGAGAATCAGATACAGAATAGACGGCATACTTAAAACAGTAAAGAAAATGGATATAGATCTTTTTTATTCAATATCAAACAGAATAAAAATAATGGCGAATATGAATACAATGGAGCAGCGGCTGCCGCAGGATGGGCGGCTTACTGTGTCTGTCGAAGAAATTACTGTTGACCTGCGCGTTTCTACGGTTCCCACAACAAGAGGGGAGTCGATAGTGCTAAGGCTTTTTAATAAATCTACAGAGATATTGTCTTTGGCTGAGATTGGATTTTGCAAAAGCGATCTTGAAAAAATAAAAGAATATGCAAAATACCCGCATGGTCTTATCTTGCTTACAGGTCCTACTGGCAGCGGGAAATCAACAACTCTTCATGCTCTTATAGGAACTATGCGCTCCGATGAATTAAAAATAATTACTATTGAAGATCCTGTTGAGCAAATAATACCTGGCGTGAATCAGGTGCAGATAAACGAGGAGATTAATCTCACTTTTGACGGAATGCTGCGAAGAGTTTTAAGGCAGGACCCTAATGTAATAATGGTTGGAGAAATAAGGGATACTGTTACTGCAGAGCTTGCGCTGCGATCATCATTAACCGGGCATTTAATACTTTCCACACTTCATACGAACGACAGCATCTCTGTCATAGGCAGGCTGTGCGATATGGGTTTGGAGCCGTATCTTATAGCAGCGGTGTTGCGCTGTTCTGTTGCCCAGCGGCTTGTTAGAAAGCTCTGCAAGGAATGTATAAAATCTTATAAGGCTGATAAAAAAATTAAGCAATTGTATCTGAAATATAATATTAAAAGCGATGTTGTGTTTACAGCAAAAGGCTGTGCAATGTGTAATTACACGGGGTATAAAGGAAGAACTATAGTTGCTGAAATATTTACGAATGATGCAGAAGTGGAAAAAATGATCGCTTTGCAAAAACCCGCATCGGAAATTAAAAGCTATGCAATTAAAAGTGGTATGCAGCCTATTGCCCGCGATGCTCTGCAAAAAATTGCAGAAGGCATTACCTCTTTCGAGGAAGTTGAGCGGGAGGTGTTATTCTAATGCCTTTATATAAATGTATTGTTACAAATGGCGCAGGGAGAAAGAGCGAAATTATAAAAGAAGTTTCAGGTGAGAATGAACTTATCTCTTCTTTTGGCAAACTTGACGGTTTTTTGCTCTCTTTTAATGAAATCAACAAAAAAGAAGTTTATAAAGCCAAAAAACATTTTAACCATGATACTATCAGCGCTTTTACAGATATAATGGCATCTCTGCTTAATGCAGGCTTGAATTTACAAAATTCTTTAGAGTTATGCGCAGTAATAACAGATAATGCCAAGGTAAAAAAGCTGTGTGCAAGTCTCGCGGAAGGAATGAAGCGCGGCGATTCTTTTAATTCTCTTTTAAAAATATATTCATCTTCTTTTTCGCCGCTTTACCAGGCTCTTGTAAGGCTGGGAGAACAAACAGGTTCTGTCGGAAAAGTTTTTGAGCGTATGAGCAGTTATCTGCAATCTAGCAAGGCGATCAGGGATAAAATTATAAATGCGCTTATGTATCCGGCGATTGTATTGTTTGTGGCAATTATAGGCTGCTTTGCAATTGTTCTGTATATACTTCCGAAAATGACAGATATTTTTTTAGTATTTAATTCAGGCGCGAATAATAATATTGGTATTGAGATAGAGAGAATATATAACTCTTTATGGATATTTTTTGGCCTTTTTATAATGTTTTTGTCAGGCATAGCTGCAGCAATTATTTTATACAAAGCCAGCGAGAGATTTGCTTCGTTATTCGATAATTTTATTTTAAAAATTCCGCTTATAGGAACTTTTATCTCTTACATTCAGACACTTAACTTTGCTTTTGCAATGGAAATGCTTACAGCAGCCGGAATCAATGTAAGTAAAGCCCTATCTGAGTCTGTAATAGTTGTGAGCAACAGATCATTTAAAAAATCAATAATTGCTATAAATGAAGATTTAAAACGTGGCGAGGCGATGTCCGATGCTTTTCTTAAGTGCAAAGAGTTTCCGAGTTATGTAGGCACCTGGATAGCAGTAGGGGAGCGCACAGGAAAAGTTTCGCATATCTTTGAGCAAATAAGAAAATATTTTCAAAATACAATAAATAACTCTACGCAAAAAATGATGAACATGATTGAACCGATATTGATTTTGCTGATAGGAGTTGTTGTATTTATTCTGGTTATACAGTTTGTTTTACCTGTATTCGCATTATATGGGAAGGTGTTATGAAAAAGATTAATTTACGTTCAGATGATGGCTGGACATTTATGGAAACATTGATTGTCATAGCTATTATTCTTGTTTTGACCTCTTCTGTTGGTTTTGTTGCAATACAAAATCTTGACAGGGCAAAGGTCGCAACAGCAAGAAGCCAGATAAGCGCATTTTCTGTGGCTCTTGAGTCATATTATATTGACAATGGCCGTTATCCGACTATGGAGCAGGGGCTTTCGGCTTTGTGGCAAAAGCCTACAGTAGAGCCTGTGAGTCCTTTGTGGAATGGACCTTATCTGCTGAGACCTGTTCCAAAAGATCCTTGGGGAAATGATTATGAGTATAGGGTACCCGGGCAGCATGGGCTTCCTTATTCCATACGTTCGTTTGGCCGTGATGGCAGAGAAGGCGGGGAGGGGAAAGATGCGGATATTACATCGTGGGAAAACTGATAATGCGGCGCAGCGGCGTGAGTGTTGTCATACTTCGCCATCTAGCAGCGAAGAGGGATTTGTGCTGCTTCGCGGGTTGATTACCATGTTTATTATAATGTTTTGCTTAGCCGGAATACTCTTTTCATTATCAACTGTTTCCCGCAGAAGTTCTGTTTTTAAGGAAGAAGTTCACAGAGAAATTATTCAAAGAAATGAAGATACGAGGAACTTTTTAAACAAATAAATATGAAAAAAGCTTTTATAAATCTGCATCTAAAAAAGCATCTGCGAACAAAAGCTTCTCGCTGGAATAATAGCAGTGCTGGATTTACAATGATGGAATCCATGGTTGCTATTGCAATTACTGCAATTATGGCAGGAGTCATTTTTACGATAATTTCCACCTCTTTCAAAGGGGCGAATAATACGATGAGCTCAATAGAGAGCGCTTATGAATTGCTATTTGTTGACAGGCTGATCAGGGAAAAGGCAGAAACCCTCTATGTCCCCTATTGGGCATCAATGGAAATAGCGGCTGACAATTTCTCTGATCAGCTTTGGACTTCCAGTATTGCAAAATATATAGAATCAGTAAAGCTAATTTACAACTCTGAAAGAATAATCAGAGGCATCGAAGTAAAATATTTAATAAACAATAATAGTTATACAACTCTGGCTCTTTTTTCTAATAGACCATTACTTGGGGATAGATGGTGAACAAAAAAGATTCTGGCTGGATTAGTGTAGCTTCTATATTATTTCTCTTTTTTATAACAGCCATGGTGTCCGGGCTTGCATTGATATTTACTACAAGCAACATCTATTTTAGAAAAAATCAAAATGATTACAAAATAAAAAAAGAAGCAGATATTTTGCTCAATAGAATTTTGTATGATATCCAATACTTAAAAGAAGAAAGCTTTGACAGCCCGGAAAACAGTTATATCATTAGTTTTATAAATAAATATCGCAAGTGGAATTTAACTTTGGAAGATGTTTCCAGCGGACTTCATCTTGATTTTTTGCCGGACAGCGATTTGAGAGATCCGCTTTTTAGTCAATATGTGTTTATAAATAATCAGTCAACTGCTTTTATTAATTACAGGAATCAGCATGGGCTTTCAAGCAGTGTTAATGATTGGAGACCCTATGTAACAGAGGCTGCAATTTCTTCGTGCGTTACTTTTGGTTGGCTGCACCGCAGCCATGATTCTTCTTTTGCGTTTAAAGAGATAAGCAGGAATTTTAGCACAGCAGATCAGGATAAACTTTTTCCGATTGTTAACAGTTTTCCTTTAATCAATATAAATTATGTTAAGCCCGAGATAATAGAACTTTTTATTCTGCGCCCTTCGTTTGAAATTAAAGATGCAAGAGAAAAGTATAAAAGGCTAAAAACAAGACTTGAACAGCGCCCGCTTGATGATCTTGACATTATGGAGATACTGGGAGTTCCTTTGGCAAATAGAATTTTTAATTATATAGGAGGCAAAACTGCTTTCTGGAAAATAACTTTTGATGCCGAAGAAAAATATATTGTTCAGGCAATAGTTGCAGCAGTACCTAATGAAAAACATAATCCAAGAACTGTTGAAAAATATGTGCTGCTTGACAGGAGATTTTTGAATGTCAGATGAGCCTCTAAATTGTAACCCCGCGCTCAATAGCGACATCGTGTCGCATCCATGCTGCAGATTTTTTCCAAGAATTAATTATTCAGTTTTTATTCTCCATGTGCCAGAGCTCAAAGGAAAAGAACTTTATCAGGCTGTCTATTACAAACTCAAAATGCTCTATCCCGGAAACCTTGATGATACAGATATTATTATAAAAAAGAACGGAAAGCAAAAACATTCACATCTTGTTTTTTTGTTACCCAAAGATTTGCCTAAGAGCCCTGTGCCGCTCCCCACACTGCTGCTGCAACAAAAGCTTAAAGGAAAAACCGCAACAGCTTTGTTTATCAGCTCTGCCTGGATCGAAATAGTAAAAATCGAACAAGGAGCAATAAGCGAATCAATTGTCAAAAGAATAGATAGTGTTTCAGATATCCGCAGCTATATAGAAACTTTTTGCAATGAAGAAACTTCTGTGGAAATATTTTATGAAAAAAATAACTCACATGATTTAGAAGCTATTTTCAAAGTCCTGCCCAATCATGAAAATGTTGTTTTCAGAAATATCGAAGATTTTGTAAAAAGAATATCTTTTGACTCTATCTGCATCTACAGCCAATATAGCCCAAAAAAGAAATATATTAAAATTGGTTCTTTTGCTTTTGCACTTGTCGTTATTTTTTTTACTTTATTTGGGGTATATCAGTATAAAACAATTTTAGAAGAAAAAAACAAACAGCTTCGGGCAGAGCAATTAAGAATAGAAAAAACTTTAGAGTCCGAAAGAATTAAAAAACAAAGGTTGGCAACCCTTGAGATTGAATATATGAATTTAATTGAGGGAAAGCGATTAAACCCATTTGAAGTTGTAAGTATAATTTCGTCATGCCTTGATCGAAATGTTTTAGTTACATCACTGACTATTATGGGAAATAGTTTCCAGATGGAAGCAGTAGCCCAGGATTCACTTAAAATACTAAGGAACTTTGAAAAAAACAGGCAGATCAATAATTTAAGAATGAATCAGATTCACCCTTATCAAAACAGGGAGAGGTTTAGTTTAAATGGCGCTGTTCTTCCTGTAAAACGTTATGTGCCTGAAGATAACTCAATAGAAGAAAGAATAAAAATACTCGAAGCTCTTATTCGCGAAGAAAAACAACAAGAATATGGCGAGGAATTTACGGCCGCTCTTTTTGGAATGACCATACGAGATGTTTTAAGAAGCTCCAGGTGCGCGATTAAGAGCTATCAGTATCTTGGTTATGGTAACGAAAGGGAAATTGAAT
This sequence comes from Spirochaetota bacterium, assembly GCA_009786125.1. Lineage (GTDB taxonomy): Bacteria > Spirochaetota > Spirochaetia > CADAEX01 > CADAEX01 > WQTU01. The sequence goes on from WQTU01000133.1 coordinate 19,529, forward strand.
TTTCGCTTCAGGCTAATAGCAGAAACTTCTTCAATTTTCTCAAAATATCATCAATGCCTTTATATAACTGGGATTTTTCTCTTGTACAAATAAGAAATCTCGCGCCAAGAGATGCTCTTGATGTTGTAATACGTATAAAAGCTAATTTTGATATTGATGGCTCCAATAACTTAAAATCAATTCCGGTATTTCCCGCCGAGCGAGTTGCTGCGAGCGAAGGTTCCCCTCCGGAAAAGTATATTGAAAGAATAGAAAAAGAAATTGCAGAAATCGCTAGAAATTATTTTGCTGCGCCCCCAAGAATTGCGGCACTCTCTGAAACAAGACCAAGACAAGTACAGGAACCGGAAAGGATGAGGCGAGAAGTAATTTCGTGGCTTGCTTATGCAGGGGTTATAAGAGAATCAAGCGGGGCGCATTATATATTTATGAGAAATACAAGAGATGGTCGTATGCTTAGATTTGAACTAAATGGGAGCGGCAATATGAGCTGCAAGATTCTTGATTCAGGAAATATAGAAGTAGTTATGGATAATAGAGTTTATGAAGTTCGAAGAGAAAGGTAATTGGCAGCATAAAAATGATAAGCTAGATAAGGTTGAATCGTTTGATCTAATTAGTAGTTTGCATTAACATCATTTCATCGAGTATCCGTAATGTTCTTTTTACAGTTGCAAGGTTTGCTATTGCGGGGCTAAATCCCGGATCAAGCTCAATAGCTCTTTCCCAATAATCCGCAGCTGCCCTTAGGTCGCCATTAGCATAAGCAAGGAGCCCCAGGATATAAAATTCATCAACTCTTGTAGCAACTTGCCCTCTGCCTCTATCGCCAAGATTAAGAGATGCTACAACACTAAATCTGTCAAGCCCGGCTTGGGTTGTAAGGTCGAGTGTATAGTTGAAGTTAAAACTTATATTGTTAAAATCAATCCTGCTTCCTACAGAAAATCTTGGGTTATTACCCCTGTATCTAAAGCCGCATTGAACAGAGAAAAAATCTGTAACTCTAAGATCCGCGCCTACAGCAAAACCCCATTTTTCTGCAGGAATTTCCGGGTCAAGGGAAATCGGCTGTGTAAAATCAAAGGCAAGTATTAATGGTCTTATAGGCGAATATGCAATTCCTGCTGTTACTTCAAGCGGCAGAGGGTCGTCCAGTTGTGCAATCCCTAAATTCTTTAAAGTAATGCCGAAAGATGCATTTTTCTCCCTTGCATGATAAAATTTAAGAAAATTAAATCTTGTAAGAAGTCCAAAATCCATCATTGTTGCAAAAGCTGACTGATTTGCATAAATAGCCTCAGGGATGTGGCGGTAAGCAATTTTAAAATTTGTGCCAAGTGCGATTCCCCAAAAATCATGACTAGCAAAAAATCTGTATGAGGCGTTAATTATTCCAACAGTTTCAGAATAGAACCCCCTGGATGTTCGTTCGCCCCAAAACCCATATCCTGTAAATGGAACATAGAGAAATTTTGCTCCCAGCGCAAAGCCAAAATTATTATGTCTTGCTGTAAAAACAAGACTTTCTATATTTGTATCTGCTATCCAATTATTATGGAAAAAAACGAGTTCTGTATATCTAAGGCTGGAGCTTCCCGCAGGATTAGCCTCTAAAAAGCTTGCATCATCTGCAACTGCTGTAAAAGCTGTGCCCATTGCCTCCATTCTCCCGCCCATTGGTATAAGAAGGGTTGGAAATGCTGTAAGACCTGTATTTGGGTCAGAAAAAGAGCCAAAAAGCCTGTCTTTTCTATAATAGAAATCAGATAAATCAAAGGCTGATGCGGAAAATGAGACTAAAATTATGAATAAAATTGCAAAACAAAGTAGTTTTTTTGCCATTTTTCCTTATACTATATAATAACAGATAGTTTTAAAAAAAACGAGTAACTATTTTAAATAATCGGAATTTTTTATAGTAAGTTTACTATATTAGCGCTACTTATCTATAATATGTTACTTTATTGCCGATAATATAGTAATATATTCATGTAAAATTAAAGAAGGGGTAGGCAAAGTATCAGAACGCCTTTTAGCTTAAAACATTTATTATTTTACTCACTCTTTATTTTATGCCTAGTTGCTCAAGCTTATGGCGGCGGGAAGAGGGAAGATCCAATGTCTACTGCGAGACAGCTTATTAGTGAAAGAAAATTCAACGAAGCTGTAAAAATTCTGGCAGAAATTGTAAAAAATGAGCCCAATAGACTTGATGAAGTTGAATCTCAAATGGCTATTGTCAGAAGTGTCCGCAATCAATACAACCTTTATTATGAACAATTAATAGCCATTCTTAGAAAAGAAGATTTTACAGAGCAGGATATAATAGCCGCATATGGGCTTATTGATGATATAATGGCACTGGATCCTTATCCGGATCAGACAGTTATTACTTTTTTGGAAGTGGCAAGACGAACGGTAGCATTTAGATACCACGACATTCGGTTCAGGGGAATAATGGATAGGGCTTTGGCTCTCATACTGCAGGCAAGGTATTGGGAAGCAATTGCATTATATACCGAAGCAATAGGGTTTTACAGGGGAATTTTTATAGAAAATCGCCCCGAACATATAATAAGGGAAGCAGATAATACAGTTCAGGAAGCAAGAGAAACAATAAACAGATTTCTGGCATTTCAAACCCCGTATTTACAAGCCGCAGAGAGAGCCAGAAGAGAATCTGCAAGAGACGCTCAGTTTATGTTAAATAGCGCGGAATATAATGATCTTGTTAATGTTATAAGAAGAATGGCTGCGGCGCGGGAAGAAGCATCTGCTATGCTAACCAGAATTGAGCAAAGAGTAAACCAATTACTGCTGCCCATTGAATTTGACATTCCTTATCTATCTTCGATTAGTACTGTTATGAGGGGCAGGCGTGCAGGCGCCGAGGAAGGGGTTTTTGCTGCTATTGGGTTTTTATGGGATAGTATAATTGACGAAAATACAGCTCTTCTTACAGGGCATTCAGATACGCATTTTAGCAGAGGAAGAATGCAATTTAACAACGGGCAGTACCGCGATGCTGAAATTAGTTTTGGCTTTGCAAAAAACCGTAACGATATAATATACAATCTTGTTTCTTTAAGAGGGTATAATATAAGCGCTGCCGGAGGGTTTGATCACTATGAATGGCTAAGCATATTGCCTGATCATTTACCTCAGTATTATGAAGCGGAAAAGAAAGCCAGAGCAGCCAATGATTACATATTGTTATCTCAGATTATGCAGAGGATAACTGCAATAGAAAACAATTTACTCCGGGAAACAGTTTTTAATAATATTATAACCGCCAGGAATCAGGTAGTCTCGGACAATAGAATGATTTCTGTAAACCATGCAGCATGGCAGGAAAGCGAAGAATCTATGCTAAGACTAATACAAGCGGATTTTTCTGTAGACAATGCGTTGGCTGTTTCTACAGAGATGAAAAATCTTTTTGGAGTGCATGAAGCAAGGCTTAATTCTCTTTCAGCGTCGCTTATAAGGATAGGAGTAGATCTTGTTTATTTACCGGTATCGAGGGATCTTCAGGCTCAATTGGCACATGTGAGACCAGGGTTCGAAATGGTTGACGGGATTCAAACTGTAATAGGAGAAGGTGATGCTGCTTTCACTATTACTGCACGGTATAATCAAAGAGCAATGGAGCTTTTTACTGGAAGTTTGGCAGGGTTTGCAATCACAGAAAATAATCTCAGGAATATTTTAACAATAATTTATGAAAGCAGCGAAGATGCTTTGTCGGCCGATGCCTTGAGAGAACCTGAAGAAAGTATTAATAATGATTTGGCTGTGATTGCATCTATACGCGGTGATATAGAAAGGTATATGCAGATTTCCAGGGACTTTCTTATTCGCGCCGAAGTTCATAGAACTCAGGCTGACAGATTTATTGCAGATGCAAGAGCTAATCTTGACCGAGATAATTTTGATGTAGCCCGCGAGAGTTTGCGGCTAGCAGGAGAAAGTTATGCTAGTTCGCTTAGTTTAAACGAAGACCCTGTGCTTAGAGCAAACAGCGACAGGGAGATATTTGCGTTATCGGATGAAATATTAAGAAGACAGAGCGCTTTTGTAGTTGAAGCAGTAAGAAGAAATATTAACGAAGCAAGAGATCTTTATACAAGAGAAAGATTTGGAGATGCAGAAAATATTCTTCAAAATTCACAAACTTTGTGGCGCACTGTAAATGATGAAGATGTTAATCCGGAGCTGGAATTTTGGCTGAGTCTTGTGCGTACAGCGTTATCGGTTAGAACAGGCAGGGTTATTGCAGAAGCAGATCCGCTTTTTAGAGAAATGACTCAGGTACTTAATCTTGCCAGAAATGACTATCTGAATGCTATTGCAGCAAATCAAAGAGGCAACAGAGCGGAAATGCTGCGGCATCTTAATCAGGCAGAAGAAAAACTTCTGCTTGTAACCATACCTTTTCCCATCAATCAGGAAGCAAGCGTTCTTTCTTTGAGAATTATGCAGCTTAGGGATCAGCAAGCTTTTAATGTAATGTTTAGAGAGCGCTATGATATGGCAGTAGGAATGATTGATGTAAACCCCGGCGAAGCGCATTTGATACTTAATGATCTTAGAGCTATAAATCCTAATTTTCCAGGAATAGATCAGGCAATTATTAGAACAGAAATCAGGCTTGGCATGAGAACTCCTCCGCCTGATCCTGCAAGAATAAGAGAAGCAGAAACTTTACTTCAAAGAGCAAATGCGATCTTTTTAACTAATGTAAGAAGTAACTTCCCTATAGCGATTGCGTATCTTAACAGGGCATTTGAGTTGAACCCGAATGATGGCAGAATAACTGCTCTTAGAGACAGGGTGCAGACAGAAATAGGAGGAACTGCAACAATTGTACTTTCAAGCGAAGCGCAGCAGCAGTACAGGCTTGCGGAACAGGAATTTATAAACGGAAATTTTTTTACCTCTCTTGCAATTGTTGAAAGACTGCTTCAAGACCCAAGGAACAGAAATTATACTCCCCTTCTTGAACTTAGAAGGAGGATTGAAGCAAGAATATGATTTTGTTCAGAACGGGTCATTGCTTTTTTATTGCCTTGTTTTTGCTGCTCATGCCTGCATCATTATTTTCTGTTGATATTTTCTGGGATAGTCAGAGAGTTATTGTTCCTTCAAATGCAAGATTTCATTCTGCAGCATCCGGCGGCGGGAATACGGCTGTTGTATGGCATGAATTTGTAAGGCAGGATGCAGACAGGGGAATTATATTTTTATCTATTGCTACAAGCAGCGATGGCATAGAGTGGTTCAGGAATGAAAGGTTTGCGGGTCCTTTTAGTTATGCAGGCGATGAAGTTTCGATCTGCTCGCTTGCTGTTAATAATAACGGCGAAATATTCGTAGCTGCTTCGGTAAGCGCCAACAGTGTTAAAATTTTTAAATCATCAGACAATGGGCGAACCTTTACTTATGAAACGCATCAAGCCTCTTTTGCAATGGCTATAGGACCAAGGCTTTTTATAAAAGAAGACGGAACATTTATAATGTTTGTAACGCAAGAGGTTGGGAGTAATCTTTCGATATTTTATTCTTTATCGGATGACGGTATGCAGTGGGGAGAGTTCAGGCAGCTTGTCAGCGGAGCAGGCTTTACGCTTAACTTTCTTCCTCACTTTGTATCAAGAAACAATGTTGAGTATGTTATTTTTCAGTCTCTTTTACTAAGAGATAGATTGTCGTCGTTTCAATTGTATCTTATGCGAAGTACCGACGGCGGAAGAACATGGCGCAACTTAAGAAGAATTACAGACTTTAGCGACCCAGGTCCAGGCACAGTAATTGGGGCAGATGAGTTTGATAATCAAAGACCGCACTTTATAATTGTAGATGATACCATAAGGCTTGTCTGGGAAAGAAGAAATATAAATGAAACAAATTCTCAAATATATTTTGCCACGCTTGATCTTGCCGGCAATCTTATTGGAACTGCAGAGAGAATATCAAGAGGCAATAGAATTTGCCGTTATCCAAGGGTTGCATCATATATGGGCACAAACGTTGTTACCTGGTTTGATAACCGCAGGGGAGATTACAGCATAATTTTTGCTAGTTATACTGGTGTAACCTGGAGAGAAAGAGATCTTTCTGCCATGGCAGGAAATTCAACATTTGGGCAGATGGTAGAGGTCGGTGATGCATTAAATATTTTTTGGGAAAACAGAATAGGAACTACGTCAAGAGTAGTAATGGTTTCCCCAAAGACAGAGGTTATTACTCCTGTAATTACTCCGTTAAATTTTGCAGCTAACAGAAGAGCATCAATTGACAGATTTGAATTCTCGTGGAATCTTCCTCCAGACCCTGTAGGCATTGCCGGCTTTAGTTACTCGGTTGGAAGAGACCGCAACGGAGAGCCTCCAAGAAGAATAATGAATACTGCCAGGCAGCTAAGGGGAGAGGTAACCGTAAGAGAAGATGGTCCGTGGTATATATACTTGGCTGCAGTGGATTATGCAGGTAACTGGTCTCCAACTGCTGTAATGCCAATATTCAGAGATACGCAGCCGCCGGACAGGCTTGTTTTGGAAGAATTTGAAACTGATGATAACGGATTTTTGTTATCAAACAATGTCAGAATTAACTGGCTGCAGACAGATGACAAGCCGCTTACCGGTTTTATATATAATCTTCAGTTGCTGGATGAAAACTTTCGCAGTGATGTGGATGACGGCACATTCTTGGAGAGAATAAGAAACCCCGAGATGAGAAATCTTATTAATCCTTCGTTTATTAATCGGCACAATATGGATAACGGAATATGGGGATTTTCTGTTGCAGCAGTTGACGAAGCAGGAAATATAGGCGAGCCGGTGCAAACTGTTTTTAGGCTCAATAAATATGTGCCTGTAACATTTATTACATCTATAAGTGCTGTTAGAGATCAGCTAGACCGAATAACAATTAGTATAAGCGGAAGAGGTTTCTCTGTGGGCGGAAATATACATACCATAATTCTTGACAGAGATGGGCAAGAACCGTGGGATTATACTTTTTACCTTCGCGAAGGCGCATATAATGTTCAAACGGACAGGCTTATAACTGATTTAACTGTTTTTAATATTCAGGCAGGCGAATACAGGATTGGAGTTATTCACCCGACACGCGGGCTTTATTTTAGCCGCCCTGTCATAAGGCTTGAGCCTTCGGGTAACGTAAAGTTCGGTTATTTTCTTTCTGAACATGAAACAATCTGGAAACCGGTAAACCGCAGGTTATTTACATTTAATATTGGCGGCGCAGGTTTTTATCTTATTCTTGCCTTGTCTTTTCTTGTTGTATTTGTTTCTGCTTTTAGAATCAGGGCAACATTCAATGATGGAAAACAGCTTGAAAAAGATATTTATGCAATTATGAAAGGTATTCCTATTTCGAACAAGAAAATAAAAGAGGATGTGAAAAAAATGAAAAGAAGAGGAATGGGATTAAGATTAAAATTCACTTTGTTTGTAGTATTTATTATTATTGCGGTTGTTTTAATGATAGCGCTTCCGCTTGGAAGATTTATGTTAGATACACAGAAGAATAATCTTGTTACAGGGCTGCAGCGTCAGGTAGAGGTATTGCTTGACAACATTACGCATAACGCTAGATTGCATTTACCTGGAGCAAATATGATTGAGCTTGGTCTTTTACCATTGCAGAGGGAAGCTATACCTGATGCAAAATATGTAACAATAACATCAAGAGGCTTAGGAAACGCAGTAGGGCATGATTTTCTTTGGGTAAGTGATGATCCTGACATATTTTCAAAAATTAATGCCAGAGAAATAGTCCCGGGAAGAGACAGAGTTTCTGATCCAGTTTCAGCAATGATCGAAGAACTTGAAGAGAGGATAAATAACGAAGCAGCAGAAAGAGTTTTGTCTTATTCCCATGAAGTTGACAGGCTTGGGCGAGAGGCTATAGCTCTTGTTGGAATAGCGGGGCGCGAAGCAGCTCTTCAGGAGCTCCAGAATCAAATAAGGGAATATGATCAGGTAATAACCAGACTGTTAAGAGATATTGGAAGAGTGATATATAGTCATCCGCCCATAGATCTTGAAAACTATGATATTGAAGACAGAGTTTACATTTTTTATAAACCTATTATTTTCCGGCAGCCCGGAGAAGATACTTTTTTTAGAGGAGTTGTAAGACTTGGAGTATCTACAAGCAGTTTGCTTGCAGAAGTAAGAAATTCAAATATGATTCTTGTGCAGCAAACGCTTGTAATTGCCACAATTGCAGTTGTTTTCGGAATAATCGCAGCTCTTATTCTTTCAACAGTTATTATTCGCCCTATTCGTATGCTTGTAAAAGGTCTTGAAGTTATCCGCGATACAGAGGATAAAGAAACATTAAAAAATCATGTGATAAAAGTTAAATCCAAAGATGAAATATTTCTTCTTGCTGAAACAGTTAACCAGATGACAGAAGGATTGGTAAAAGCTGCGGCTGCAAGTAAAGAGCTTACAGTTGGTAAAGATGTCCAGAAAATGTTTATCCCTCTTGAAAAAGATGATTTTGGGAATAAATTTACAACTGGAAAACAGTTCACAGATAAATTTGAATATTTTGGCTATTACGAAGGTGCAAAAGGTGTATCAGGTGACTATTTTGATTATTTAAAGCTTGATGAAGATAACTTTGTGCTTATTAAATGCGATGTTGCAGGCAAAGGTGTACCTGCATCGCTAATCATGGTTGAAGTAGCAACAATTTTTCTAAGTTATTTTAAGCGCTGGAAGAGTAATCAAAAAATAAATCTGCCGGAAGTTATTATAAACATAAATGACATGCTTGAAGAAAGAGGATTTAAAGGAAGATTTGCCACATTGGTTATTGTTCTCGTAAATGTTGCAACAGGTGAAAGTTATATCTGTAATGCAGGAGACAAAATAGTTCATTTTTACAGCAAGAAAGAGAATATGATGAAACAGGTAACGCTTCCTGATGCGCCTGCATCCGGAGTATTTCCGTCGATAATGGTTGCAGAACAATTTAAGCAAGTAAAAATGAAAGTAGAAAAAGGAGATGCTTTTATACTCTTTACCGACGGTATAGAAGAATCCAAAAGAATGTTTCGCGATAGTAATTTTCAACTTATTAAATGTACTGGATCCGTAACGACTAATGATAAAACGGATATCAAGAAACTAGAGCATGGAAATCACTATGTGGGCTCAGGTGATGAAGAGTTTGGGCTTTCAAGAGTGTATGATGTATTAAATGCAGTATTTAGAAAATCAACTTATAGACTTGAAAAATATCATAATCCTATTGAAAATGAACAGCTTACTTTTGACTTTACTTTGTGCGAAGGTACAATGGAAGAAGCAATTATGGCAATGGTTTCGGTGGAAAGGGTTTTTAGAGTGCTACTTGATCCAGCGGCAACAAAAAATAACAAAATATCTGTAGATATAAAAGTAGATGATTTTCTTAAAAAACACTTTGATCAGTACAGGCGTTATTTTGCATACCCTGTTGAAACAACAGACAAACCAAGATATGTTGTATTCTCCAATTTAAAAGAAGACGAACAATATGATGACTTAACAATCCTTGCATTCAGGAGAAAGTAAGTGAATAAGAAAAAAGGGTTTGTATGTCAAAATTGCGAAAAAGCAGTTCCTGCGAATAAGGAAAGATGCCCTCATTGCGGAAGATTTTTTAAAGGCGTAAGGTGCCCCAAGTGTTTTTTTGTAGGAGGATCAAATGATTTTTTGAAGGGATGCCCATCTTGCGGTTATCTTGAAGATGAGGCAGGTAATCCGGATTTTCATAATCATAAAAAAAATAAAACACCCCGCACCATTCCATTATGGTTTCTTCTCTTTTCGGCAGCATTTCTCATACTATTAATAATTATACTTATTTATATTTTTTTGAAGATGTGATACAGTAAAATTATGAAGAAAAATATAGTAATAATTATAATATTTATATTTTTGATAATATCATGTAAGCGCGAAAGAGAGGGAGATGAATCTCTGGTGTTGTATCAAGAGCAGAGAGCAGAAAATATTATCGCAGAAGATATTAGAATATCCAATATTAGCAATGATAATAATCAGGCTGTAACACTTAACCCAGTGGCGTCTGAAATTCAAAGAAGCAGAGTAGTGCCTGTAAATGTTGGCAATCACAATCTTTTGCGGGAACAAAACAGAGGTATCGTAACTCCGGAAGATTTTGAAATAGGACCGCTTCTTGTTTCTTCAAACAGAATTGATGAAGAAATTCAAAATAAATTATATAAAGAATTTATAAACAATTTTTTTACCGAGCTTAGGGAACACAACATACCTGCATCTATGATCTTATCAGAAAGTCTTTTTTTTCTTACAAATATTTTTAACTTTTATATAGAAAGAGAACAGATTCCTGATAATATCAGAATAGGCAGAGTATTCCGTACTCCGGATGGTTTAAAACTAAATTTAAGAATGTTTAAGGGTAATAATAGAACAGAGGGACAGATTGTACTTGTGGAAACAGATAATGGTCTTAGGGTAAGAAGGTTTCACGGGGATCTCGGAATGCTTGATGTAGAATATACCGGACGTAATGAAAAATTTGAGCCTGAGTTTTTTAGATTTTGATACCGAAGGAGAACCTTCGCTCGCAGATACTAGCTCTGCGGGAAATACCAAGATAAGTCGAAAAGGCGGGGATTAAATTGGCTGTTGAGACAAATAGAATAGAAACAGAATTTATTATAAAATCACTTTTAGATAACATGATTCCTGTAACTATACATAAGAATAAAAATATTACAGGAAAAGTAATAGATTATGAACTCGAAAAAAATGTAGTAATAGAATTGCAGAAAGAGGATGTAAAATTATTTGAGCCTGAAGAAAAAAATGTTGTATATTTTTCATACTTTGATCATGTAATGAATTTTTCTGTAACGGTAACCAAAACTGCGGAAAAGCAAATAGTATTTTCTTACCCTTCAAAAATATATAAAAATTTAAGCAGAAAATATATAAGGGTAGTTCCTCCCAAAGATTCCAAAATTGTTTTTAGCATGAAAGGAGAAAGTTTTCAGCTTGATTTTCCAAAAACAGAAGAGTATAATGCCGTTGATTACCCTGAATTTGACACAGATGAATTTCCTGTTAACAATATTTCACAGTTATTAAATGAATTCAGAAAAAAAGTTCTGGAATCTGTAAGTTGTGTTAATATCGTTACATACCGCAAGCAAAAACCTGTATCTATAGAAGAAAGATTGCTTGCGATATCAGGAAAGGTTTTATATATTCCATCAGTTAATAAAGATTTACCCAGCTTTCCTGAAACGGAAAATGTTCCGATTTTAACAAAGGACACTATTGATACTTATATGCAGGATGGTGAAAAATTGCTTAAACAAAGCAATTTTAAAAAAAATGCTGACGGAGTTCGCTCAGAAGTATATTGTCCCATTTTGTATCTTGAATATGTAGTTGGATACATACATCTTCAGAATAAAGGAATAAAACAGGCAAGAATAAAAAATGATATTATTGAATATATTTATCAGTTTTCAAAAGTTCTGGCATTTTCACTTAAAGTTAGCGGATATTTTAATCACGGAAAAGTAGAAGTTCAGGAAAGGCACGAAAACACAATAGTAGATATAAGCGCTTCCGGGGTACTGTTTGAATCAAAATCGAAGAAACTGGAAAAATCAATTTTTCTCTACTCAGATATAAAAATTGAACTTATTCTTGGCGAAAAAAATATTCCGATAAATGTCAGAGTAATGAGGAAATTTAAAAGCGGGGATAGTGTTTTTTACGGTCTAATTTTTCTTGAGTTAGATCCAAATGATTTTGAACATCTTTTTAATTTTATATATCAAAGGGAAATTACTGAGGATGATATAGAAAAATGGGAAGGCGGTTCAGCTCCGCCACAGATTGATATGTGAGTATCCGAATAGCCCCCAAAATAAAAAAACTATTGCTGCAAAAAAAAGTATCTGCCTAAAACAAGGTTTTGAATTAATAGAAGGGCTCTTTGTTTTAGCTCCTTCTTTAATAGCAGGAGAATTTTCGATTTCAAGAAGCTTTGAATCTATTTGCTCTATAATGTTTTTCTTAAATTTTAAATGCAGCTCAGTCAGCTTTTCAAAGTAGAAAAAGATTTCATAAAAAAGCGCTCCTGCTTTACCCGGCAAAACAAGATCTTTTCTGACCGAGAATCTTGAGATATATACCGAACCTATCAGTAATAAAGATTTTTTTAAACCTAAAAATATTGCACCCTGCGTAATATAGAATTGCCCAATTTCATAATATACCTTTCCTGACGGAGGATAGATATGTGCAATTATTATTCCCAAAGAGAGTAATATATTGGGTAAAACACGAAACTTTCTTCCCGTAATAATATTTAATACAACAGCTATAATAACAAAAAGAAATCTTATAAATAAATCTGTTGTAAAAAGAAACGCAGGAAAGATTATTATCCCTGTTATTAAATAGAGACGAGGATCAATATTTTTCAGCATATTGACCTTGAATCGATAACTTTGTTTTAAGCCACTGCGATTTTGAAATAAATAGTTCTGCAAAAATACCTGTAAACAGCGAAGTCACTATGCCAATAATTAAAACAGGCGGCGCCATAAGTATTGCGGCTTTTCCAAATATAAGATATTTTGCAATAATCAGCTGAACAGTATTACTTGCAAAAGCGCCGGTAATCGAAACCCCAACCATTGAGATTTTATCTTTGCATATTCGATAAATAATTATCATTGCAATTCCGCTTGCCAAAGAACCGGATAAAGAAAATAAAAATATATAAGAAAAAAGAGTTCCTGTTATTATACCCTGACCAATGATTTTTAGGAAAACAAGCGCCATTGTCATGCGCGGAGAAAATATTTTAAGAGAAACCATAATGGGTATATTGGCAATCCCATACCTTATAAATAAAATTGGTTTGGGTATAATATACTCAATCATTGCGAGAAAAATACAACATGCAGCAAGAAGAGCAAGAGTTTCTCTGCTTTTAAAAAGTGAAGGTGTCGATCTCATTTTCCGCTCTTACAGCAGCCGCATCTCCTTTGATTCTTATGAAAATCATATTAGGAAGACAACCTATCCATTCTCGTGATCTTCCGATATGTCCTGATTTTACACATAATTTATCCGCGCATGGTGAATATTGAAAAAATGCTTGCCTGTTATCAATAACAATTATGGAACTGCCAAGGGGACCGCTTATGGGGATTTCTTTGTTTTGTCCAAGGTGAAAAACCCAGGTATCGCCTCTGGAAGTTATTTCAAGAAGTTCCGGAGGCGAGTAATTGCCATATATAAAATATCCTGCAACAAGCGCTGTACTCATACAAAGCAGTATTATTATGATATCCGCTACTTTAATTTTTATCATCTTAGTTATGCTTTTTATAAATCATTATAACTTTCATAAAACCAGTTGTATAATGCAATAATTCTGTTATAAACAGATTGTGTTATCCTTCTTGTAATAAAATTATTACCCACTGTTGTCCTGCCAATGCCGCTGCAATAAAGAAATAAACCTTCTTCCCCCGGTATTATGATGATATGAAACATCAATGATCCTCTTGCTACAGCAGGAACAAATCCCAGAGAAAGTCTTTCTGTATTACTCATTCTCATAACAAGAAATCCTGATGAAGTGTCATATTCAATTTTGTATCTATTGCTGCCAAAAACAGAATCTCTGATTCTCGCAGTAATAGTATGAGACGTAGGAACTTTGGTTATGGGATACGATACTCTTCCGGAAAGTATTTCTACTCTATCAAATAATATTCTATCTTCGTTATTAGAGACCGAGAAATATTTAATGCCTTCGAGTTTTTCAATATTTGTTGTAACTCTAAAAGAATCAAAAAGCGCATTTTTTTTACCATCTTTATTTCTATAAGGAATAAAAAAAAGAGATTCAGTTGCTACATTAAATCTTATATTTCTTTTATTTTCCAGAATCTCTCTTTTTGATGATATGTCGGGAATGAGTCTAAAATCATCAGAAGATGCCGGGAACCGTTCAACCATTCCGAATTCAATAAGAGTATTTATTTCTTCGTTTGACATAGAGCTAAAAAATGATTTTATATCTTTGCGTAATATATTTTCATCTATATTACTATCTGAATATATTTTGTACGGAATAACAGATGATAAAAACACCATTAAGATTGAAAAAAAGATATTTCTCATGTATCCTCATCTAAGATATTAATATAATATCTATTCTCCTTCAAGAGGTTTTATGAAGATTACTGTATGTTTTACTGGCGGCGGTACGGCAGGTCATGTTTTTCCAGGTTTGGCAGTTATGGATTCTCTTGCAAAATTTTGCAAAAATGCGAACGCGGGCACTGGTGTAAGCAGTGATTTTTTCTGGATAGGATCATCATCCGGAATGGAAAAAAAACTTCTTAAAGAAAGAGGAATAAAATTTATTGGTATACCAGCAGGCAAGCTGCGGCGTTATTTTTCATTTAGAAATTTTACAGATATTTTTAAAATAATGGCAGGTATAATCGCTTCACTTTGTATTTTGCTTAGAAAAAGGCCGGATATAATATTCTCAAAAGGAGGATATGTCTCTGTTCCTTCTGTTTTTGCAGGAAAAATCCTTGGCATACCTGTTATAACTCATGAATCAGACTATACTCCGGGGCTTGCCACCCGTATAAATAAAAGATTTTCAAAGCTTATTTTGCTCTCTTTCGAAGAAAGCAAAAAATTCTTTGAAGAAAAATATCATAATAAGCTCTATTTTACGGGAAACCCTGTAAGAAAAATCTTTTATAGTGCAAATTCCGCTGCCGGAAGAAAAATTGCATCTGTTTCCGAAGATATTCCTGTAATAATGGTTATTGGCGGCAGTCTTGGCGCCAGAGAGATAAATGGGTTAATAGAGAAACTTTTGCCGGAACTTCTCAAAAACTATTATGTAATTCATCAGTCCGGAAACAACAAAATATCGGAAGATATATCTAAACTTCCGGAAGAATTTAAAAAAAGGTATAAAAGATACTCTTTTATAGGAAATGAGATTGCGGATTTTATTGCTGCTTCTGATATTGTTATTTCGCGTGCAGGAGCAGGGTTGATATGGGAACTGGCAGCAGTTGGAAAAGCTTCGATTTTAATTCCTCTTCGCGGAAAAGGTACAAGAGGCGACCAGGTAGAAAATGCAGGTTTTTTAAGATCAAAAGAAGCAGCTATAGTGCTTGATGATGAAGAAATATTACCAGATACTTTGTATAATACAATTGTATCCCTTATTTCAAATAAAGAGTTAATAAAAAAAATGGAGAATAAAATAAAAGAATTAAGCAAGCCGGAATCCGGCGACTATATTTCTCAAAAAATACTTGAAAGCACAAAAAAACAGCCGGAGATAAAAAATGAGTAATTTTCATATTTCGCCTGTAGATGTAGTTTTTATTATTATAATTCTTTTTTTTACTATACGGGCTATATCAAGAGGGTTTGTAACGGAATTTCTCTCTATTGCGTCTGTTCTGGGCGGTATAATTGCAGGATTTGTTTTTTCATCAATACTTACTAACTATATTGCTAAATACTTTGAAATAACATGGTGGAACAGGCTTATCTCATTTTTAGTTATTTTTCTTATCACTTATGTCTTACTAAAATTGATCGAAAGATTTTTATATACTTTGATAGAAAAAATACAACTTCAGAGGCTGGATCGCTCTTTGGGGCTTTTTTTAGGAGTGCTTGAAGGCTGTATAATTATACTATTTATTATAATTGTTATTGATGCTCAGCCGTTTTTCAGTTCAGATAAGATTTTCTCCGATAGTATTATCGTTGAATATGCAAGAAAAATAATTTCTTCCATACCTGAAAATAGTATAATTAATCAGATTGATTTTAGTATGGGGATATAATGTTTGAAAATATAATTGGGCATAGCTCTTTTATTGAGCAGCTTAAAAAAGAGATAAAATCTGACTCTTTTCCTTCTTCTGTTCTTATTTCCGGACCGCTTTACTCCGGCAAGCAGGCTATAGCGCTTGAAATTGCAAGAGCAGTAACGTGTGAACAGGATGCGGACTGGAACTGTATGTGCCAATCATGCAGGCTGCACAGAGTTCTTGCAAATCCGCAAATAGCGCTTCTGGGGTGGGATCTGTTTATACCTGAGATTTTTGCAGTAAAAAATGTTCTGGAGAAAAAAAGAGATAACACAAGCTGTTATCTTTTTATAAGAGGAGTAAGAAAACTGCTGAGAAGGTTTGATTCTGTTTTAGTGGAAGAAAATGATTCTAAATTTAAAAAAATATCATCTCTGCTTGCCAATACAGAAGAACTGCTTGCAGATTTTGACCCGGAGCATGGCATAGAATCAAAAGTAATTGATATTAAAACTGCGGAAACAATTGTTGAAAATTGCAAAACAATTGTCAACGAATATAAATTTACAAATATACCTGTAGATCAAATAAGAAAAGTCAGTTACTGGGTGCGTTTTTCCGGCTATGGAAATAAAAAAATCATTATTATTGAAAATGCCGAAAACATGAATGACAGTTCAAGGAATGCTCTTTTAAAAATACTCGAAGAACCGCCTAATAATACTTTTTTTATTCTTTTAACTTGCAGACCCGGAGAAATAATTCCTACAATAAAATCACGTTTAAGAAAATATGAAATTACAGAAAGGTCTATACAGGAAAACAAAACAGTTATAGAAAGAATATTCAAAGAAGAAACAAGGATATTTACAGGAATTAAAGAATATCTTGATTCTACAATTCCCGAAACAGCACTCTTAAAAAAAGCTGCCAAACAATTTATAGTCAGCCTCTACGACAGTAACAATGAGCATATAGGTTTACCTCAGGAAATAAAAACTATTTTAAAATCGCAGTTTTCCGAATATTACCCGGCTTTTCTTTCAGAAATATTAAATCTTTCAAGAGAGTTGCTGCACAACAGCGATTTTATTAATAACAATCCCGAGAATATTGCCTTTATTAAAAAAATAAATACATTTGTAAATGAAAGTTATAAAGGCTTTGAAAAGTTAAATATAAACCATGAGCTTTTAACAGAATCAATGTTTTTGGAATTGCGTAACCGATGATTAAATTTGACTCTAATCATCGGTTACATAATTTTTCTCGTTTTCTTTTAGAAAACTGCGGCATGGATGCCGCGCTCGGTGTAGCGACATGGATGTCGCGAAAAAACACCGGCTACGAAAAAATTATAATAATGTAATGCTGTTTTATTCTCGATTGAATAAAACAGCGATATTTTAAAAAGAGATTATGAAAAATTTTATAAAAAAAGCTGTTAAGCGGCTGCCAAAACTGGATTCTAATCAAATTGCCGATCTTATTAGCCTTATTGCTGATGAATATGAGTTACTGGAAATAGTTCTTGATTCAATGACAGAGGGGGTAATGGTTGCAGATAAAAACGATAATCTTATTTTCTTAAACACTCCTGTAAAAAGAATGATGCGCCTTGCAAATTTAAATGAAAATGTTGAACAAAAAATATGGAAAGTAATAAAAGATCCTCATGTCAATGATTTTTTACGCAAATACTTTGCCGGAGAAGAAGAGAACAAGACAGCAAGCATAGTTGTAAACTACTCAGATACAGTGTTTCCCGGCGGATCAAGCTTTGCGAGTGAAGCTTCTTCTCCGGCAATTAAACTTCTCGAAATTACTATTATGCCTCTGGTAAAAAACAATGTAACAATAGGTAACGTTATAATTGTTAGGGATATTACAGATAAGAAATTTAAAGAATCAAAATTACGCAGAGCAGAAAGTCTTGCTTCCCTGACAACTCTTGCGGCAGGTGTTGCGCATGAAATTAAAAATCCTTTGGGTTCCATAAGCATATACCTCCAAATGATCGAAAAAACAATAAATAAAAACAGCTCAAATAAAGTTTCAAAAGAGATAAAAGAAAGTGTTTCCATAATAAAGGAAGAAGTTGAGAGGCTTAATAAAGTTGTTATTGATTTTCTTTTTGCAGTAAAACCTGTAAATATGATTTTTATTGACGAAGATTTAAATAATTTTATTACAGAAACAGTTGAGCTTCTCTTGCCTGAATTAAAAAATGCAGAAATAAAAGTAGAAACAGATTTTTCGCCAAAACTTCCCAGAGTTGCTATTGATAAGAGATATATAAAACAGACGCTTATAAATCTTATACAAAATGCAGAATTTGCCATGCGCGCCATTGGCGGAGTAATAAAAATAGCTACAGAATATAAAGATAATCAGGCTATTATAAAAGTTACTGATACAGGCACAGGAATTCCGGATCATATTTTACCAAGAATATTCGAACCATATTTTACAACAAAAGATTTTGGTTCCGGCATAGGTCTTACAATTAGTTATAAAATTATAAAAGAACATGGCGGCGATATTTCTGTAATAACAAAAGAAAATAAAGGAACAACATTTATTATTACATTACCAATTCCGGAAAAAGGACAAAAATTGCTTGCATGGCAAAATAAAGGGGATGCGCATGAAATTTTCGATATTAATAGCTGATGATGAAAAAAACATAAGAACAGGATTAAAACAGGCACTTGAGGGTGAAGGCTATAATATCTATCTGGCTGCTAACGGAGCAGAGGCATTAACCATAGTTAAGAAAGATAAAATTGATATTGTAATAACAGATCTTAAAATGCCGGAAATGTCCGGCGAAGAACTTTTAAAAAAAATAAACAAAGATTATAAGGGAATTCCTGTAATTATGTTAACCGGGCATGGCACAGTTGAAAATGCTGTGCAGGCAATGAGAGAAGGGGCTTATGATTTTATTACAAAGCCCCTTAACCTCGACCATCTTTTTTTAATAGTAAAAAGAGCTCTCTCGAACAGGCAGCTTCAGATGCAGCATAAAGCTTTGCAGGAAGAAGTAGATAAAATTAAAAACAGAAATAAATACCTTAACCTTATAGGCAAAAGCAGTGTAATGAAAAAAGTTGTTGAAACAATAGATCAGGTTGCAGCAACAAAAGCTTCGGTATTAATAACAGGAGAGAGCGGGGTAGGCAAAGAAGTTGTTTCGGATGTAATACACAATCTTTCGGATCGCAAAGATAAACCATTTATAAAAGTACATTGCGCAGCGTTATCTGAATCCTTGCTTGAGAGCGAGCTTTTCGGGCATGAAAAAGGCGCATTTACAGGCGCTATTGCGCGAAAAAAAGGAAGATTTGAACTTGCAGATAAAGGAACAATTTTTCTCGATGAAATAGGAGAAATAAACCAGTCTTTGCAGGTAAAACTGCTTAGAGTTCTTCAGGAAAAAACATTTGAAAGAGTAGGTGGCGAAGAGGAAATAACTGTTGATGTAAGAATAATATCTGCAACAAATAAAAATCTCGAAAAAGAAGTTGAAAAAGGAAATTTCCGCGAAGACCTCTATTACAGGCTTAATGTTGTAAATCTGCATATCCCCCCTTTACGGGAAAGACAAGAGGATATTCCCCTGCTTATAGCATATTTTTTAAAAGAATTTTCCGAAGAAAATGGAAAAAATATTGAAAGCATTGATGCAAAAGCTCAGGCTGCGCTTTCCAACTACAAATGGAAAGGAAATATAAGAGAACTACGCAACTGCATTGAAAGCGCTGTTGTAATGACCAAAAATCGTATTATAAATTATGATGATCTTCCTGTTTCAATAAAAAATGAATCAAATGTAGATAATATCATTATTAAACCAGGAACACCGCTGTCCGAAGTAGAACGTATTGTAATAACTAAAACTCTTACTGTTCTCAATGGCAATAAAAGCAAAACTGCAGATGTACTTGGAATAGGAAGAAAAACCCTTCACAGAAAACTTGATGAATACAATATTGAATAATTTTTCGTTGTATTATCGTATGACATATATTATAATATAAAAAGAATAATTTGGGGGGTACGGTATGTTTCAGAAAGAAGAACTGGTAAAATGGTCGCCGACCTTTGCTTGCGGGATAAAGCTTGTAGATGATCAGCATAAAGAATTATTAAATTTAGTCAATGATATGTTTAACCATGTTACAGGAGACAAATTTGAGGAGCGAGCCTATTTTGATAAAATAATACAGAAGGCTGTAAAGTATGTGGAAGTTCATTTTCAGACAGAAGAACAATTGATGCTCCGTACCAAATTTCCAGGCTATGCTGAACATAAAAGAGAACATGCTAAATTTATTCGAGTTGTTGGTGAACAGATTGAAATCTTTGAAGAAGGCAAGAAAATGAGGCTTATAGATTTTACCAAGTTTCTAAAAGAGTGGATTCTGTCCCATGTTGCTGTTATGGATAAAGTTTATTTCGATTACTTCAAGAAAATTGCCTCCCGGAAGGCAGATGGAAGGTTGACCATCGACAAGACAGATATCGCGAAGCGGTAAAGCAGAAAAAACAAAAATAGCCTCTGCCGTGCTGCTGACCCCGGCAGTTTTAATATTAATAATAGGTATTACGTGCAAGCACGCGCAAAGCGCGACCGCCAGGCAGCTTGTCCGCGGTTCTCGCTTCGTCGGTAAATAACAATTAAGATATTACTTTGGTTTTCTTTGATGTCAGGTACATACCAAGATTCCAAAGCCCCATATAGGCTAAGACGATAAGTATACATGGCAATAAATAAAAGAAATCTATTGGTATGATAGAAGCGAATATTGCAAGAAGCGTATTATTGATTATGGCGTTTTCCCGCAATGTAAAAAAATAATTTGCATCTTCAATACCAGAGCTAACGAGAAAAACATTAAGGAAATGCATTACTCCTGCCATAAGAATAAGGACAGTTATAACCTGCAATATTTGCCTTATGGATATTTTGGGCAAAAAGAATTTCCACAAACCCAGCCACAAAGGTACTGCAACAACTAAAAAATGGGTCAAAAAATAAGTAATAGTCTTTACGGAAATAGGATTGCCGATATGATTAGCTGCAGGAAAGATCATTGCGAAAAATGCACCAGGTACGCTTATGAAAAATATAAAATTATAAAAGCCAATTCGTTTAAGTTTTAGCGCCAAAGGTATTAAAAAAACAGAAAGATAACATAAATGCAGGGGAAACAACACTAAAAAGTTTTCTTCATATATAAAAAATCTAACATTCAGGAAAATCAGCAAAATCACTATATTAAGTAAGCAAAATGAATATAAAACCATCATTTTCGTGCGCGCAGAACTATTTCTGAATAAAAAATGAATGAAAATAAAAATGCCCAGACACAAAAGATTGTAAAAAACAAATGGATTACTTTCCAATTATCGCCTCATTTAAACTTTTAATTATAACATGTGCTTTTTACAAAAAATTGATCTAAATTTTCATATTTTTTATAAATGCTTCTTATAATAATCATCGTATGCAGCATATTTTTTGTCAATAGGCAGGTTTTTTATAAAAAAACAGAATTGCAGGACATTGTAATTGCAAAACAATTAATGAGCGTTCTGTTCAAATAAACAAATCTATAAACAGCCCCGTAAAAAAAGCAAAAACAACAGCAAAAATAATATAGAAGAAAAAATGCTTTATACCCAGAACAATCTTTAATGCTCCAAGATTCGTAATTTTCATGGCAGGTCCTGCAATCATGAATGAAGCAGCAGCCCCCAAACTCATGCCTCTGTTCATCCATGTCTGAATAAGCGGAATAGTGCCGCCGCCGCAAACATAAAGAGGCACCCCAAGTGTCGCTGCCATCAATATGCCAAATCCCCTGTTGCTCCCGAACAGCCTTACAAATGCCTCTTGAGGCACATAACGTTGAAACAATGCAGCCAGAATAATGCCGGCAAGTAAAAAAGGTCCGGTCGCCCTAATGTTTCTCCCCAAATTTTTTATAAATCGCAGCAGTGGATTTGGATCTGTATCCCGGCATGATATTTCACCAAAAGCAGTAAGCGAAAGAAAAGGTTTATTTCTAAAAAAAAGCCTGATGCAAATTCCGGCAAATACGCCGCACAAAAAGCAGCAGACAATACGAATAATCAAAATCGGCATACCCAAAGCAGCGCTAAAAAACAGTAATTGCGGGTTAAGCAACATGGAGGCCATCATAAATGCAGCGATCCAGTCTTCCCTCATGCCTTTTTTAGCAAAAGCTGCAACTATTGGTATTGTGCCGTACATGCAAAGCGGACTCGCGATTCCCAAAAGCGATGCGGGAACCACACCCAGAACCCCAAGTTTCTTCCCCTGCAAAGCAGTAAAGGCCCGGTGGATTTTATCTTTCCCAAATACACTAACCATTGAGCCAAAGATCATTCCAAATATCCAGAACCTAATAATCTGCCAAAACAGAACCGAGAAATAGAACCAGAGAAAGATAAATTCGCGGTTTATTGCATCCAAGTTTTCTACTGCAGTTTAACCAGTTGGTATGCTCTGGTTCCTACACCTAGTCTTTCTGCGTGCTCAAGAGTTAAAAGTCCGTTGCGCGACCGTATGCGTTGTGCAAGGTCTCTGCCGTCTTGCGCTGCGAACACCAAGTCAACGCTGGCTTGGTCAAGAGCTACAGGATCAAGCGATGCAAGTATGCCAATGGCTGCCATAGTTGGGAGTCCCGCACCGCTATGACAATCGCAGTCTACAGAAAGGTTGCTAAGCACATTGATAAAAAGGATTCTTCCATTAACCTGATTCATAATCCCTTGCGCTCCCTCTGCCATTGATTCCTTAAATGCAACTACAGGCCAATTCCATCTGGTCATTGGTACGGTTCTAGTGCTGCCTGAGGAGTGAATCCATGCTTTACCTGCTGCTGATGCATATCCAATAGATAAATTTTTTATCGCACCGCCGAATCCGCTTATCCCATGACCTGTGAAATTGGAAATCACAATATGAAAATCAAATTCATTGAAGCGGGAACCTACTAAGGTTTCTGTAAGCCGAGTTCCTCCGGTAATAGGAAAGCTAAGGTCCGGAGTTCTTGCATCCAGTATTACTACCGGCGCTACATCATTAAAGCCATGATCTCTTGCAACCTGATAATGCCTGGCAGTGCTTGCCCGCCTGCTGGCATACGCAACATTTGTTTCAACAAATGTGCCGTTTACTTTTTGGACAAGATCTTTCATTAAAGCAGGTCTAATGAAATTGCGATTTCCCGGTTCGCCGGTGTGTATTTTTACAGCCACTCTGCCGGTTGCCTTGAGTCCCAAAGCCTCATATACAGCTAAAAGTCCTGCTGGGCTTATATCTGTTGTAAAATAAACAATTGGAGGACCTGAGGCAACCGGCGTATTCGGTGCCGCTGTTTCAGCAGGCTCTGTCTGAGGCATAAGCGCCGACAGAGCAGGTGCAGTGGTTTGCGCCTCTGCTTTTTGGGCAAAACAGCCTGTTAAAACCAGACTGCTTATCATTAGAATAGATAAAATCAGGAAAATTACTTTTTTACTCTGCATATTTGCCTCCCCGAAAGAGCATCCTTCCCTGCGGCACAAGCGCCGGGCTTACTCAAAAAAAACTTTGTGCAATTTGATTATTGCATCATCAATTTCATCATCATTTAAAACCATTGAAAGGTTTACATCAGATGCACCAAGCGAAATCATTTTTACAGATGTAGGATAAATAGTCTCAAATATTTTTGATATTAAGCTCGAATCCTTCCAAATGTTTTTGCCAACAAGACAGATAGTGCCGTTATTGCTTTCTATAGTTACTTTGCCGATTTCTTCAAGTTCTTTTTCTATAAGATCAATATTGGCAGTATCTTCAATAGTCATAGATACAGATACTTCCGAAGTTGATATAAGATCAACAGGTGTTTTATACTTGTTAAACACTGTAAATATTCTTGAGAGAAAACCATAGGCATTTAACATTCTGTAAGAAGAGATATTTATCGATGTTAAGTTTTTCTTTCCTGCAATACCTATTATGCCTTTTTCCACAGGCTGCTTGATAATAGAGGTTCCGGTACAATCGGGATTTTTTGTGTTTTTTACAATAACAGGAATATGTTTTACAACAGCAGGGTAGATCGTATAAGGGTGCACAACCTTTGCGCCAAAAAATGCAAGCTCCGCTGCTTCTGAGTAAGAAATGGTTTCGAGCTTTTTTGCCTGAGGCACAACACGCGGGTCAGTAGTTAATATTCCGTCTACATCTGTCCATATCTGCACTTCTTCTGCATCAAGAGCCGAGCCAATAATTGTTGCAGAAAAATCAGAGCCTCCGCGTCCAAGCGTTGTGGTAACCCCTTCGGGCGTTGAGGCAATAAAACCCTGAGTTATTATTATTTTGCCTTTTTTTGGCTTGATATATTCCTTTATTTTTGGATTCGTAAGATCATAGTTAGGCGATGCTGCCTTGAAGTTATCATCAGTTATAATAAATTTCCTTGCATCAATAAGCTCGGAATCGATCTTTCTTTCGATAGTGCGATGATATATCAAAAGAGTTGAAAGTCTTTCGCCGAATGAAACAAGCATGTCAAGGCTTTTTGGAGAACACTCCTTTAGCATGAAAAGCCCTTTGGAGAAAGATTCCAGTTCCTGAAAAAAGCCATTAAGAGCTTCTGTAGCAGTTTCAAGATTTTTGCCTGTGAGAAAATCTTTTGCTACATCAAAGTGCATTTTTTTCAAAGTCTCGATTGTTTCGAAAATAGCATTTTTATTGTTTTCTTCTGCTGATTTTCCTATGCTGATAAGTTTGTCTGTAACTTTTGATATTGCAGAGGAGACAAGCACAGGCGCCCGCTCGATCTGGTTATTTGTAATATCAATGGTTCTGTCTATCCAGTAACTGTCTTTTACTGATGTGCCGCCGAATTTTAGTACAATCATATTCTTCCTGTTTTTTCAATTTTTTTGACTATTCTTATTAACATATATGAGATATTATGTCAATAATTAGTTTTTTGGGCGGGCTAGTAATTCGAAGTATCAGGATGAAATATGTTAAAAGATTATAAAAAAAGAGTGAAAAAAAGTTTTAAATCGCTAAATCTTAAAGGCAATATTTCTCCAAAAACAGCTATTATTTTGGGTTCCGGATTATCGGCAGTAAAGGATTCTATTGATGGCACCGAAATTCCTTTCAGCAAAATTAAAGGTTTTCCTGCTCCTACGGTAAAGGGTCATTCAGGAATATTGAAAATATCGGACAAAGTTGTTGTTTGCGCAGGCAGAATCCATTATTACGAAGGCCACTCTATTGATGATGTTGTGCTTCCTATTTTTCTTTTAAGCAGGCTTGGGGTAAAAAATCTGATAATAACAAATGCTGCAGGCGGGATTAACCCAACTTATGCTGCGGGCGAGCTTGTGCTTATTTCCGATCATATAAATCTTACGGGATGCAATCCCCTTATAGGGATAAATGATGATTCCCTTGGTCCAAGGTTTCCTGATATGAGCGAATGCTACAGTAAAAAACTTATTGAAAAAGCGCTTAGTATTAAACCAGACTTGAAGCAGGGGGTCTATGCTGGATTAAAGGGGCCATCTTATGAAACCCCGGCAGAAGTAAGAATGCTGCAAACTATTGGCGCAGACCTTGTTGGAATGTCAACTGTTAATGAGGTTATCGCTGCTTCCTACCTGGGCATGAATGTTATTGGAATATCGTGCGTAACAAATCTTGCTGCAGGAGTAACCGATGAGCGGCTTGACCATGCCGAAGTTGTTGAGGCAGGAAAAAAAGCAGGGAAAGAGCTTACTGAGCTTATTCTGAAACTTTTAGCGGAGATATAGCAAGCTTCGATTTCTTATTATACAAGGATTAAATCCTACTAGGGAAGCACTGATTAAGAACCTATAATTTTTAAAATTTAATAGTAGGTTCTTATTTAACTCTAATTAATATCCCTTTGGGGCAGTGCTTCCGCATTTTTCTCGTTTTTTTGCAGAAAACTACGAAAAAAGGATAATAGAAAGGTAAAGTAGCCTCGAACAAGTTCGGGATGCTGCGCAATTTATTCTCGATTGAATAAATCAGCGGTTCCCTAGAAATCTGAATTTGATCTTATCCAAATATCTCCCGCAACTCCGTATTGCTCAATTTCCCTATCCAATTTTCACCGGTAGCAACAGTCATATTTGCAAGATGTTTTTTGCGTTGAATCATCTCGTCAATACGCTCTTCAAAAGTACTTTTGCAAATCATACGATGCACTATCACATTTCTTTTTTGACCAATACGATAAGCGCGGTCGGTTGCCTGATTTTCTACAGCAGGATTCCACCATAAGTCGTAATGAATAACGTGCGAAGCAGCCGTGAGATTTAACCCGGTACCGGCAGCTTTAAGCGAGAGAAGAAAAACCTTGTCTGCACGATTATGTTGAAAACGGTGAACCATTTCTTCACGTTGTTTAATATTGCAGCCGCCATGATAAAACATCGGAGACTCGCCAAAACGCTCTGTAATAAAATGCTCCAACATTTTGCCCATTTCAGTAAATTGAGTAAAAATCAAAACTTTTTCATTGTTTTCCATAATGATGTTTAACAAATCAAAAAGCAATTCTGTTTTACCAGACAACGAAGCATCAAGCTCTCCGTTTTTTAAAAATTGAGTCGGATGATTACAAATTTGTTTAAGCGCTAATATCATTTGAAGCACTAAACCCTGCCGCTTAAAGAGAGTTTGCGGATCATTGCCGCTAACCCCTTCAATTTTTTCCATTGCAGCTAACATTGTTTTTTCGTATAATGCAGCCTGTTGTTTGGTTAATAGTGCAAATTGGTTTTGCTCTATTTTATCGGGCAAATCTGAAATAATTGTTTTATCGGTCTTCATGCGCCGCAGCATAAAAGGCGCAGTAATTTTGCGAAATTTAGCTACAATTTGCTCATCATTAAAAACCTGAATCGGATTAGCATAATCCTCCTTAAACGCTTTAACAGTACCCAGATAACCCTTATTAGCATAATCCATAATAGACCAAAATTCTGTCAGACGATTTTCAACAGGCGTACCGCTCATTGCAATGCGAATGTCGGCGGGAATACTCTTAACAGCCTTAGACTGCGCAGTATCCTGATTTTTAATATTTTGCGCCTCATCAATAATCAGCACCTGCCACTTTTGTTTTTTCAGCAATTCAAAATCGCTTCGCAAAACTCCATAGGTTGTAAGCATAATATCAGCATCAAACAATTTCATTTCACGCGATTGTCCATGAAAAATATAAGACGACAACGTTGGAGCAAATTTTTCAATTTCAGCTCTCCAGTTAGTCAATAATCCGGTAGGGACAACCACTAAAGCTTTAAGTTTTTTGTTAGCAGGATTGCTTTCATTTTCTTCTTTTAACTTCAACAAAGTAGAAATAACTTGTAAAGTTTTACCTAACCCCATGTCATCGGCAATAATACTTCCAAAACCAATACGGCTATTGCGATACATCCAGGAAAAACCACGTTGCTGATAGGGCCGCAATTTGGCATTAAGCCCCTTTGGCAAAGGAATATCTTCAGTAGACGTTAACTCATTAATTAAATCACGCACTTCGTCGGTAAGAATTACAGGCGAACCTTCATATTCTTCAGCTAACGTTGTTTGAAGTAATTGATAGGGACTGAACGGCTTGTTCGATGTAAATGTTTTATGTAACTTTTCAAGATCAGCCTCACTCACATAAATATAATTCTCTTTGAATTTAAACAAACGCGAAGCATTTTTTAACAATTTTTCAAATTCTTCCGGCGGGATAATAGTCTCACCCAAAGCCACTTGCCAATCAAACGAAAGCAAATCAGAAAGATTGATAAAACTTTTTTCGCCTTTACTCTTTTTAATTTTGACAGATACTTTCGGACGCAATAGTTCCTGAAGCGCTTTTGGTAACAATATTTTAATATCAAGTAAACGAACCGCAGGCAAAACATCCATCAGAAAAGCAGCAAACTCATTGTTGGAAAAAATAATGGGTGTATCACCGCCAAAATTGATATGCGTATCCAAATCGCGAATAAAAGGTATAAGCAGCGAAACACCCTGCAAAATTTTAAATCGCTGTTGTTCATATTGCTTTTGTATTAAAATATCTTTAAGCGGAATGGGCAATGTATTTGGCTGTGTAGTATCTTCAACAGAAATATGTACTTCAAATTCTTCAATTTGTGTTTCTGATACAGTAATTACAGGCTTATACGTTTCGGCAGTAAGATAATAGCGGTCTAGCCAAACTTTAATACCGCCGCTTAACGCATTTTCGGCAACTGCATTGAAAGCATAGGCTTTATTCTTAAAAAACAAATCTTCAAACAAATCATTATTCGATGGTTTGGAAAAGTGTTGCATTAATTTGCCAGTAAAAAGCGATAGAATTTCAATAGCCTGATTTTCAACCGGCAATAATTGTTCTTTTTTGCGAGCGATTTTTTTTATCTGTAACAAACCGTTGGGTAAAATTAGCGTCAACTTTTCAATAATTGTTTTTACATTATTATCAATTATTGCCGGCAGCCAACGAATAATGAATTGTTTGTTTTCCAGTTGAACAATTTGCGGAACTACCATACCGTTTGCAGATAAATGCAGCGAAGTAAGTAAAATTTTATGAAATGCTGCTACCGAAGGTTCAAAATCAAGCAGACGGTCGGGATTAAGAGCAAAAAGAGCAGGTATTAATTGCTCCATACTTTTTATTTTATGGTTTTCCCCGCTAATTTCAATTTCATTATTATCGTTTGTCGTTAACATTAACACGGTACGATTTGTTAATAAATAATTGTCGGAAAGCGGAAAAACAGTATTAAAATCCAATTTTTTTGCAAGAGTACTGGCTGCATTTTTTGAAATAAAATTAAGCTTCATTGCATATTTTTCACGAAAATTACCCGAAGGGTAAAAGGGCGGCATATCGGGTAACAACT
>WQTU01000134.1 GCA_009786125.1 Spirochaetota bacterium
AAGCTCTGCAACATGGACGTTGCGTCTGGCGCAGCGACACGGATGTCGCGATAAAGCGCCAGGCAGCTTGTCCGCGGTTCTCGCTTCGTCGGTAAATAAAATATTTGCGCCAAGGCGATGAATGAATCTTTTCTTGTTGCAAGGACTGTCCAACGACAGTCCTTTTTTGTACTATCAAGGAAAATATGGGAAAAATAAAAATTCTTGAAAAATCTGTTGCGCTTAAAATAGCAGCAGGAGAAGTTATAGACAGACCTGCATCTGTTTTAAGAGAGCTTCTTGATAACTCCATAGATGCAGGGAGCAGTGAAATTTCCGTACACATTGAATCTGCGGGAATAAAAGAACTAAGAATTGTAGATAATGGCATTGGAATGGACGAAGAAGATTTAAAGCTTTCTGTAATGCAGCATGCTACATCCAAGATTGAATCTATCGAAGATCTGTTTAATATTCACACACTTGGTTTTAGAGGCGAAGCTCTATCGAGCATTGCAGCTTCTTCTCGGCTCGAAATTATAACAGGGAAAGATGAGACCTCTATAGGCAAAATGCTTAAAACAGACAGTGATGGAAAAATAGCCATTACAACATCTGCGTCCAGAAAAGGAACAACAGTTTCTGTAAAAGATCTTTTTTATGCAATACCTGCAAGAAAACAGTTTTTAAAAAATCCTTCGGCAGAAACAAATCTTTGCAAAAATATATTTTATGAAAAAGCAGCAGCAAGACCAGATATAGCTTTTAAGCTTTACATAGATGGTGCTTTAATACAAATGCTAAATAGGGGTACGTTAGGGGAACGAATCTTCGATTGTTACAGTGCTGCTTTTAGAGATAAGGTTTTTTTGTATGAGATAGGCGAAACAGATTATGGCAGATATAATATAAAAGGCGTAATAGCAGATCCAGCAATTTTTCGCAAAGACAGAAAATTTATCCATATTTACCTTAATGGCAGAAGAATTCAGGAATATTCATTGATTCAGGCAGTTACATATGGCTTTTCGGAATTTATGCCGGGGGGACATTTCCCAACAGCATTTATTTTCATAAAAAATGACCCTTCGTTAGTTGACTTTAATATCCACCCGGCAAAAAAAGAAGCGAAAATAAAGAATATTCAGCAAATACACCATTCCATAACAGATTTAATAAAAAGAGCGAATAAAAATAATTCTTCTTATGCAGAGATAAACACCAGAGTGAAACCATCTCCCGCATTTATCGATTCAGATAAAGATTCCAATAGTTTTTCAGCAGGACTACAAAACAAATCAATGGGCAGTTTTTTTTGGGAAGAAAGTAACAACCAAAACAATAAAAATCTCAAACAACAAAATTTTATAAATAATGCAGCATCACGAAGCGTGCCGCGTCTTGCATCACAGCATCATGAAGCGTGGAGTAATATAAAATACGCACACAGTACGGTTTTTGATAAACATCATACATACAGACCCAGCAAGCATTTAAAAGGCGTATTGCCTGATATAGAACAAGATTACGAAGATACAGAAACAGCAAAATACCTTGGACAGCTTTTTAATATTTTTCTTCTTTGCGAAAAAAATGATTCTCTTTATATTATAGACCAACATGCAGCGCATGAAAAATCAATATATGAATCTCTGTTAAATAAAAAAACAGAAACGCAGAGACTCCTGGTTCCTCTTTATTTGCCGGAAGATATAACTCTCACTCCTGAAGTAATTAATGATTATAAAAAAACAGGAATTATTATAGAAAAGGATGATACTGAAAAATTTTTTATAGATTCTTTGCCTGATATTTTAAGTAATATAAAAAACGATATAATAGCTGTTATAAACAAATCTCCCGGCAATATTGATGAAGTTCAAAAAAAACTTTTCTCAGCAGCAGCGTGCAAGAAAGCAATTAAAGCAGGAGATATTCTTTCTGATATAGAAGCAAAAGCAATCATAGAAGCTGCATTTAGTTTAAAATCGCCTTATTGCCCGCATGGCCGCCCTATATGGAAAAGAATTATGAAAACAGAGCTTCTTGAGCAGATAAACAGGATTCTATAGTTAAGCTGACTTATTCAAGCAACATTTTACAGCAAAAAAGTTTTCTCTACAAAAAAAGCTGTCTGAGAAAAGAATTATCAGACAGCTTTGCGTTAATATGTTAGGCGCTTTTATTGATTATTTTTCATCTGTATTTGCGCTGCTGCAAGTATTGCAATAGGTACAGAATAAGTAGAACATGATACATAATTAAGACCTACAGAAATACAGAATTCTATATTCCCTGGCACTGCTCCATGTTCACCGCATAATCCAAGTTTAATATCCGGTCTTGTCATCTTTCCTCGTCTAACTGCAAATCCCAACAATTCTTTAACATTCGTATCAAGAATTTCAAAAGGGTTTGCCGGTATTAAGTCAAACAACGTATAATCCGGCATAAAGTTATTAAAGTCATCTCTTGAAAGACCAAGTGTTGTTTGCGTTAAATCATTTGTACCAAAAGAGAAAAACTCTGCGTATTGAGCAATTTCTCCGGCTCCTAATGCTGCCGCAGGAAGTTCTATCATTGTTCCAATTTTATACGGAACAGGCTTTGCCTTGAGAGAATTCCTAACCTGTTCTTCGATATCAATAAGCCCTTTTATAGACATACCTTCAATTTTCTTACCATAGATAATTGTCTTAAGCTCTTCCGAATTCATTATAAGAGGAATCATAATCTCAACATTAGCTTTAATACCCTTCCTTTGAAGAGCATATATTGCTTCAAAAATAGCAGAAACTTGCATCTCATAAATCTCAGGATATGAAATAGCTATTCTGCATCCTCTATGACCAAGCATTGGATTAAATTCTTTTAGTGAATCGCACATCTGCATAATATCTTTTGAACTTATTTTTTCATAACCTTTCTGCGATTTCATATATTTCACGAAATCATCCATTTCTGCAGCAGTATGCGGTAAAAATTCATGTAAAGGAGCATCCAGAAGCCTTATTGTAACTTCTCTTCCATTCATGATCTCGAATATTTTATAGAAATCATCTTTTTGCATAGTTTTAAGAAGTCCAAGCGCTTTTATTCTTTTTTCTTTGCTATCGGAAAGAACCATTCCTCTAAAAACATTTATGCGTTTTGCATCAAAAAACATATGTTCTGTTCGGCATAGCCCAATACCATCAGCACCAAATTTAGTCGCAAGCAAACAGTCTCGTGGATTGTCTGCATTTACCCTAATATGAAAATCTTTAATATTATTTTTTGCAAGCTGAACAAGCTTTTCAATACCCGATGATTCGTAATCAGGCTCTATTAAAGAAGCTTTGCCAACATATATTTCAGGTTCACCATAATTAGGTACATTAAGAGTAATATAATCACCTTCGGAAATAGTAGTTCCATCGATTACAAATTTATTGTCTTTAAAAACTATTCCAGGCTTAACAAGAGAAACTTTTCCATATTGTCTTGCAACAACAGAAGCATGAGCAGCGTAACCGCCTACAGAAGAAAGCACTCCTCGTGCAACTTCAATAGCTTTAACATCTTCTGCCAAAGTATGAGCCATACATAAAATAAATTGCGTATCACTCCCCTGCTGCAAAGCAACTTTATGGGCTTCAAGCAGCGCTGGTGTAGTAAAATAAACCCTACCAATAGCTGCGCCCGGAGCTCCGGCAATTCCGCCTGAAAACTTTTTAAAACTTTTTACAGATGTAACATCAATAATTGGATGCAATATTTCGTTCAACTGCCCTGGTTTTATTGCATTTAGTATATAATTATCATCTATAATTTTTCTTTCATGCAAATCAAGAAGAGTAATAATTTCTGATTTTACGGATTTATCAACTGCATCGTGCTGATCTATAAGCCACAGTTGTTTTTTTTCAACAGTAAATCTTATACGTCTTATATTTCTAAAGTGATCTTCCACAGTGCGCGCAATTTTTTCAAGTTTTGATAAATATACTTTATCAATCTTGTTTATATCTTTAGCTTTATCACCTTTGAAATCAAATGTATTTTGATAATATTCTCCAAATAAACCTTTTTTGCCATTTATTATATTTCTGGTATAAAAAACACCGCTGCAGGAATCATCGCCGGCATTTCCATAAACCATCGCAGAAACACCAATGGCAGTATCATTATCGTTCATTTCATCAATGCTAAGCAGATGGCTTAGTCTAAACAGTACATAATCCAGTTGTTGATATGCATCTTCAAAAAAATCATTAGGGAAAACCCCTTTTGTGTCCTGAATCAGCTTCTCAAGGTCTTTTTCTGAAATATTTTTGTCGATTTTATTTTTTACAAATTCTAGGATATTATTTATTTTTTTTAACTCTTTTTCTTTATTCTCAATTGTAAAAATTCTTTCTTCTATAATTAAAAGTCCTCTAACCATAAAGAAAAGCTCATTCAACACAAAATTCATGCCTGCAAGTGCAGCAAGTCCATGCATTGTTTTTTTAGTAAGACCAAAATTGTGTAACGCAGGATAACTGGTCGTAACCATAAGATTTGGGCTAATTATTATTTTTAAAGTCAATGGATTAGTTTCTGAATCATATTTTTTAGCAACCTCTTTTCCAATTTTTTCGATATAGGGTTTTATATGTTGAATAACCCCTTTTTCCAAAGAAGATGCAATTTCAGAATCAATAGCAAACCCGGGGACAACCGGAAGTGTTAATTCAGAAAAATTATTAGCTTCTCTAATTCTTAACCCAATCTTTTGTAACACAGATGAGTCTTTTAAAAATTTTTCTTTACAATAAAAATGAATATTGTTTTTCATCAGATACTGCCTCTTACAGTTAAAATAATTTAGGAACTACATTTACAGGAAATTTTAAAAAATCTTCAAATCTGGAGCTTGCGCCCTGCCTTAAATATCTTTGAAGTTTAGCTACATCTTTTATATCTTTTCCGGAAACAGCAAACATAATAGCAGAACCATGTTTTACTTTTCCCCATTTAAAAAGAGTATTAATATCGAGTATCCTCTCTCCATCATAAAATATAATAACATCACATCCTGAGTAAGATGTTTTGTAACTATTTATGATTATCTTCCATGCTTCAACATTACCATTGTGAAAAAGCTCGTTTGTTACCGGTACAGCATAGAGCGGAGTCATTTTTACAGCGCCGCCGCCTGTAGTTGGCATCTCTGACTGCTGTGTTTCCGGCTCTGCGTGTTTTGCGGCAGATTTAGATGCTGCAGCTGCCCTTACATTTTTAGCAGTTTTTTTGTCTTGTGCTTTTTTTGCTTTTATTTCTTTATTTTCTTTCTTAAGCACTGTTGGTTTTACTTTATACTTACCGCTTAAAACCTGCTGCGGCACTTTTGCTTTTTTATCTTCAAGGAGTTTTATAAATTCCTGTATTACACTCTCTGCATATTTATTATTGCTACCTGAAAAATCACCTGCATAAATAGTTAAGAGTTCATATTTTTTTAATTCTCCGCATGTAGCAAGACTTTCTTTCTTTTTAGTATTGAGAACCAGAAACCCAATATTAGGGTTATGATATCCTAAAACTATATCTATTCCTGACCACTTTGAAACTTCCGCAGCTATCTTGTCAAAATTTGTTATTGTATTTTTAATATTTATTGCTTTATATGAATATGAAAATTTATCTACCAAAAGCGAATTAATTATAGGAAGAAGTTGATGTTGTGCTATTTTATCTTCCTCAAGAAATCCATTAAGAATATCTGCAAGATTATTATAATCCTGAATTTCACCAATTGCATCCAACACAACATTAAAATGATTTAACGACTTATTAAATCCATCACGCGTATAAAAGCGTTCAAATTCTTTTACATCAGCCATAAATATTACTACCTGCCTTATTAAATCCCCGCAGCAAATTGCTGCGGGGATTTAAGTTATAAAATATTAAATAGTTCTGAGTTTACCACCAGACTGTCTTCTTTGTGCTCTTTGCTGAGTTTTTTTTCTTGAATTGTCAACAATACCTGTAGATTTTTTCTCTATTGCTTTAGGAGCTGCAAGCGGAGGAGCTGACTCATCTGCTACAGAGGTGTTATTTAAAAGGTCAAGATAACTTTGTCCTTTGTTATCCCCATCGTCTGCAGAAGAGAATGATTGAGTTATATCACCTCTAACTGTAGATCTTCTTCTGGAGAAAGAAGCAAAAGCAGCATCCTGAAACCCTTTTGATACACCAAAAAGGAATTCGTTAAGCACTCCTGCCATACCATCCAGAGTAGCTTTCTTTCTTTTTATTGAAGTAATATCAAGATCAAGAAGAATTCCAGGCTGCACATGGTAAGGATTAATCTTATAGTCAAATTCGTCAAACTGGGCATCAAGTTTTGCAAGTCTTTCTTCCATAACTCTTCTTTGTATAGGATATTTATATCCATATATATCATGAAGCCTTTTTTTCATTATAACAAATCTTCTCTTTAATTTATCCTTTTCAAAAATATATGTTCTGTTCATCTCTTCGATGCTTGTTTCTGCTGCTCTGACAAAAGAGATTTCATCCCAGGCTTTTTCAATATTTTCATATACAGCCTCGCCTGATTTTTCTTTTTCTTTTGCAATTTTACTTCTGTAAGCTCTGGAAAGATCCTGGAAATCTGTTATTCCTTTCCATTTTTTTCCATCTTTGTAAACTTCTTCCAGAATATCCCAAAGATGCATAACTTCTACTTCAAAAGACTTAATCTGGACATCATATGCTTTCTGTTCTTCATGAAGCTGAGAAGGATCATAGTATTTTAGTTTTATTTGATACCTTTCATCAGGAAGAACAATTGCATTTGTATCTTCATATTCTCTGATTACAAGCTCTCTTGCGTTTTTCAGGTTTTCGATGTACTGATATCCCATTTTTGAAGTATCAAGAATTGAAGTAATCGAGTTGACAGCTGTATTAAAACCTCTGTTTCTAATATTCTCGATATCAACTATTTTTTTAATGTTTTCTCTGATATTGAGCTGATCATAAGTTGCAGGATCTATTTCTGCCCGAAGTCCCTCAATAGCTTCCATAATTTTTTTAGCAACAAGGGTGTAGCGTTTTGAATCTACATTCTCTTTGTCGTCATCAGTAAAGTTTTCAATTCTTTTCATTTTTTCAAAGAGGATTTCGCTGTCAGAAAGCTCTTCTCTTCCTTCATCGATAATCAAATCTTTGAGAGCATCAATTTCTTTATCAAGAGTATCAGTAATATTTTTTGAAATTAGTTCTTTTAGAAGATATTCAACTGTTACCTGATAGTGAAAAATAGGGCTAATAAGCTCTGAATCAAGTATATTTACAGACATCTTAACATTTGCAACTGTCTTTGGTTTGGCAATACTATCCTTAAAAGAACATTTTACAATTGAATAAGCATTTTCACCTCTTATAAATGCACCTACGTCTGTTTTTTGTCTTAACAGTGAATTAGTGTGGTTTTCAAGGTCATTTACACCTCTTTGTATGTGTCCCTGAAGGTGCCCATACATATTTACTATGGATTTTTCAATTTCACCTGTATTGAATTTATCCATGCCGCCAACTTCATCAAGAAGTATTGCAATTTCTTTTGGAGTATAGCGGTTAAGAATCTTCATTTCTTCTCTGTCAATGAAGTTTCTTACTTTTTTAACCATTTCATCTTCAGTTGTTACAATATACCTATTGAACATGTTTTGATAATTCTGATTAAAATAGTTATAAACTTTTTCTTTCAAGCCACCCATTACATCAATTTTTTCCAGAACTTCCAGAGGTAGTTTAGATGTAACATGATTAATTACTTTATCAACTTCTTCTGCAAGAAGACGGTCAACCTCTGCCTGTTGATCCCTGCTTTCTTGAGCAAGAGAGTTTCTAGATCCAACCGCACTTGGTTTTTCCGGATGGAATACCATTGGGCTTTTTGGTAGATCAACACTTCCCATATATTATTCTCCTTAATAATATTATTTTAATATTATTTCCTTAATTTTTTAAGAATAGCAATAGTTTATACAAAATGTAAAGCATATTTTTTATTTATTTTATTATAATTTATTATAATTTGTTAAATAATATTTTAAACTATGATATAATCAGCCTAATTCTACAAATTAAGAGAAATTTAAGTCAAATTTTAAGGATAAAAAAATGAAAACTAAGGTTTTATTTGCTTTGCTTATTTTATTTGTTGTTAGCTTTTCCCTCTATGCCAATGACCGAACAGACAATATTGATGTATTTATCCTCCTTGATAAATCTTTATCTATGCAAGAGGATAATAAAATTCACTATGTTAGAGAATATGTTAATAACTTTATTTTGGATCGAATTATTATTCCCGGAGACCGGCTATATATAATAAATTTTTTTGGTCAAACAGAAGTATTTGTAAATACAATTATCAGAGATGAAAATCATATAGAAGAAATAAAGCAAGATGTGCTAAGAATCAGGGCAGACGGCAGGTTTACAGATATTGGCAATGCCTTAAATACATTAGTAGCAATTTCTGCTAGATACGAAGGCAATAACAGGTTAAAGTATATGCTTCTCATGACAGACGGCAGACAGGAAGCTCCTCCGGGAAGCCCATATCAATGGGAGCTTGGCAGACCTTTTAATCACAGATTTCTTGAGAATACAAGAGTTATTGAAAAAAAAGGGTGGAAAATATTTGTATTGGGGCTTGGCAGAGATACTGATGCAAGACTGCTTGCTGAAGAATTGTCTGCGAGGTATGCAGAAATTGACACTGGACCAGTGTCGCAAGCTCTTTCGGAAGATGATTCTCCATCATTGCTGGAAAGACTGATAGAAGAAACATCTGATTTTCTTTCTGTTGTAAGAGTGGTTTCCGGACCTTCTATTTCTTACAGAGGATTTTTCCAAAGACCATATATTGAATTTACAACAGAAGCTTCGTTTTTAAGCGCTGTAAAAGATGTAAGTCTTGCATCTATAATAATTACAGATAACCAAAGCAGGGAATCTGGTAATATTATCGAAAGTGCAGCCAGAATATCTTTTACGGAAGATGGAACCAAAAATATTAGGATACCTGTTACTATTCCTGATAATTTACCTGACGGAACGATAACTGGTGAACTTAGATTTGTTTATGGCACCCAAAATTTGCTTACACCTTCTCTTTTTAATATAAGTTTCACAAATAAAAGTATAATTGAAAGATTCTTGGTTCATTTAATAATTTTGGGGATAATACTGCTTGCTTTATTGCTATTGGCAGCAAAATCGCTGTCTTCAGGCAGTGGTTCCAGGGCAGCGGCTGTTAAACAACCGATTGCAGCGAAGAGCTTTACTCCTGTTGCTGCGGCTGCAGGCAGCGGACTTGCTTTTTTCTTTTATCTTAATGGCAAAAAGCTGCAGGAGCTGCCTTTTGTGTTAAATAACAAGGAAAATATTTTTCTTAATCTTTCTCCTACCGGCGCTGTAGATCTTAGCAAAACAAAAAATGAATTTACAAAAGCAATGCTTACAGCAAAAGGAAAAGTACTGTCTATGGAAGTTTTTGATAAATCTATATTAAATAATAAGAAGCAAAAACTTGACAATATCCTTGAGATGAGCATTAATTTTCTCAAGAAAGGCGGAAAAGATCTAATTCTAAGCTTTAAGAGAAAATAATAGAGGTAGCAAAATAAGTGAGTTGTTTAAAAAATATATCTGTTTTTGTATTTGTTTTAATTTCTGTTGTTTTGACTATTTCTTGCAATAAGAATAATACAAATGAAAATGCTATTAGAAGTGAACATCCAAAAGTTCTTTCAAGAATTGTTTCAAATAATAATGGCAATAGAGAAAGTTTACAGCCAAATCCCAGAAATCAAGTTCCGGCTATAAGACCAAAAATTAATATTGGAAACAATTATCAAATAATTTATATAAGAAATATTAATCTGAGTCTTGGCATAGAAGAGGAACAGGTAATTGTAGCAGTTGACAGGGAAAATAGACATAACCTCAAAATTATGGTTATTGAATTTGATTCTGTAAGAAACAGATATATATCAGCATGGGAAACAGAAATAAGAAATATAAACTACCGCTCTGTATCAATCTCATATATGGATGTTGTGGGTGATCATGGATTTGAAATTATTTTTCATGCTCTATCTTTAGATAATAAACAGGTTCTCAATATTTTTAGAAGAACACACTCACCTTTTGGCGGCATTAATTTATTTTATGAATCCATACTTAATCTTGAAGTCAACGGAGAAATTGAAATTCAGGAAGTAGCAAGAAGCCAGGCTTATCATCTTGGTCAGAGAAGCGGAGCAAGTTTCCCAGTCATCACATTCGAAAATATAAATACAGATGGAGATCCGCAGCCTAGTGTGCTAAGAACTACATACATGTGGAATTATCAGGCAAACAGATATTTAAATGTTTTTCAGGAAGTTATTCCTGCAAGAATTATTGAAGAGCAAAAAATAAGTCAAATGCTTTTTAATAACACTGAGTCATTTCAAGCTTTTCTTGAAGGAAAATGGCAAAATGTTAATTCCAGTAACCTTATAATTAGTTTTGCCGGAGGCAACAATATTCGTAATGAAATAATATTTTATACATCGGATACTATGGAAGTACTCATGTGGCAAAATGCTGCATACTCACAATTGCATAGAACTATAAATATTCACGCCAGAAATGATCAAATACACTTTATAACAAAAAGAGTAACAATAAGAATTGAAAATATGAATCGTATTAGGGTAGATGTTAGAAAGAATGATCCCAGAAGCAGAAGTACAGTAAGTCATACTATGGATGGGTTTTATACGAGAATACCCAACAATATGCTGCCATTACACTCCGCAAGACATAGCACTCCTGTAAATATTGTATTAAATGGGGAATTCCTTGGAGCAAATAGCTCTATAATATTCGAGGATCATAATTTTACTTTTAGATCAGGCAATACCACCAGAAGAGGTATTTTTTCAATTTACAACTTCAACAATGATGAAATTCTTGAGCTCAGATTTATTGATGAAAATTTTCAGATTAGAGAAAGAAGAATATATAGAATTGATATGAATCAGCAAATATTGGAAAATTCCATAATTAATAACATTACTTTAACTCGGGGTGCAATAACAATAAACTCTTTTTCCCCGTCAGGTGATGATCCCATCCGTTATGTGCAAAC
The DNA here is from genome assembly GCA_009786125.1 of Spirochaetota bacterium. GTDB lineage: Bacteria > Spirochaetota > Spirochaetia > CADAEX01 > CADAEX01 > WQTU01. The sequence goes on from WQTU01000134.1 coordinate 11,165, forward strand.
AATACTAAATAAGGATAATACTTAATAAAAGGCGCATGTTCCGCAGCAGAGCTGTCGCGTACGCGACTTACTTCATTCGGAAATAAAAAACTTCACTGATTAAAAATTACAAAGCTTTCGATGTTATTGTTTCTGAGTATTTGGTTATAACTTTCAATCTGTCTTTCGGTTTCAACAGGAACAACTACCTGAAAATATTTTCTTCCGTTTCTTATAACCTCTATAATTTTACAGGGAACACCAATTCCGATTATTCTTGCCTGCATGATCTCGGCATTTCTTTGAGAACTAAAAAATCCTGTTTGAATATAAGCAAAATAGGTTTTTTGATTTTCGCTGGCAATACTTCTTTCTTTTCCTGATATTGAAAAAAGAAATGCAGGCGAAATAGGTTTTTGAAAAATATCAAGTTCATTAATTACTCTTTGCCCATGTGTTCTTCTTATTATATTTCTTGATCTTTCTCTGGTTTCTCTAATATCATACCAGCGTGATAATTTATAAATAATAAAAAGAACATCTTCTGTATATTTGCCATCAAGTATTTGGTTCATTTTTTTTAAGGCGCTGTCTTTATTTCCTTTAAGAATATCTATATAAGCTGTCAACAAGATTGCTCTTTGCAGATTGACTGCCTTTTTTGCCTTGCTTTCTACATACTTTGCATGTGAAAGAGCTTTTTCAATATCACCTGTTTCAAGCCTAATAATCGCAGCTTTGATTAAATAAATAAGGTTTTCTTCGCTGCTGTTTAACTGATATATCATCTCATAATAGGTCGCTAAATTTTCTATATTGCCTGAAAGCTCCAGCAAAACTACCAGCCTTTTTAATAATCTGACTTTTTGAGCTGTATTTGTAATTTTTAATATCCTATCTTCTACAGCTGCCAATATTCTAGGGATATCTGTTTCGAGCGAAATGATTCTTTCAATAATTGAAAAGTATTGTTCTGTTTCCGGGTTTGTTGTTTCAATAAGCTTGTACAATATTTCAAGCGCTTTTTGAGTCTCTCCTCTTCTTTCAAATTCCAGAAACTGAGAATACGTTTGAGCATAAAGTGTAAATTGTATTAAAAAAAATAATAAAAGGTTAAGCCTCTTTCTTATTCTCATATGTTTTATTTAACAATTCTTTTGGATTTTTTATTTCTTTTTTTGTTTCTTTAGGTTTTTTATCTTTTGTACCTAAAAAAAATGCTATTGGAGAAAATATTAGCGCTCCTAATAAAAATGATACTGTAATAGTAATAAAAACAGGAACATCTTTAAGAACTTTAAATCCCAGTGAAATATCTGAAACATTTTTTATATTTAGACTGGCAAAGATAACTTGCAGGGTAATTATCAGAATTATAATAATTAAATTTTTAATCATTTCACTGTCTCTCCTATAAACGTATTACCTTTAAGAAAAAGTATCTTTACTATATTGTATAGACCAATCCTGTCTTGTCCAGCGTTAAAAACAATCATTTCATCTGATTCTGTTCTTCCAATTAACTCAGTGGTATTATTTTTTGAAAATCCTTCTGCAAGAACTTTAAAAGTTGTTCCTATTTTTTCCTTTTTTTTCATAATAGATATTTTTCTTTGCAGCTTTATAACTTCCGAAAGTCTTTTTATTTTTTCCTCTTTTGGTATATCATCGCCAAAATTAAAAGCGTTGGTACCTTCCCTTGGATTATAGTAATATGTAAATGCTTCGTTAAATTTGATGCTATTTATCATATCATAAGTCATATTATAATCTTCTTGGGTTTCTCCGGGGAACCCTACTATTATATCGGTGGTAATTGACATATCAGGTATATTATCTTTTATTTTTTTTATTAGAGTATTGTAAAAGTCAGAATTATATTTGCGGTTCATTTTTTTTAATATAACATCGGAACCGCTCTGAAGAGGGAGATGAATGTGCCGGCAAATATTAGTTGATTCTGCTATTACACTAATAAGTTTTTCGCTGAGATCTTTTGGGTGCGATGTTAAAAATCTTATCCACTCTATGCTGCTAACTTGCTGAGATATTTTTTTTAAAAGAAATGGAAAATCCAGTTTTTCTCCTGTTTCTTTATCCTCGTAATAATATGAATTTACATTCTGCCCAAGAAGTGTTATTTCTTTTACTCCCATAGTTTCAAGTTTTTCAATCTCGGAAAAAATTTCTTCGGGGTTTCTCGATAATTCTCTTCCGCGCACATATGGAACTATGCAGTAACTGCAAAAGTTATTGCAGCCATTCATTATGGGAACAAATGCTTTGAACTTCCCCTCTGTTGTATGTAACTTATTGAATTCATAAGTCTGATTATTTGGCATGGAATCTTCGCTTGCAAAGTTCTGTCCGCTAGGAAATATTGGATCAAAAATTGTTTTTTGCAAAACAGAGTCAATGATTTTATTCTTTGTAAATGTGCCAAAAACTTTATCAACAGGCGAGTTTTTATTTATGAATTTATTTCCAAGTCTCTCTGCCATACACCCGGTAATTATTAATGTCATCGCAGGATTATTTTTTTTTACTTTTTTGTAATAGCCTATTCTTCCCCATATTCTTGTTTCTGCTGTTTCACGCACGGAGCAGGTATTTATAATTGTTAGATCAGCTTCCATCGGGTCTTCTGCTTCTTTCCACTTGTTATGGTTTAATGCAAGCTCAAGAGCTTCTGATTCTGCTTTGTTCATCTGGCAGCCGTAAGTTTCAATCCAATATTTCATTCATAATTACCTTGAGATTTGATTTTGAATAAAACGCCTGATAGAATTCCAGTCATTGTTTTCAGGTATTAATATCCAGGCGCCTCTATTAAAACTACTGTCTACTTCATCTTCGGTTAACCCCAGATACATGAGATTCGAATATGTTTGTGTAAGAACATTTCCTGTTGTTAATACTATCATATTAAAATCTCTCACATTTCTTAGATAATTTAAGAGCATTAATGATTCTGGAATATTTATGTCTGTATCAAGATATGTTATTACAGTTCTTACAATATTAAAAACTTTGTCAAAATCTGTAAGCGAAAGTTCAGACATCCTGTTAGCCAATGCAATAAGTATTTTTTGCTGTCTTCTATCGCGGGAAAATACCGGTGTAAAATGCCGCGCACGCGCTACTCTTAGCGCTTCTATTCCATTAAGATGGTGTGTGCCTCTGGGATAAAATAAAGTAGACCACACGCCATTATTTCTTACTCTATATGTGGGAGAGACAAGATCCTGGTCAAGAGTTACTTCAATTCCTCCAAGAATATTTACCACATCAATAAATGCAAACATATCTATAATAAAGTAACGTGATATTTCAAGACCTGTTATTGATTCTATAACTTCTCTGAATCTTTCTGGTCCAAAAATAGTATAATAAACATTTAGTCTTCTGCCTCTATAATATAGATCTCTTGGCACGCTTATAAGATTTACATTTTGCGTAGTGCGATCGAAACTTACTACAATAATGGAATCAGCAAGTCTTTCATGAGTACCGCTAACAAGAAAATTAAGATATCTGCCTCTATTTGCTGCTAGATCTGCACGACTATCTAAAGTTTTTTTTTTGGGTCCTGTATATTGGTATTAAACATTAAAGTTCTAAAAGAAGAAATTTGTAATCCCTCAAAATCTTTTAGAAATGTTTCTCCTGTGTATTTGTTTATTACAAAAGAACCTATAAGTCTGCCGCCATTAACAGGAAGAATATCAAAAAAAATGTGTACATCGTCTTCTCTTGGATTTGATGAGAGAAAAAATCCTCTGCTCTCAAGAAACATTCTAAATGCCGGGTCTTCCGCCATTCTTCTTATTTCTTGCTTGGATTGCTCTGTTAGTCTATCTTCACTTCTTCTTACATCAAAATGAGTATCAATATTTAAAATTACATTTCTGATTGTTTCAAAATTTTCGTAGAAATTTTCGTTTATAAAAAACCCTCTTCTTTTGTGTGAGTACGAAACTGTTCCAATAAATTGATTATTTAGTCTGGCGATTGTAAAAAGTCTTACATTGAACATATCAGTATTTTCTGTTACTGGAATAGGAGTAGCTCTTATTCCCAGTCTGGAAAAAGTCCTTCTTACTTCTTCGCTATTAATAAAGTTTCTGACAGCCCTTATTTCAGATGCTGCTCTTTCATAAAACGACTCCACTTTAGAAAATGTATCATTGATAAAATTTTGAAAATCTGCTGCAGTTGCAACAACAGTATTGTTTTCAAAAGGAAAATAGCTTGCAACAATTCTATCTCTCTGAAGATCATATTCGATAGAATAAAATATATTATCTCCGGATAACAAATGTACAACAAAACCTCTCTGATCTCTTGTAAGCCTGTGCCTTGTCAGCAAAGGATTTATTTCCGCATTAAAGCTGTTTAATCTTGCCAGCGCTTCATTTCTTTTATGCTGCGTATAAAGCTCTTCAAAAGCAATATAGAAGATTTCAAACCCTTGCGCTATACTTGAACTTGTATCGCGGCGTTCATCATGTTCATCTATAGAAGGAAAAGTTGTTGCCGGAAGATGAACTACACTGCGTAATATATTAATTTCATTCATCATTCTTAAAATAGCAGGTCTTACTGATTCCCTGAATGAAGATTCTGCATTTGAACTCATTGTTATGCGTCTTTCAAGCCTTTCTGTTTTTGCCAGTAAATTAAACAGCAGAATAAAATTGAATAAAACTGCTGCAATAACAATAATTGCAATAAAATATTTTCTTAAAAAGAACATTTAGTGTTTAAAACTCCTTTGCCCTGTAAAAACCATTGTCGCGCCTTTTTCGTTACAAGCTTCAATAACTTCAAAATCCCGCAGAGAGCCGCCTGGCTGCACAACAGCAGTAACTCCTTCGTTAAGCCCTACATCAACGCCGTCGCGAAAAGGGAAAAACGCATCGGAGACCATAACACTTCCTTTAAGCCCTCCGTTTTCTGCGCCAACAAGAGATATTATCTCATCTCTTTTATCCTTATCTTTAAGAAGATGCCACGGAGTTTTGTATTTTTCCCAGGATATCCTGTCCCACGATTTTCTGTATGCCTTATCTCTTGCAATTTCAGCAACCCCTACCCTATCCTGCTCTCCTGTGCCGATTCCTGCTGTAACCCCATCCTTAACATATATTACCGAATTACTCGTTACCCCGCTTTCTACAAGCCAGCCAAAAATAATATCTTCATACTCTTTTTCTGCAGGCGCTCTGGCTATTTTATATTCTTCATCTTTATATAGAGTTTTTGCAAGAAGTAAATCTTCTTTTTTTAATGTTGTTGGAGAATATGATAGCTGCGCAATTATTCCGCCATCGATTAAAGATTTTAAATCAACAAATCTTTCTCCTGCAAAAGTATTAAGCTTTTCGATATTCTTAATAGCCATAACTCTTATGTTTTTTTTCTTTTCCAGAATTTCCATGACCCCTTCTTCAAATTCAGGAGCTGCAATTACCTCAACATAATTATCAGAAAGAAAAGCAGCAGAGTCCATATCCATAGGCTTGTTAAAAACTACAGCTCCGCCAAAAGCTGCAATTCGGTCTGCCATAAATGCTTTTTCAAAAGCCTGCGAAATTGTACTGCCCTTTGCAACGCCTGAGGGGTTATTATGCTTTATAACTGCACAGCACGGAGTATCATGAAAATAACGCAAAATATTAAGCCCATTGTCGACATCAGTTATATTAATCTTCCCAGGATGTTTCCCGGACTGTAAAAGTTCTATATCTGAGGCAAGATATTTCCCGGGCGCTATTGTTTTAACATCCGCTATACTTAAATTACCGTTTATTAGTTTATAAAAACAAGCTTCTTGACATGGATTTTCTCCATAACGCAAGCCTTTTTTTTCATTATCTATAACCCATTCTACTTTTTCATAGAAAAGAGTCTGTTTTTCGCTATCATCATCATAAAATGATATTTTCATTTTATGCGGAAATTGATCTTTAAGAATATTATGATATATTTTCTTTATATCACTGCTCACTATTTGCCCCTAATGAATATTATAAAGTTTTTCAAGCTTATTTGCATCTACAGAGTTCAGATATTTTGAAATAGTTGTATCATAGGAAGATGTATGATCAAAAGTTGCACATGCAAGCTTAAAACGAGTCTCAAGCGACAATTGCCCGCTGTTTTCTTCCATTTCTTTGATTATTCCCTCGTATAGCGCCGGATCGCATACAGAAGCGACTCTGTGGAAATTCTTTGCAGAAGCTCTTAACATACATGGTCCGCCAATATCTATATTTGACCTTGCTTCTTCCAGTGTTATGCCGTCTTTTTGAATTACATTGCCAAAAGGATAAAGATTTACAACTATCATGTCAAATTCTATGGCAGAGACCCTTTCTATATCTTTTTTATGCTCTAAATTATATTTTTCGCTTAAAATTCCAATATAAATGCGAAAATCAAGGGTTTTTACAAGCCCCCCCTGCATTTCGGGCTGTTTTGTATAATCTGATATTGAAATAAGGTTTTTACCTTCTATTATGCCATCTAAAGCAGCAAGAAATTTATATGTGCCTCCAGTAGAGAAAATCTTAATATCTGGATTAATTTGAATAAGTTTTTGTGTAAAATAATCAAGATTTGTTTTATCAGAAACGCTAATAATAATATTTCTTATTTTGACACTTTTATCGACTTCAGATACACTATTAAGGGACATATTATTCCTTTTTTTTAACAGATTACAATATATTTAAACCTGAATCAAGCTTTTATGTAACCTTATAATATAATTGCGGTTCTAATATTGATAAAAAAAAAATAAAATGATAGTTTTATAAAAACTATAAACGAGGTCAGTTAATTGAATTTTAAAAAAATAACTTTTTTTTGCTTAATATTTTCTATTTTAACAATTAATATAAATGCGCAAATTGGCGACTTTGATTCTCATGGTTTTAATTATGCGCGCGGCGACCAGATGTTTACAGTAAGAGCAGGTATTCTTTGGCCTCTTTTTTTTGCAACGCCCTTCTCTGCTCCTCCAGACCGCTCAGCCGGGATTCATTCTACAAACCTTTCGATAGGCGGAGTCGGAGCGCTTGAATGGAGCTCCTATATAAACAGCAGAGTAACCCTTGGCGGCGAACTTAGCGGCATGTTTGCATTCAGCCCCAATGGCAGAGTATTGTATATGATACCACTAACATTTAAGGCAGCCTATTGGTTTAGAAGATATCCTTTTGAATTTCCTATCCATTGCGGTGTTGGAGTAAGTTTAAACTCTATTGGAGGGGATTCTTTTTCCCTGGACTTTATTGTTAAGCCCGGAGCATCTGCTATATGGAATTTTAACCACGAATGGGCTTTTGGCTTTCATGCTGTATATTGGTGGATACCGCAAATATATACAGGCCGCGGACGTGTTCCGAGAGAACATACAATGTTTGGGAACTTTCTTGAGACAACATTTTCTGCCATGTTTAGGTTTTAGAGGGATTTATGAAAATAAGATATATATTTTTAATATTTATTTTTTTTGTAATGTTTTCGTGCAATGAAAGTGACATGGGTATTTTTCACGGTCTTAGTGTTGAGGAAAGAATACCAGACGGCACTCTGCCCAGAAATTTAACTATTGGAAGTATGCTTCGCGCTGGAACTAATCTTTATATTGCAGCAGGTGATGTTTGGAGAAAAGCCGGTGCAGCAGATTGGGAAAGAATTCCTTCTCCCCTTGGTGGTGGATTTCACCTTTCTACAAGCATGGCGACCGATGGTACAGATATATTCGCAGTATATTTTCACAGAAATACCGCAGAAACAGCTCTTTTTCGGCTTGATGCAGGGGATATATGGACTGAGATAAATATAGTCTCTGCTGTAGAAGGATCTATACAGGAAGTTAAAAGCGCAAATAATACAATATTTGTTTCAAGAAGGGTTTCTGCTAATGAAGGCAGATTATATTACCTTAATGGAGCCGCTTTTAACCATATCAATATTCCCATGGTAGGCTCTTCATTTAATGTTATTCATGATGGGACGGATTTCTGGATATCCAATCGTAACAGAATATTTAGCGGAGCCGCCCCCGGCACTGTTTCAGACGCCCACTCATTGCACGGAAGAAACACAATTAGAGGGCTTGCTGCACATGGCGGTAATATATTTTTTACTTATTGGGATGGCAGCAGAAGAAGTTATATAAGGTATATAACTTCTGCCGGTTCTCCTGGCACCTACTCTACGAGTCAGATTTTTATGTTAAACAATATAAGATTTATAAATATATCTGGTTATTATTTTCTTCTTTGCGGCACAGGAGGCAGAGGGTATTTTCAAAGCGAACAGCAGTTTAACCCTAGCCCAGAACATCTAATAAGAATAAACAGACCCAGAGGTAATACTCTGGTAGCTCGAAATTACAGCTCTGCTGTTGAATTACATACTGCCGCAATTCTCGACTTTTTTATTGATGGCACTGGTCCCGGCGGCAGTCCTATGCCTGATGACACTTTTTATGCACTTACTGCTACTAGAGGATTATGGAGAAATTTTGATACTGGCGGCGGCAGAGAATGGAGAAGAGAGTAAATCCTAGAGATTCTCAAGAGCAGTAAATATATCTTTCAGCCCTGGATCTCCGCTGTAATAATACTCTTCAAGCTCTTCTTGCGTTAACCCCTGTAATTCGTGACTCATATAGTGGATCCAGACATCATCTTTTTCTTTATCTTCGATAGTGTGCTTAACACAAAAATAATCAGGATGTATTGGCAAATTATTCGAATAATTTACAAAGTATTTATAATCATGTACTGCGACTTTTAAATCACTACGATTTATTCCTGCTGCCAAAATTATATTGCAAAGATGATTTATGCTTCTCCCTGAATCAAATATCTCATCAACAAAAAGTATTTTATCACCTTTTTTAAGTTTTTCCGGAGGGATTGTCCAGCCGTCTATTTTTATTTTTTTTGAGTTAGTCATTACATTTTTGTAAGAATGAGAAGTTACAGCAGCATATAAGACAGGTTTTTCGTTCTTCTGAACTATTTTAAAATATTCGCTTATAACATTTCCAACATATACCCCGCCGCGTAAAGATACATAAATTATGTCTGGTAAGAATCCATCTTTATATATTTTGTGAGCAAGTTTTATGGAATTATTTCTTACTGTTGTATATGGCAAAAATAGTTTTTTCATTTTATTTAGTTATATACAATCTCTTTGGTGCGGCTTATGCCATTTCTATAATATCTTATTACATTAAAACTTCTATTTTTGTTAATTTCTCTATAAAAATCTCTGGAATTTTCAATAGAAATACCATTAATCTCTGCTATTATATCGCCTGGAAAAAAATTTCCCAAAATAGCTCCTCTCTCAACAGATGTTATAATAACTCCTGAGTCACGCCCGCTTGAAGCAACACGCTCTCTGTTAATATTCATAACATTTATACCAGGCCAGTAAGCAATATTTTGCTGTATAAGAGCTTCATTTCTTTTCCTAAGCCCCAGCGTAACTTTTTTATTTAAGGTTTTTCCATCCCGAATAATTTTGAAATCGCTTTGAGTTCCTTGTTTTGATTCTCCTACAGCAAATAATAAAGAATCAAGTGTAGGAATTTCTATTCCATTTATATTTTTTATAAAATCTCCGGGTAAAAGACCGCCGAGATCCGCAGGTCCATCCGGAATAACCTGGAAAATCATTACTCCCCTTATGCTGCTTAGCCCAAAAACCCTTCTTTCTGATTCAGGAAGCTCGCCCGCAATAACACCTATCCAGCCATATCTTACTTCGCCATAGTTTATTATGTCACTAATACTTCTTTTAATATTATTTACAGGTATTGCAAATCCAAGCCCCATACTGCCGCCTGTTGTAGTAGTAATCCAGCTGTTTATTCCAACAAGTTCTCCTTTTGTATTTACAAGAGCTCCTCCGGAATTTCCTGTATTTATGGACGCATCTGTTTGTATAAAATCACTAATATTGCCGCCTGCGCTATTACGCCTGCCAAGCGCGCTTACAATGCCGGCAGTAACGCTTGAATCAAAACCAAAAGGGCTTCCCACAGCAAGAACCCACTCGCCGATTCTTAACAAATCGGAATTCCCTTTTTCGACTACTCTTAAGAATTTACTGTCAGAATAAAAATAGATAACTGCTATATCTTTTCTCTCGTCAAAACCAACAGAAAATGCTTCTGCAGTTTCTCCGCCAAATAATTTAATTGATATGGTATTAGCATCTGATATAACGTGTCTGTTGGTAACTGCATAAAACTTATTTCCAGTTTGCTTTACTATTACGCCGGAACCAAGACCTTCACTAAAAAAATTTCTTTTTTCTTCGAAAATATTTCCAGGCGCCGGGGAAAATGGATTAAAAGAATAATCCCAGCCTTCCGGAGTTATGTGTGTTCTTTTATGTGTTATGTTTATATGAATAACAGAAGGCAATACTTTTTCCGCTGCTTCTGCAAAAGATATTGGCATTGAATTATTTTCAACAATAATTTTTTCTTTAATTACTATAGATGTGCAGGAAAAAGATAAAAGCAAAAAACCAGCAAGAAGACAAAAAACATTTTTTTTCATCTCATATCTCCTTAGAAAATTATAAACAAGTCAATATTTCAGCTTTGTCTTCAAGTATGGCAACTGTATGTTCAAAGTGGGCAGAATAAGAGTTATCTGCTGTTTTAACAGTCCACTTGTCGTCAAGAATATATATATCATCTCCGCCGGCATTTATCATTGGTTCAATTGCAATAACCATTCCGGGTTTTAGCCTTGGATTTGATCCGCTTCCAATATAATTTGGTATTTGAGGTTCTTCATGAAGGTTAAACCCCACTCCATGTCCGCAAAACTCTCTTACAACTCCAAAATTATATTTTTTTGCATGAAAAAACACAGCTTTGGAAATATCAGAAACCCTGTTTCCGGCAGCAGCCATTTCAATGCCTTTATAAAGACACTCCTCAGTTACTTTAATTAATAGCATATTTCCTTCAGAAATTTTTCCGCAAGGAAGTGTAATTGCCGAATCACTTATATAACCATCAAGATTAACCCCAAGGTCAAGACTTACAATATCCCCATCGGTTAGAATACGCGAAGAAGGTATACCGTGGATCACTTCGTCATTTAAAGATATGCATATACTGGCAGGATACCCCATATACCCTTTAAAAGCAGGCTTTGCTTTGCATTTGTTTATATAATTATATGTAATATCATCAATATCTTTGGTAGTTATTCCTGGTTTTATCTGCTCTTTTATTATTTCAAATGTTTCTGCGAGAATTTTTCCTGATGAACGGATTTTTTCTATATCTTTTTTGTTTTTTAATTTTAACATCAAGTAAATTCAGTATAATACTAATAAAGATGCTGTTCAACTATCTTGATCTATAATAATTTTGAAGAAAAAAAGATATTATTGAGCTGCGCCCTATCTCCAATGCTCTGTTAAGAAAAAACTCTCCTTGCCTATAGTTTCTGTTCATAGTTAGTGCTAATGAAAGCATTAAATATACGTCAGCAAGATCATCGTTGTTTATATGCACATTATTTCTAAGAGATTTATTAACAATAGCCTCAAAAAAGGTTGCTGCCTGTCTGAAATTTAATTTTAAAAACTCTATTATTCCTATATTATATAATCCTTGCCAATTCCCGGTAAGATTGTAATATTGGTGAAATAATATTAAAGCATTGTCATATTCTCTTTGGGAAAAGTATGCAAGAGCATTAAAAAAAATCGCCCAGGGTCTGTCTATATTATCCAGCCTGGATGTAAATAAAAATATTTCAGTAAATCTCCCCATTCTGTAGAGTTCTCTTAAAAAAAAGATTTTAAATTCTTCTGTCATGCTGCCTTCCGCAAAAAACTCCCAGAACTCGGCAATATACCTGCTCTGATTTCTTCTTGCTTCCATGCTGCCATAATGCTGATCTTTTAAGAGCGACAAAAATGCAAGTTCTCTTTCGTTTTGAAAAATATTAAGCGCTGCCTCTGTATAAAAACTTCTGGCGCCGGTGACCATATTAATCCAATCTTTATTTACATAAGGTATCCATGAAAAATTTCTGTCATTAGATATTATAGCAGCGTAGAGCTCATAAGCTTCATTGTAGCTGCCTGTTTGAATAAGGGTATCTGCCAAAAGCAATAATATTCCTGTATCCCTTATTTCTCTTTCTCTCTCTCTTTTATACAGTTTATAAAAGAAATCCCTTGCTCTGGAAAAATTTTTATTGTCATAAAAAATCAAGCCGGCAAGTTCGTTATCTATTTGATTTTTATAGACACTGTTCTCTAAAACAGCTAAAGCTTTTTTATAATCACCGGTTAACAAAATGGACAAAAGATAGTTATTAAGCACTACAGGTTTTCCGGACAGATTATACAATTGTTCATATAATGCCATGTCCATATTGCCTTTAATTATACTTCTTATATTATCATTTTCGATTAAATAGAGAATATCCCGGTTTCTTGTGTATTTATATTTGATTGCGTATATAACGTAAGAAAAGCTTTCGGGAATGGTCATTCTTCTGTTATTGGTAATTAAAGCAAATACTCTTGAAAAATTACCATTTTTTAATAAAGAGTATACATGTAAAGTAAAAATATCTTCGTCTCTCCTGAATCTATTAAATGCTCTCTCAGAAAAGAAGACAAAACTCTGATAATTGCCTGTCCTCTTTGCAATAAAATTTGCTCTTTTTAGTATCCTCATATAATCCATTTTTGTTAACGCAAAAGGCAGCGCATTTCTTAATGTAGTTTCTGCTGTATCATAAGCATTTCTTGCAATGTTGATGTCGCACAAAGCCAATAGCTGGTTAAACTGTCTTCTTTGAGTTGTATTATGAACAATTAACGCAACTATTGATGAGAAAACAATTAAATTAAGGATAATCAGTATTATAACAGTGTTTTTAGACCAGATATTTGGTTTTTTTAATTTTTGAAATAAATTTTTGCTGCTAATGTATAATGATTTTAGGTTTTCAAACCAGATACCGATTTTTTTCATTTGGCGACTATTTCTTTATAGATACTGTCAAGAACTCCATTAATAAAACGGTATGAGTCGTCTGAGCTAAACTCTTTTGAAATATCTATTGCTTCATCAATTATAATATTCCCCGCAATATCTTTCTGATAGATTAAAGAATAAGTGCTTAACCTTAAAATAGCAAGATCTACTTTTGCAATTCTCTTGAAGTCCCAATTAGTAATATGCTTTTTAATTTTTTTGTCAATTTCAACTATATTTTTTATAGTGCCATTAATAATCAGTTTTGCAAAAAGTATTGAGTCTTCATTTATCTCTTTACTATTCGCCCAGCTAAAGTCTATTAGATCACTTATTTTATTGTCATTAAAGTCCCAGCTAAATATGACCTGAAAAGCAATTACTCGTCCTTTGCGGCGCGCCCCCATAAATTCCTTGTGGCTCTAATGTTATAAAAATATTCTTACATCTGCTTCTTCTCTTAGTTGTTGTACAAGTTCTTCCACAGATCGCCTGAATACTTCGGCTTGTCTCATTTCCATTAAATTTTCTTCAATTAAATCTCTTACTGTTATATTAACATCCGGATTAATCCTGTCGGTAAGAGCAAGAATTCTAGGTTCAATTACCTCATTCATCCTGACAATATGAAAACCAACATTTGATCTTATTATTCCGCTAATTTGACCTTGGCGTAATTCAAAAACATTATTAAAAAACTCTTCTCCATGAATTCTTCTTTGCTGTACATCATTAATTCTTAGAAATCCGAAATTTCCTCCATTATATTTTGTTCTTGTGTCATCTGAGTTAATTACAATTTGGTCAAAAGTTCTGGCTCCGGTTCTAAGGTCTCTTTCATACGAAAGAGCTCTTTCTCTTGCTAAATTATGCTGTTCTGCTGTAAGCATTCTTGTGTCTACAAGAATATGATCAAACCTTACGGTTTTTGGTATCAAAAACCGTCCTGTATTTTCATGATAAAACCTTGTTATTTCACTATCTGTTAAGGAAGGCACATTTGAAAAATTTGCACTTTTAGCTCTGCGAACAAATTCCCGAAGCTGCATTGCATCTCTGGTTCTTTCAAGATACGTTGCCCAAGGGACACCTGTTTCACGGCTTACAATTTCCTGAACCTGTTCATTGGTTAATCCGGCTGCAGCCGGTCCAAGCTGCGCTTCGATCTGCCTTCTCGTTGAAGTCATTATTGCGGAATCAGTAATTCGAATCCTTGCCCTTTCAGCTCCCTGCTTAAGAAGTATTTCCCCAATCATCATCTCAAGCACTTCCATCTCTGTCGGCTGTCTGCTGCCGGGAGGTATTGTTTGCCTGATCATTGTTAGAGTCCGGTCAAGTTCTCCTCTGGTAATCGCCGCAGATTCTGTTAGATTTACTGAAGCAACTCGCCGACCCCGATCAATAACTTCCTGAGAAAAAATATTCCAGGGAAATATTACTGCAAAAAGAATTAAAAACAGATATTTTTTCATCTCTTATTCTTCTATCCTATCTATTGTCGTTGTTCCCGGTGCGTTCCACCATTCAATAATTTCAGCCCTTTCTGAAGTTTGTCTGTGCAAAGTCCCCAAAATATCGCCTCCGTCCGTTGCTCGGTTAACCCATGTAAGTCCAAGAGCACAAATAAAAAAAGTAGCCGCAAGAATCGTAGTAAATTTGGTAAGAACATTACCTGATCTTGAGCCAAAAGGGGTAGAACTTCCGCCTCCAAAAATACCGCCTAATCCCTCACCTTGATCATCTTGTACAAGTACCATTAGAACTAACAAGAAGCACCCAACTATAAAAATCACAAGAAGCAAGATAGAAAGTATTGCCATTTAATTCACCTCTAAATTTATTTTACACTATTTATTATAGCCAAAAACTGTTCAGCTTTCAAAGAAGCTCCGCCTACAAGAGCTCCGTCAATATTTTCCATTGCCAGCAAAGCTCCTGCATTTTCCGGTTTTACCGAACCGCCATACTGAATAACCATTTTCTGAGCAAGTTCTTTCGAGTAAAGCTTTTCCAGCAATTCTCTTATAATTTTATGCACATCATCAGCATCTTTTTCTGTTGCTGTTTTTCCTGTACCTATTGCCCATACCGGTTCATAAGCAATAGTAACAAATGAAAGTTCTTTTTCTGTAACATCTTTTAAACCGTTTATAACCTGATTTGTTACAACTTCAAAAGCTTTTCCAGCTTCTCTTTCTTCAAGAGTTTCTCCAACACAGAAAATTACATTCATTTTTTCTTTTATCGCAAGAAGAATTTTTGAATTTATTAGAGCATCTGTTTCTCCATACAAAATTCTCCTTTCGGAATGACCAATGATTACTACACTAACTCCTACATCTTTAAGCATATCTATTGAGACTTCGCCTGTATGCGCACCGGATTTTTCATTAGCCATATTCTGTGCGCCAAGTATTACATTTGTTCCTTTAACAATTTTTTTGACTTCGGAAAGTGCAACAAATGGCGGCGCTATCATAACTTTACATTTAGCTTCTTTTGCGCCTTCTACAATTTCTTCTGCAAGAGAAACAGCTTCTGCTGTTAGTTTATTCATTTTCCAGTTACCAGCAATATATTTCTTTCTGGTTGCCATTGTTTTCTCCAAACTACTTTTCCAATGCCACTATGCCGGGCAATGATTTTCCTTCGAGATATTCAAGAGAAGCTCCGCCGCCTGTAGATAAATGACTAACCTTATCTGCATATCCAAATTCAGTCATAGCAGAAACAGAATCTCCCCCGCCAACAACAGTAATAGCATCTGCATTTGCAATCATTTGCGCAACAGCGTAAGTTCCTTTTTGAAAATTCTTGTATTCAAAAACACCAACTGGTCCATTCCATATAATTGTTTTTGCAGTTGCAAAGCAGCTTTTTATAGCATCAATTGTTTTAGGACCAATATCCATTCCTATTAAATCACCTGGAACTTCATCGCTTTCAACATATATTGGTTCAGAATCTTCCTTGAACTCTTTTGCACAGACTCTGTCCAGAGGAAAAATAATTTCAATTTTTTTATCAGCAGCTGTCTTAAGAAATTTCTTTGCAGTATCTACATAGTCTTCTTCAAGAAGAGACTTTCCTATTTTTTTTCCCATAGCTTTAAGAAATGTATAAGACATTCCGCCGCTTATTACCATTGCACTGCATTTTTCAAGAAACGATTCAAGAACTGCTATTTTTGAAGAGACTTTTGCACCGCCAATAACTGCAACAAAAGGCTGTTTAGGATTTCTTACAATAGGCTCTAAAAATTCGATTTCTTTTTCAATTAAAAAGCCTGCTGCAGAAGGAAGGAATTTCGTAATTCCTTCTGTTGAAGCATGTGCCCTGTGCGCTGTTCCAAAAGCATCATTTACATAAACATCGCCAAGTTTTGCAAGTTTTTTTGCAAATTCCGGATCATTTTTTTCTTCTTCATGATAATATCTTACGTTTTCAAGAAGAATTATATCTCCCGGCTTACTATCTTTTACAAGTTTTTCTACAGCATCTCCGATACAATCGGCCGCCATTATAACCTTTTTACCTATTAACTCTGAAAGTTTTTGTGCAACAGGCGCAAGCGAGAATTCCGGTTTTCTCTCGCCTTCTTTTGGTCTGCCAAGATGGCTCATTAATATAACTGTTGCGCCTTTTTGCTTAAGTATATACTCAATAGTAGGTATTGCAGCAGTAATTCTGGTAACATCAGTAATTTTATCATTTACTATTGGAACATTAAAATCTACACGGACAAGTACTTTTTTACTTGTCAAATCCATATCTTTAACAGACTTTACAGGCATTTAAGTACCCCCCTTTTGATTAAATTAATTTAAGAGCCAAATCTACAACTCTGCATGAATAACCCCATTCATTATCATACCATGCAAAAACCTTGTAGAAGCTTTTACCAATTTTCATTGTGCAGGAAGCATCAAAAATTGAAGAATGCGGGTTCCCGATAATATCTGCTGAAACGATTTGATCTGTTGTATATTGCAATATCCCCTTCATAGGACCTTCCGCTGCTTTTTTCATTGCCGCATTTATATCATCTGCAGAAACATCTTTTGTTAATCTGAATGTAAGGTCTACAAGCGAACCTGTTGGAACAGGAACTCTTAATGCCGAACCATTCATTTTTCCGTTAAGCTCCGGAATTACAAGACCTATAGCTTTTGCAGCGCCTGTTGACGTAGGAATAATGGAAAGCGCAGCAGCTCTTGCTCTTCTAAGATCATCATGAGGCTGATCAAGAATAACCTGATCATTTGTATAGGCATGAACAGTTGTCATAAGTCCTTCTTCAAAACCAAAAGAATCATTTAAAACTTTTGCAACAGGAGCTAGACAATTTGTTGTACAGGAAGCATTTGAAACAGCAAGGTCTGAGCTTTTTAGGTCACCTTCATTTACACCCATAACTATTGTTCTTATATCATCTTTTGCAGGGACAGTAAGAATTACTTTTTTTGCGCCGGCAGTAATGTGGTCCATGTAGCCGCCTTTAGAGCCGGTAGCCCCTCTAAAAACACCTGTTGATTCAATTGCAACATCAACATTGAGGCTTTTCCATGGAAGATTTTTGGGATCTTTTTCTGAAAATACCTTTATTTCTTTTCCGTTTACAATTATTGCATCTTCTTTTGCTTCTATGTCTTTTTCATATATGCCAAATATTGAGTCATATTTAAGCAAATAAGCGAGAGTTTTAGGATTAGTAAGATCATTTATGGCAACTATATCTATGTTTTTTTTATCAAAAGCTACTTTGAGGACATTTCTTCCAATTCTACCAAAACCATTAATAGCAATTTTCATACACTTCCCCCTTTTGTTTAACAAAAGTAATTTATTATAATTTAATAATATGTAAAAATACTATAGTTGTCAATTAAACAAAAAAAATGTTTACTAATTACCGTTTTCTTATATTCATGATCATATTAAAAAGCCCTCGTTCCGGAACAATTACATCTTCCCTTGTTCTCGGAGGTACATTTTGCGTTTCCGGAAAGACAAAATCACCATGATTTATCAGGCTAAATACATCTCTGCTTCTTATTATTCCTTCTGAAATATTTTCATCAACCCTGGTTACCTGAAATTGTCCGATAATATCTGCCTGAGAATAGACGCTTCCTATACTTGATCTGCTTGGGGTAACTCTGTCGCTTTTTACAATAAAAAACGTATCATTTTCTCTAATACCGTCAAGCCTTCCAAGATTTATTATTCCCCTGTCAAAGTTAATTCTTAGAATTCTTCCCGACTGAGCTGAATCATCTATTATTCTCTCAGCCAGCCTGTTAAGATTTTCCCATATTCTTCTATTTCCGGTTGTATTTACCCTGTATTCATTTATAAGCGCTCCGGTATGTGTCGAATGAAGAGATGCTATTGTTGAAAAAGTTCTTTGCGTTTCAACTACTCTGAGTATTATAAAATAATCTGAAGGATTCGGAGAATTTCTTGATAACGAGAAAGCTTCTGCGAAGCCCGTTGTCCTTAAAATTCTGTTTACTCTTATAATATCAGAATGAGTAAGAATACTTGATAAAACACTTGCAATAACTTCTTCTCCTGCGGGACGAAGCATATTAAGCGATTCAATAAAATATATATCAAATGTATAGTGATTTTTATCGATTAAAAACTGATCTATTCTCCAGCGTGATGCTACATTGTTTTGCGTCATTCTTTCATAAACTTCGATAAGATCGCTTATATTCTGTCTTTGCCTCTCCTGAGACGGAAGAATTTGCAGTTGTGAAAGATACTTTGCCCAATAGCCGCTTTGCAAATAAATATTAGCATATTGGAGCCGCCCCCTGGCAGAATATGGGTCAATAAGAAGCCCTCGCCGAAAGCTTTGACGGGCTCTTCGAATATAATGCCTTTCAAAAAACCACCTGCCTCTTTCAAAATGATATTCCGCATGTCTGGCTCTTATGGGATCTGTAAATTCCCTTTGTGCTCTTATAATATTTTCAAGCGAATAACGTGATATTTCATCATCCGGATTTATCCTGATTGCTTCGGCATAGTGTCTTATTGCAGTATTATAATCTCCTTTTCTTTCTGAAGCTTTGCCAAGAACATACGAAATTATACTGTTATTTCTACTTCTGCCAAAAGGCGCCATAACCGAATGTATTTGATCATATCTTCCGCTAAAAAGCAAAAGTTTTACATAAAGAAGAGCAGAGTCTAGATTATCCGGTCTTAGTGCAAGAGATTCTCTAATCCATCTTTCCGAGCGCGCCAGGTTTCCGGATTCCAGATAATATCGTGCTGCAATATATAACGTAAAGTAATCGTCTGCATAGAGTCTTAATGCTTCTGCCAAATATCTTTCTGCTTCCCGATGTTGTCCCTGATGCGCCAAAATAAGAACAAGTGAAAGAAGCGCCCTCCTATCTGTAGGACTTAGCGAAAGAACATTGAGATAGTTTACTGCAGCTTGTGAATATCTTCCGGAAAAAAGCGCTATTTCGGCAAACCCGAAGTAAGCATTTATATTGTTTGGTTCCCTTGAATTAATATATCTAAATATTCTTTCAGCTTCATGAATATCGCCCAATGCAAGTAAAATAGATGCCTGCAGGCTCATTATTTCTATATTATTTCTGTCTAATCTTAAAGCAGCGCTTATCTGCCTGTTTGCTTCTTGATATTCTCCAAGATGAAAAAATGCTTGGGCAAGCCCTCTGATTGCATTTAAAAAATTTGGATTAATCTCAAGTATTGTTTTATATTTTCCTATTGCAGCGTAATAATTTCTCTCAAGAAGCATCATGTCCGCTGCGTTATTCATTTCAAATATATTCTGCGTGTAGGAAAAATGGTTTATGCCAAGAACAAGTAGTAATAAAAAAAGCGTTTTTTTCATGGAGCTGTATTTTTCTCAATTTTTATAGTTTTAATTTTATTGCCCTCCATATTTTGAACAATAAAATTAATCCCATTATGCGTAACTTTCTCATATTTTACAGGTATTTTGCCAAATAAATCAAAGACAAAACCGCCGAGAGTGTCATAATCTTGATTAGAAAGATTAAGACCAAGCTGCTCATTTATATCTTCAATATAAGCTCTTGTATCGCAAAAATATGTGTTGTCATCTATTTTTATAATATCTTCTTCTTCATTATCAAATTCATCCTGAATATCTCCTACTATTTCCTCGATAATATCTTCAAGGCTTACAATTCCGGAAACCCCGCCATATTCATCTACTGCGATTGCAATATGTACTTTTCTTCTCTTAAATTCACAAAGAAGAGTATTTATTTTTTTACTTTCAGGAATAAAATAAGGAGGTTTTACTATTTTTTCCATATCTACATCCTGTTTTGTAACAATAACCCTAAGGAGATCTTTTGCATAAAGAATCCCTACTACATTGTCTATTGTATCTTTATAAACAGGAAACCGGGAATGTGAACTTTCTACTACTATTTTTAGGATTTCTTCAAGGGGCATATCAATTGACACAAATATTACGTCTATTCTTGGAATCATAACTTCTTTTACTGTTGTTTCAGATAGTTCTACAATTCCCTTTATCATAGTCTGTTCTTCATGATTAAGATCGTTAAAATTTTCTTCATTTTGTTTACTTTTGCGATCAAAGATTTTTTGAAAAAACCTCTTTATACTCAAAATATTTCAACTCCTGTTAGGTTTTTTAATATTTCTTCCTGAAAAATAATCATTTTTTGTTCAGGGTTATTGTCTGAATGCGTATATCCGTTTATATGAAGTATTCCATGCAAAAGGAGACGTGCAAACTCTTCATTAATATCTACGCCGAGTTCGCCCGAATTTCTTTTTAAAGTATCAATAGAAATCACAATATCGCCTGCATGTATAGTTTTAGCGCCAAAAGCCGGAAAATTATCTTCCATCTGAGAAAAAGAAAGAACATCTGTTGGTTCATCGCTGTTCCTATATTCTTTATTAAGGAATTTTATAAATGTATCGTCACAAATTACTATTGATAATTCCCAGTTCTTGATATTAAGAGTATCAAAAATTTTATTGCACAGCAACCGGATTTTCTTTTCTTTCTTCTTTAAAAAGAGCGTATTTTCATGTTTAATCTTGATTTTGTTGCTCATGTCCATTGTTTTCAGCATTTTTTTTGTTTTTTTCCGCCTCTTTTACAGCTTCTTTTAGATTAGGATATTCAATTCTGGAGTGATAAGCGCCCATAAGTGTTGTAACAAAAGAATTTTTGATTATTTTAAGTTCATTAAATGTAAGATCACTCTCTGTAATCTGATCTGTTTCAATTTTTGAAAACATAACCTCCCACACAAGTTTATCAATTCGTTCATAGGTAGGTTTTTTTAATGTTCTTACTGCTGCTTCAACATTATCTGCAAGAAGAACTACTGCTGCTTCTTTTGACTTTGGTTTTCCTTCTACATAAGAATAATCCTGAGGTCTGATTTTTGTTGCAGTTCCAAGTTTTAGAGCCTTAACATAAAAATATGAGATAAGGCCATTCCCATGGTGCTGTGCAATAATATCAATCAAAGCTTGCGGAAGACGCAGCTCTTTTCCTTTTTCAATTCCTATTTTAACATGGGATTTTATTACAGAAACAGAGTGGCTTGGTTTCATATAATCATGCTTATTATATGATGTCTGATTTTCAATAAAATATTCCGCTTGCTCTATTTTGCCTATGTCATGATAATATGCTCCAACTCTTCCAAGAAGAGCATTTGCGCCAATTTCTCTGCACGCATCCTCTGCGAGATTTCCTACACTTAATGAGTGATTAAATGTTCCTGGCGCCATACTATGCATCTTCTTCAAAATTGGATTGCTTAAATCCAATAGCTCTATAAGCCTGAATCTGGTAGGAGAATTAAGAGCCAGCTCAATTATAGGCAGAATACCTAAAACAACAATTCCGGAGAAAAATCCATTTAGAAAAGCAATGCCTGATGAAGAGAGAAAAACCCTATAATCTGTCTCTGTAAATAAAAGGAAAGTAATTATAAAAAATATGTTAAATAAACCTGTCTTAAGACCTGCAATAATAAGGTCTAATCTGGTATCGGCCTTTCTAACGCATAATACTCCAACTATTCCGTTAAACAAACAAAATAGGGCTGGGAAAGGGGAAAAATCTCCTATAATCAAAACAAGAATGCTTAGTATTAAAGAAAAATAGAGACCTGCTCTCTGAGAAATTATAATTGCTAGAATCATAGTAAAAAGCGGAGCAGGAATGATTAGTGCATAATTAAGCCAGTCAGGTATATGAGAAAAATTATGTATTACTAATGCATATATAAAAAAGAGCTGGGACAATATGTAAAGAAGCGGCACTTCGCCGGCGCCGACCTTTTTAATAACTCCTGGCTGCGAGAAAAAAATATTTGCCAAAAAATAAACTGCCATTAGATAAAGTAAAATAGCTATATATATTCTAAAATTTATATGCATCACTGCGCTTCCCATGGCATTGATCATTTCCATGTGCTGCTCTG
This sequence comes from Spirochaetota bacterium, assembly GCA_009786125.1. GTDB lineage: Bacteria > Spirochaetota > Spirochaetia > CADAEX01 > CADAEX01 > WQTU01. The sequence continues at coordinate 33,698 of WQTU01000134.1, forward strand.
TTACAATAAAACCTCTGTCTATAATTACAGTTCCTTTCTCTATAGTTTTATAGACAGGCGCAGCGGCTGTAATAATTCTTTCTCTTTTTCTTTGTGTCTCATCAAAATCGTAAAAACAGTTTTCCCTTGAAAAAATATAGACAATATCTGCTATAAGAGTTGCGTCTTCTTCAAAATTATTTTTTACAGAAGATATTGTAAACTCTCTGATACTTTCCCTTTTAAAAACATCTGAAAAGGGTACATCGCTTCTTTCTATTCTGCCGGCAATAAATCTCCATATTTCTATAAGCTCATCTTCTCCGTAGGAACTAAAGCGCCCTTTCCCTGGGGCAATAATTCCTCTATTCATAACTGATACAAGGATTGCTCTGGAGATTTCAAATATTGAAAATGGAGAAGATTTTTCATAAAGCTGAACAACTATTTCAATATTAAAATCTCTATGCCGTAATTTAAAATCTTCAAAATGCTTTTTTAGCTCATCAAGGGAAACTTTTTCACTGTATTCATAGAATCGCTGGGCAAACATATCAAAAGATAAAATAGCTTCTTCTGTTATTTCTCTGGAAACTACAAAAACAGGCGTTATATTTCGATCAAGTTCATAATTTCTTCTTGAGGTGCTTATTCTGTCTATAAACTCAAAATCGTGTTCTGCTACTAAAGTTCTTTCTGCAACTTTGCCAACTTGAAAATCTTGAATGTTCCTTTGATAAAAGCTGGAATTCACTCTAAAAAAAACTAATAGTAACAGTAAGTTGAAAACAAGTATGCCAAAAGCAAGAATTTTATTAATATCTATTTTTTTGCAGTAATCTTTAAGTTTTACTTTTTTATTTTTCTTTATCATAAGCCTCTATAATTTTTTTTATTAAACTATTCCTGATTACATCTTCAGATGTAAGAAAAGAAAACCCTATCTCTTTTACATCTCCAAGTATATTTATTGCATGAATAAGCCCGGAGTGTTTTTTGTTTGGGATATCTATTTGTGTTATATCTCCTGTTATAACTGCTTTTGAGCCTTCTGCAATTCTTGTAAGAAACATTTTCATCTGTTCTTTTGTAGTATTTTGCGCTTCGTCAAGAATTATAAAAGAATCAGAGAGGCTTCTTCCTCTCATATAAGCAAGAGGCGCAATTTCAATAACTCTTGATTCTTCAAGTTTTGCTATTGTTTCATATGGAATTAAGGACTCCATAGCATCGTATAGCGGGCGGAGGTATGGATTTATCTTTTGAGTTAGATCTCCGGGAAGAAAGCCAAGGCTTTCACCTGCTTCTACAACAGGCCGCGTAAGAATAAGTTTCCGCTTTTTTTTCTGCAAAACTTCGCTTAGCGCTTTTGCAACAGCAAGATATGTTTTTCCTGTTCCTGCGGGTCCAACAGCAAAAATTATGTCAAAATAAGAAAATTTCTTTATAAGAGATACCTGATTATAGCTTTTTGGGTAAACCCTTTTGCTGCTTCCGGGGATTACAAGTTCAAGGTCTTTTGTGCCATTTTCTCTATTTTCTTGCGAGTCTTCGCAAAAAGATTCTTCAAACGTAATGCCGGAATATATTCCATTTATTAAGTCCGGAGACAAAGCGCACCCTTTTTTGCTATATTCCTCCAGTTTCGCAATTATTTTCTTAAATTGAGCCTGTTTTTTACTGTCCTCTGAAGAAAAATGCAATTCATTGCCTGTTGTATATACATTTGAACCAAGAAGAGTCTCTATAAGTTTCAAATTAGAGTCATTAAAACCGCACAAATCTGCAAGTTTTTGATGATTATCTAATATTATTGAACATTTATTGTACAATATCTGTTTACCTGCTTAAAGATTTTATCTTAAAGATTTTATAAAGCATTTTCTTATAAAGTCAAGTAACCGAGTTGCCTCATAATTAATCTAACCCAAAAGAACTCATGCCTCAAAAAGCTATATCAGAGGGTATAGAAAAGTTTTAAGGAAGCGGCAAATTTATGCAAAATTGCGACTAATTAAAATTAGAGACATAAAAACTAAAATGAGGGTTTCTGCGTGCAATGTTTCTATCCTCAAAAATAAACTGCGGTGTAAGTGTTTGGCCTGATCTCATATAAAGGTCTATTCTTTTTTCCCATATGTCAAACCCAGATAAAGCCCTGACTTCCACAACAACAAATCCTCTTCCTCTATTATTTCTGACTTCTACATCCACCTGTACTCTTGGCTCGCCGTCGTCATGTATAAATGTTATTTCTGTAGAGAGAATTTCAGCCCCCGGGGCTCCTCTGCTTGCTCCGGCGCGGCCCACCAGAAAAGAGACTATTAGAAAAATTAGTACAAATAGTACGAACATTTTTACAATGAATTTTAAGTGACCCTGCAACATAGATACTTTCCTTTTGATTTGTGCCAACTGCAACTTTTTGCAGAAATGAGCTTTCAAACAGATTCGGGCTGGCCGGATTTGAACCGGCGACCCCATGACCCCCAGTCATGTACGCTAAACCAAGCTGCGCTACAGCCCGAAAATTGATTCGCGGCAAGGGGTTCATACTCCGCCCTTTAGGTCAATAAAGGGTACGCAAAGCGACCGCAGAGCAAGCCCTGCACCCACCGCCTGCGGCGGTTTGCTGCGACAAGCCGCGGAGTACACATACGCGCGTACCCCGAGCCCAATATCTTACTAGGAAATCGCAGCCCCGTTCGGGATGCTTCGCGAATTTATTCTCGATTGAATAAATCAGCGATTCCTAGATGTTGATTTGAAGATTATCATTTAGAGAGGTGATTGTCAATAAAATTGTATTGATATAAAATTGTATTGCTTTGACAGTTTTGTCAGCGGAGAAAAAAAGATGATAAATAAGATAACCGGAAAGGGGAGAAAAGTGCCAACATTATGGTTGTACCTGGGGCTGTTCCTGCTGCTTATGGGCGGAATTCGCTTTGCGGTGCCGCTTTTTGTCTTTATGCCATCAGCACGAATCGAGCGCACGCCTGCAGCCATAAATCTGGCTTATGAGGACATTTTTCTTCGAACCTCGGACAATGTTCAGCTCCATGCGTGGTACATTCCTGCGCCGGATGCCCGTGCGACCCTGCTCTTTTTTCATGGAAATGCCGGCAATATTTCTCATCGGTTTAGCTCTATACAGATTTTTCACGACCTGGGATTGTCGGTCTTTATCCTGAGTTATCGGGGGTACGGGCAAAGCAAGGGGCGCCCCTCGATTAACGGCACAAAGCTCGATGCGCTTGCTGCCTGGCAGTGGCTTACAGTTGAGAGAGAAATTCCTGCAGAAAAAATTGTTGTATTTGGGCGCTCTCTTGGCGGGGCAGTGGCAATGGAACTAATGCGTTCGGCAACTCCCGGCGCATTGATTCTTGAGTCGACCTTTTCTTCTCTTGCTGATATGTCGCCTTTCCCTGCGCCTATTGCTCCGCTGCTGCTTGGCGGTGATTTCTGGAACTCTGTCAGAACTGCCCGCACTTTGACTATTCCCGTACTTTGCATACACAGCAGAAGGGACGAGGTTGTGCCTTTTCGCCAGGGCCGCCGTATTTACGAAGCTATAACAAGCGAAAAAACCTTTCTGGAAATTCAGGGTGATCATAACTCCGGCTTTATGCAGTCCCGCGGTATTTATGTTGCGGGGCTGGATCGCTTTTTAACGCAGCATTTTGGAGAGAGATAATTTGTTAGTGTCCCCGGCATTAAGCCGGGGAGGAAGATCAGTTTTCAATACATACTGCTTCCGGTTCTTCTATTTCCTCCTTTGTTTTATTTGCCTCTTCTTTGGAATCATCATTTTTCTTGAAAGGCTTAAATTCTACGTGTTCGGCAACAATTTTTACCTTTGATCGGTTTTTGCCATCCTGATCCACCCATCTGTCTTGCTTGACTCTGCCTACAACGCGCACGCCTCTGCCTTTTGCAAGATGATCCCTGCATACCTCTGCGAGTCTCGCCCAGGTTTCAACATCCAGGTACGAAACCTCATTCTGATATTCATCCTCCTGTTTGTAATATCTGTTTACAGCAATACTAAATGAACAAATTGATGTCCCCTTGGAGTTTTCTGTAAAAACAGGATCTTTTGTAAGATTTCCCTCTGCAAGTATAGAGTTTAGGCTATTCATTTTTTCCTCCTGATAATAATAGGTTTAGCTTTGCTAACCGTTTGTTCGCCTTCGGTCTGTGAACATATAGATAAACAGGGCAATTGTTTAAATTGATTCAAAAGTTGATTCAAATTTGACAAAAAAAAATATTAAAGTTACAGTTAAAAAAGAGAGGTTTCCAATGAAATATAATTTTTTGAAAAAATCAGTTTTAAGAGTAAGTGTTATTTTTTCTTTCTCTGCTTTTACTATTCTGCTATTGATGATTTTAGCTTGCACCACAACAAGACCATTTCTTGCGTCAAAAGAGCCGGCAAAGCAGTATGCATACCAAAACGGAGTGTTTGTGGAGTGTCTGTATTTGCATTTTATGGATATGGAAAAAAGACATGGACACATAGCAAATCCATTTCTTCCTCCGGATTTGGGTCTTACTCCGCAACAGATGATAGTTTTTGAACTTACAATAAGGAATGAAGACGATGCTCCCATAAGGCTTGACAACAGGCAGATTAGCCTCTTTTATGGCGGCAGAAGATTTGCGCCAATGAGCGCTTCGGATATGGAAAGAAAGATCGAAGAACATGCGGAAAGAAGATTCATATTAAGGGAAAAGAGGGTTGCGCAGACTCATATGCTTCCAAGCATAACAACTATCAGGGGAAATCAAACTGTAACAGGATATCTGGTATTTATGGGAGGTTTCAGAGACAGGCGGGAAACTCTTGCAGAGCTTGTTCTTCCGTTTACAAGTGTTGGCGGGCTTCCTGTTGCGGAATTTACATTTACTTATACTTTGACTTTGCGGCATCAGTAGTTAAGTCGGTTTTTCGATACTTCGTGCCGCTTCTCCAATAGGCGCAGAAACAAAGGAACATAATGAAAACAGGCGAAATAATTGGTAACTATAGGCTTGATTACGTGGATCAGCTTGCTGAGCACAACGGAGAGGGCAGATTTTTTACACATTTAAAAACAGGGTGCGAGATTTATCATGTATTTAATGATGACAAAGAGAATCTTTTTTCGTTCATGTTTCGCACTATTCCCGCTAATGATAAAGGCGTTCCGCATATTCTGGAACATGCGGTGCTCTCCGGCTCAAGGAATTTTCCTGTCAAAGACCCATTTGTGCAGCTTTTAAAGAGCAGTATGCACACATTTCTGAATGCAATGACTTATCCGGATAAAACACTGTATCCTGCATCAAGCACTGTTGAAGCAGATTATTTTAACTTGCTCTCTGTTTACGGCGATGCTGTGTTTTTTCCTTTTTTGCGCAAAGAGACATTTATGCAGGAAGGCGTGCGTATACAAAAGGACAGCGCCGGCGGATATAAATATACTGGAGTGGTGTATAACGAAATGAAGGGCGCTTACAGCGACCATAATTCGATTCTTTCTGAGTGGTCGAGCCGGACGCTTTTTCCGGATACCAGCTACAGGTTTGATTCCGGAGGAATGCCGGAAGATATAAAAACTCTTGAATACCTGGAATTTTTGGAATTTCACAAAAAAAATTATCACCCATCCAACTGCAAAATATTTCTTTATGGAAATATAGAGAGCGAAAAACAGCTTGATTTTATTGATAAAAACTTTCTTTCGTTTTTTGAAAAAGCAGAGAAAAATTCTTCTGCTAAAATGCAAAAGCATTTCTCTGAACCTGTTTACTTAGAGAAATACTCTTTTTCGGAAGATGCCGAAGGAACCACAAGCATTACAGTCAATTGGCTGTGCGGGGATACCACAGAGCCATTCGAACTCTTGAGTTTGGAAATATTGAGCCAGCTTCTTATAGGCAGCTCTGCATCACCGCTTTATCTCTCGATAATTAATTCCGGGCTTGGTGAGGATTTGTCGCCTGTAAGCGGCGCCAGTGCAGATATGCGTCAGGCGATGTTCTCTGTGGGGCTGCGCGGAACAGAGAGCGGGAAGCGCGATGAATTTGTTAATCTGGTAAACAATTCTCTTGCAGAGATCAAGGATAAAGGATTTGACAAAGACCTTCTGGAAGGAACGCTGCGGCTTTTCGAATTTTCAAACAGGGAAATAAAAGGCGGAAGACCCGAAGGTTTAAGGCTTATGGAGCGCTGCAGCAATACATGGCTTTACGATAAAGCGCCGTCTCTCTTTTTATCTTTTACTCCTTATATGGAAAAAATAAGAAAAACAGTTTTGGAAGATAACAGATATTTTGAGAAATTTCTGGAAAGCAACTTGATATTGAATAATCACAGGTCGATAGTTGTTGTAAAACCAAGTAACGCATTATCAAGCAATGTCTCTGACAATGCAGTGCTTGACGATGCGGCAAAGCAGAAAGCGGACGCCGAGCTTGTTGGGTTTGAAAAGTATCAGCTTGAACAGGACAGCGCTGCGGATGTTGCAAATATCCCTGTTCTTAAAAAAAGCGATATACCGGAAAAAATAGAAATAATCGAGTGCGAAGAAAAATATAGTAATGGGCTGCATACTCTGCTTCATGGGATACACACGGCAGGCATTACATATACAGACCTTTTTTATGATATATCGATGCTGGATGAAGAGCTTAAAATATATCTTCCGATTTTTTCCAGATTTTTGAAAGACACTGGGCTTCCGGGAATTCCATATTATGAAGTAGCTAAAATGTTTGGGTTAAAAACAGGGGGCTTTTCTGTTTACCCGGATGCAGGAATGAGTGTTGGCGGCGAAAGTCTTGAGCTTTTTACTGTTCGTTATAAATCTCTTGCTGATAGATATGAAGAAGCAGCGGATTTTATTTTTAATTTTCTGACAAATGCGGATTTTGATGACCAAGCGCGGCTAAAAGATGTTCTTAAAGAAACTGTAAATGATTTGAAAGCGCAAATTATAAGAAATGGAAGTTATATAGCATCTCTTTATGCTTCAAAAGATTATTCTCCTGCTATGGCAAAAATGGAAGAGTGGAAAGGGATAACTCAGCTTTTGAAGCTAACTGCTATCAACCCGGAGAATAAAAAAGATATTGAAAATCTGGCTGACAAGCTTAAAGAAATAAAAAATGTTGTTTTTGCTGGCAAAAAAGTTGTTGCCAATATTACTTCCGGGGAAAATAGCCTGTCTGATTGCTACAAAAAGCTGTTATCTTTTTTTACCTCCGGTAACGGCGACGTTAGTGCTTGCTGCGGAGGCAGTGCTGAATTGAATCGCAGGGAGTCGCAGGAGAAGCGTCAAAGTAAAACTTCTATTATTGTTCCTACTCTTGTGAATTATAATTGCGCTGTTATGAGAGCATCGAGAATAGGAAGCAGCGAGGCTGTATATGAAAAACTTCTTTCGCGGATTATAGAAACAGGATTTTTGTGGGAAAACATCAGGATGAAAGGCGGCGCTTATGGCGTTAGCGCTTCAGCTGCCAGCATGGAAGGGATTTTTACTTTTTCCTCCTACAGAGACCCATATATAGAAAAAACTCAAAAAATATTTTATGAATCTTTAAGTAATCTTGACGCCTCAATAGTGAATGATGATATTCTTTTGAAATCTGTAATAAACAGCGTTGGAAAAGAAATAAGACCTGCTGCGCCCGGAGAAAAAGGCTTTGTAAATACTTTGCGAAAAATATATGGGATCGATGATATTTTGAGGCAAAAAAACAGGGATATTATGCTAACAGCAGAACCAAAAAATATTTCGGATACAGCCAAAAGGCTAAAAACTCAGTTTGAAACAGCTTCGCAGTGTGTGATTGCGGGCAGCGATTCGCTTAAGAAATATGAAAAATATTTTGCGGCGAATAAGTTCCAAAAAATTGAATTGAAGATTTAGGGAATGTATTGCAGCCCCGTTCGGGATGCTTCGCGAATTTATTCTTGATTGAATAAATCAGCGGGTTTTTAGATTTTCTTTGCTATTAAATACGAGGGAAAGAGTGAAAATCAAATATGTAAATCATAGCGGTTTTATTCTGGAGTTTGAGACATTTTTGCTGATGATCGACTGCTGCGGTTTGACAAAAGAAAATGCGGAAGTTAGCGAAGCTGCTGGAAAGCATCTTTATATATTGGCGAGTCATGTTCACTATGATCATTTTGACCCTAATATTATCTCTTTTGGTGACGTTGCGCGCGATGTCCGTACCCACAAGGGGCACTTTGCAGCAGCCGGCGCTTCATCGCGACATCCGTGTCGCGGCGCCGAGCGAGACGTCCATGCCGCAGAACAAAAATGGATTCTCTCTGAGGACATTCGCGAAGCACTATCCCATTTATCCCAAAATAAGGATATACATTTTTTAGCAAAAGGGGAACTGTATCGCGATAAAAGAGTGTTAATCAAAGCCTTTGGTTCAACAGATGAGGGTGTTTCGTTTTACATAGAGGCTGGCGGGAAGAAAATATTTCATGCCGGGGATTTAAACAACTGGCACTGGAAGGAAGAAGAAACACCCGAAGATGCAGCTAAAAACGAGCAGGCTTTTCTCGATGAACTGGCAGTAATCGCAAAGGAAGCGCCGGTATTGGATGCTGCGATGTTTCCTGTGGATCCGCGGCTGGGTAGGGATTATAGCCGCGGTGCCGAGCAGTTTTTGGACAAGATAAAAGTTGGTTTATTTTTACCCATGCACTTTGGGAATAATTTCGAAGCTGCGCGAGCTTTTAAGCCTGCGGCGGAACAAAGAGGCTGCTGTTTTGCGGATATCCGCGCAGCAGGAGATGAATTTTCAGTTTAAAAAAGGAGATTTATATGCAAATTAAAAGCAGATTTGACCACTATAACATTAACGTAAAAGATCTTAACAAGAGCATTGAGTTCTACAAAAAGGCGCTGGGGCTTAAGGAAAAAAAACGGCGCGATGCAAAAGATGGCTCTTTTACTCTTGTGTATCTTGGCGATGAATACACAGATTTTTTATTTGAGCTAACGTGGCTGCGCGACAGGCAGGAGCCTTATGAGCTTGGGGACAATGAAATACACTTGTGCATTCGCGTAGACGGAGATTACAACGAAGTGCGCGCATTTCATAAGCAGATGGGCTGTGTATGCTTTGAGAACAAAGATATGGGTCTCTATTTTATCGAAGACCCTGATGGGTATTGGATCGAAATTCTCCCCGCGAAACAGGGTTAGTGCCTGTTGCTATCATCAGTATAAAACTCATCAGCCCATGATGCCTCAAAATAAAACATAACCATAGTCAAATGGCTTGAATGGCCGAAGCAGCGAGAGACTTCACACCTTCAAGTTCTCTTTTCCCGTTAAGCGTCATCAGAGCATCCACAGCCTTATGGACATCTTTTTGAAGCTTCACCAAATTATAACGCTTGTACAACTCTGCCTTAATCTCATCAGAAAGATCCGGCGCGCCTAAAAGCCGATGATAAGAGCTAAGGGCATATTTATCATACACCGTTTGTTAGGCGATGTGGCGACTTCAAAGATTTTTCTCATCGTTTTATTCAGAACCCTCAATACATCATAATTGAGGGCTATTCTCCATTCTCCATTGACTGTCAACTAAAACATAGGTCCCCGCCTGCCTGCCGTTTTTGTTGTAAAAGGTTTCAAACTCATGCCCGAATGCTAAAGCTCCCAATACCACATTTGCACCAATTGTAATACTGGTAAGTGGATTGCCAATAAATGCTTCATCCTCAATTCTAATTATGTTATTGGGAATTATAACAGATGAGAGTTGATTCTCACGAAATACAAAGCGTTCAATAACAGAAAGACTGTTAGGAATAATTACTTTGCTGAGCTGATTGTGCGCAAATGCACCAATGCCTATTGACATTACACTTTCGGGAATTATTACGCTGGTAATTTGATTAGTTGAAAATGCCCATGCGTTGATAGAGGTAACACTATCGGGAATGTGTATGCTTGTGAGTCGATTTCGCTCAAATGCCCTAAAGCCAATAGTAACAACACTATCTGGAATTATCACACTTGTGAGTTGATTAAAGTTAAACCCAGAAAGATAAGTGACACTGTTAGGAATTATCACATTGGTAAGATTATTTTCAACAAATGCCCAAGTGCCAATTGAAGTAACACTATTTGGAATTATCACGCTCGTAAGCAGGTTCCTCCTAAACGCATCCTCTCCTATTGAAATTACACCATTTGGAATTACCACACTTGTAAGTTGATTCCAGAAAAATGTTCCAGCTTCGATGGAAGTAATACTTTCGGAAATTACTACACTGGTAAGTTGATTATCCGCAAATGCATAATCACCAATGAAAGTTACGGTATTGGGAATAATTACACTTGAAAGAGCATTTTCCATAAATGCACCATTGCCAATGGAAATAATACTATCGGGGATTAATACCCTATTGAGTCTCCTTAAAAAATTGCCTCGAAGTGCGTCATTTCCTATGCCTGTAACTGACATATTCTGTATTTTGGATGGTATCTGAATGTCCTGAGTATTACCCAGATAGTCGTCAATTCTTACTGTGCCATCTATGATGGATATTTCAAAACCTTTTTCTTCATGCCGTAATACATGGCCCCCAAAGACCCAGCCAATCTCTTCTCCAATATACACCTGATACCAAAAATTTGTTAAACCGTCAATTGTTATTTTTTCGTTACTTATATCAAGGATGAGTAATTCGGTATTCTGAGGAAGAATTTTTATTACTCTGCCTGTTAGCCCAGGTTCGGTGCGAAGGTTTAAACCAGACATAGCAGAAACATACAAAGTTTCTCGCAACTGAGGAATTAATACATCCGACACTTCCACAGGAGCGGGCAGATTGGTTTGTTCATCCGATGCGGCTGATCTCTCATCTCTTTTACAACCAACAAAGAGCATCAACCCTAAAACTGCTAGAAACAGCATATTTTTGATGGATGTCCTTTTCATAACAGAATAATATACCTTTTTTATTCTATATACAATCTATCTTTTGAGTGATTTCAAGTGAATTTTATATTTTCATTCATGATAAATTTTATGATTTTAAGCAATTCCGCCATTTCGCATAACTTTTTTATTTCGGAGTGAAGCGTCAAACAATTAAATACCAAGCTCAATCAACATAAATAATTTCGCGCTCAAGCGCAAAGCCATAGGCTTTGTAAACTTTTTCTTCGATTACGCTAACAATTTCCTTAACATCTTTTGCGCGCGCATTCCCAGAAGCATTTACAATAATATTTGCGTGCATCGGCGACACCATTGCACCGCCAATAGCAAAACCCCTAAGCCCAAGGCTGTCGATAATCTTCCCTGTGGGCTCCCCAAACTCTCTGTTGTTTTTAAAAACAGAGCCGGCGCATGGAAAGGTATAGTGACCTTTTGCCTCCCGCTCTTTTTTGAACTCCGCCATTTTTTCTAAAAGATTTGTTTCCCTCTTTTCTTCGAGAACAAACTCCGCACTTATAATAATCCCATCATTTTTCTGAAAAGGCGAAACCTTATAGTTAAAATCATTCTTGTCTATTTTGTACTCTGCAATTTCCCCTGCCTTATTTATGTAAAACACCTTATTTAATATATCAGAAACAGATTGCCCGAAACAGCGTGCGTTCATAAAAATGCTTCCGCCTGTAGTTCCAGGCATCCCGAAAAAATACTCAAGCCCCGCAAAAAAGCTTTTGCAAGAGAACTCTGCCAGATCGCTTATTTTTGCTCCTGCTTCTGCGCAAAGCACATTTTCTTTTATTGACGCTTTGCCAAGCCCTGTAGTGCTAATTATCAGCCCATCAAACCCATTGTCGCTAAAAAGAATATTCGCGCCTTCTCCAAGAATAAAAAACGGCACAGCAGCTTTTTTAACTTCCGAAAGTATAATCTCCATCTCCTCTAAAGACACCGGAGCTGCAAAAACCGCTGCATTACCCCCAATTTTAAATGTGCAGTGATTAGAAAGAGGCTCGTCAAATAGTACTTCGCCCTCTATATTAATATTTTTAAATAATTTGCGTAAACTTTCCATAAATATAATGATACTGATAAACTTGATAAGTTTCTATAGCAACCAAAGGATAATTCGAATTAGAAATTGCCATTATAAAAAGCGAGCTATCCTCACAAAAAACTTGACAATAATTATTTTAAGACAGAAACTAAATACAGTGAAAACTAATGGGCGCTGTTTCAATGCAAGGCTGGTGTATGAGGGGTATGCTCATGCGTATTTGCGTTTCCCGTTTCAGTTCATGGAAGAGTTCCAGGCATTGGAGCAGGAGGCACGGGGTAAGCGCCGTGGGCTTTGGGCGCGATGATAATACTTGGCAACGAAATCCTGCTCCCAAAATATTTATCCAGCAAGCGCATCTCCTAAATAAAAGGTATTATATGCAAGCACGTCGCGACTCTCGCTTCATTCGGAAATAAAAATAACAAATAGCAAAATAGCCAGGCATACAGAAAAAACAAGCCAGTCGATTTTATTGGTTCGAAACTCTGCGCGCGTTCTTGTTTCTGAGTAGCATCGTGATTCCATTGCATACACAATTTCGTCGGCGCGACGCAGGGTTCGGCTTAGAAGCGGGAAAGCAATAAAGCTTACGCGCTTAAACGGATTTTTTCTTAACCCAACACAACGGGATTTTTGAGCATTCATCATCTCTGTATAAGTGTCAAATATTACAGGTATTAAAACAAAAACAAGATTTATTATTGTGGCGACCCGTACTTCCGGGATAAATGGAATAGGGCGCAAAAACCATTCTATAGTGTTTTTAAAAGCCAGTAACGACGTTGTGCCGGTCATAACAGTGCAGACCATTAGAATAAGAATCAGTCGCCCGGCAAAACGCAGCCCCGCAACTACTCCCTGAACAGAGACACTTTGCAAGATAAACTCGGGATAACGAAGTGTATCCGGAAGCTTTATCCATGAAATTATTTTTGTTCCAAAAATTTGTTCCGGAATAGGGTCGCCCGGTACATTAAATGCGTTTGATACAAGGACAATGATAATAAGCAGAGCAAAAAACCACATATCCCTAAGCAAAGCAAGAATTGGCAGTCTTGCTGCAAAGAGAGCAATCGCAACAATAAATAATGGCACAAAATAGTGGCAAGGCTCCGCTGCCAGGCTGGCAGAAAGGCTTAACAAAAGCAAGCACAAAAGCTTAAGCCTGGGGTCCATCCTGTGCAGAATTGTGTCTTTATGGATATAACGAAAGAAGGTTATCTGAGCCATGTTGCAGAGCTAATCTCCTCTCCTTCTTTTAAAGGCATTCTTAAACCATATTTTTCGGCGCGAAAAATCACATCGCCAGGCTTGCCGTCCTCTGCCAGTTTGCCGTTATGAATAATAACCAGTCTATCCGCATGAGCAAGCACTTTTTCCAGCTCATGCGTTACCAGAATAATCGTATGCCCGGCCCTGTGCAGCTCAACAAGCTGCGTGAGAACCTGCTTTATGCCGGAATAATCTAAAGCAGTAAATGGCTCATCAAACATAATTATTTCCGGCTTCATTGCCAAAACTCCGGCAATAGCAAGTTTTCGTTTTTGCCCGCCGGATAAGCTATGAGGGTTTTGGGTAAAAGCATCGAATAGTCCCACAGTTTCCAGGGACTCCTTTACTATTTGTGACACTTCTGCATTCGGCAAATTAAGATTCTCCGGACCAAAAGCAACATCTTCAGCCACAGTTTGCCCGACAATTTGTGCATCGGAATCCTGAAAAATCAAGCCGATTTTTTTTCGCGCAGCAGTAATGTTTTTTGTTATCGATTCTCCATTGATAAAAACTTTTCCTTTGGTAGGTCTAAGAAGACCGTTCAAATGGCGAATAAAAACTGTTTTTCCCGAACCATTGGCTCCGGCAATAATAACAAATTCGCCTTCTTTTATTTGCAAACTGATATCTTCGATGCCTACAGTGCCGTCGGGAAAAATATGCGTAAGGTTTTTCGCTTCAAGAAAAGCCATTCACTCATCTCCGGTATTCGACTGCTGCGCAGAAGCGGAAACCATTGCTTGCCTGAATCGCGGAAGAAGCGCACATCCCAAAGCAGCCGCAACAGCTATTTTTATAACTATGCCAATAACAAAAGGAAAAAACCCAATTGCCGCTGCTGATGCCCAGCTCATATTTAGTAAAAATTTCAACCAGGACACACCTGCCAGATATAATAATATATTGCCAATAATTAAAGCTACAAGGTAAGAAAAAAAAGATGGCCTAAGTTTGCCGGAAACAAAACCCACCGCTGTTACCAAAAGCAAATAGCCAAACAAGTAACCGCCGGTTGGCCCAAAGAGAATAGCAAGCCCTGCGGTTCCGCTTGAAAACACAGGCATACCAAGCGCCCCCAGCAGAATGTACAAAGTAACGCTAACCAATCCATATTTCCATCCCAGGAAAAGCCCTGCTACCATGACAAAGAAATCTGCCAGAGTAATTGGAACCGGGCCTACAGGGATAGGTATGCTTATATACCCGCCGATAATGATTAGCGCAATAAATAGAGCGCAATAGACTGTAAAACGAAGATTAAAAATAGTGTTATTCGGCATTATAATTTCCGGTAAATCATTAACTTTTACAATATTCAATGATTTCTTTTATACTGTTTTTATCCATAAAATCTATTGTTTCTCCATAAGTTTCCAATAGAAATTTATCATCATCATCCATCTTCTCGCCTTTTTTTTCTGTTACTTTTTTCATCATCCACATCATCATTTTGTGTTTCGCATTTAACTTCTTATAGTCTATGGCGCCTCTTAGATTAAATATCTTAATGTTTTCCAGTATATTTTTTGGAATAAGTTTTTCAAACAGCTTGTATACATTATTTACGTTTTCGGCTTTATTAAAATCAGCAAGACCGCAGGTAAAGATAGCCAGTTTTTTATCTTTTAGTTTTTCATAATTATCTGTAAAGAGATTTGTGCCTTTAATTTTTCCGGCATACAATCCATTGCCTAATATTATTATATCATAATTACCGGGGTCTTTTTGCTTTGAATTATCAACATCGCAAATCTCTCCATTTAATTCTTCCGCAATCCATTCTGCATACTTTTTTGTAGAACCATATACAGAATGATATACAATCAATATTTTGTTCATGACTCTTCCCCTCGCAAAATACAATAATCAACTAGCATCAAAAAGCGCATAACGCATAATGACAAAATATCTTCAGAAAAATATTCTCCAGCCTGTTTGAATTATTATTCCGCTTACCGGATAGCCCAGATTAACTCTTTGCCCAATATATCCGATTTCGACATATATTCCTCCTAAACTTTTCGAGAAAATTTCGACGCCGCCACCAAATCCGCCTGTAATTACGTATGGAGCTTCAAAAAAATTTTTTGTTTGATTTCCATAGATTCCAACACCGCTTTCGAGGTATGTATATATTCGTAATGGAATATCTGTATTCCGCCCCAAGATTAGCTTATTTGATATTGTGAGAACAGTATAATCTTCGCCTCTGACTGTCATTCCTCCGCCGCGAAGCATTAAGTTGTTTCGCAAGTACAAAATATTCCTATGCAAAGTAATGCCAAAATCAAGATGCCCGCCCAGTAATTTCGGATTATTTGTCCATGTAACACCGGCTCCCATAACAAATCTTGCATCTTTTGGCTCCATCGCATTAGGGTTAGTATTTTCGGCAACCCTGGTAACCCCAGCAACTTCTATAATCTCAGCATCTTTTGCGAACAAATTAAAGCAAAAAATAATAAAGAACAACAAAAAGATAAATTTACGCATTTCATCTACTCCTGTTTAATCACGGATAAGCTTTTCTAAACATCGGAATTCTTGAGTGAGCAGTAGTTTCAAACCCTGACTTTACATTGTTTTTTAGATAGTGATAACCAAGCCCTGCAATCATGGCGCCGTTATCCCCGCAAAGTTTCAAAGAAGGATTGTAAACCGTTACTCCCTTTTGTTCGCTAATATCCGTAATGGATTTTCTTAAATATGAGTTTGCAGCAACGCCGCCGCCAGTAACAACAGTTTTTAGCCCGGTATTATCTATAGCCAGCAAAAGCCGCTTCGTAAGCATATCAATTGCAGTTTTTTGAAAAGCAGCAGAAATATTTTCATTTGATTTTTCATATCCTGCGTTATGAAACTGGTCAAGCTGGTTAATAACAGCGGTCTTTAAACCAGAATACGAAATATCATACTGGTGGTCTCCCTTATGCAAAGAAGGGTGAGGGAACGAAAAAGCATTAGGATCGCCCAGCTTCGAAAGCTTGTCTATTACAACCCCGCCAGGATACCCAAGATTATAAAATTTAGCAACTTTGTCAAAAGCTTCGCCAACAGCATCATCTATTGTTGTGCCAAGAACCTGCATCTCCTCATAGCCTTTAATAATAGCCAGAATCGTGTGCCCGCCCGAAACAAGCAGCCCAATGTAAGGATACTCAATATCATTTTCAAGATGCGCAGCATATATATGACCAAACATGTGGTCAATCGCAACAAAAGGTTTTCCCGAAGCAAACGCAAGCCCTTTTGCAAAAGAGAGCCCTGTTAAAAGCGAACCCGAAAGCCCGGGGCGGTTCGTTACCGCAATCCCAAAAATATCATCCAGAGAAACACCCGCATCTGCAAGCGCTTTTTTCGCAACGCCATTTATCCATTCCACATGAGTGCGGGACGCTAGTTCAGGCACAACGCCCATGTAAGGTTTGTGAATCTCTATCTGTGTAGCAGTAACCATAGAAAGTAAATGCCTGCCGTCTCTTACCACAGCAGCCGAACATTCGTCACAAGAAGTTTCAATTCCCAGTACCAGCAAAATACCCCTCTCCTATAGGAAAACTACCTATGTCTCTTAGTATAAAACCCTCTTCAATGAGGTTTGGATATATCTGCGTCATTATCTTCGCTAACTCAGATGACCAAACATGACCAATCATAACAGCATATCCCCTGTTTCGGGCAATTGTTTTTCCTGTATTTATTGCATTCAATATCGCTTTTCTCTCGTTGATATGATCAAGAAAAACATCCCGTTGCAAAATAACAAAACCAAGGTCTGCTGCTACCTTTCTACATATTGAATTATGTGTAGTCAGGCTGTCAAGAAATAAAAGCCCTTTATTATGCAGATATTCCAAAATGATTCTCATAATCCTTTTATCCGCTGTTACAGCAGAGCCCATGTGATTATTCACGCCTATAACTCCAGGAATAGAATTTATATTGCGCTCCAGGATTCCGATTATCTCCTCTTCTTCCATTCCCAGATTTATCGAATATGGTCCCGGGTCAATGCCCCTGATAGATTCCATAGGCTGATGCAGTATAACTTTTTTGCCGCTTTTTAGCGCAAGCTCTGCGCTTCGTCTTGAGTTTACAAGCCCCGGAAGAACCGCAATCGTAAGCGCGCCAGGAAAATCAAGAAATGGCTGCAATTGCTCCATGCTGTGACCTGCGTCGTCAATAATAAAGTAGAGGGTTTTAGTTCTCGCTGGCCGGGCAGCAATATTCGTGCGATCTTTTTTGGAAGCAGCTATGCTGATGTTTTCTTTGGCTGTTTCCCTTATATCATTATCTTTTGATGAAGCTCCTGCAGTTTTCTGCATATCTTCGTATCCGAACATTGCTTCTGGCAGAGGCTCATCTTCTCGCAGAGCCATCATCCTGTCTTCCGGAGCTAAATCTGCATTTGCATAACTTCCCGCAGATGCGGATGCAGATGGAAGATAAATAAGCAAGCCAATGAAAAAGGCTGTTAAAAATAACAGCCCTAGTGTAAGTAATTTAATTCGTAGACGGCGCTTTATCGCGGCGTCCATGCCGCGGCGCCGATCGCGACATGCATGTCGCAGTTCTGTCTCTCTCAAAATAACTTTTTACATACCTTGTTGTGATCTATATAACTGAAGATACATCATTCTTGCAATACCCAAATTAGCTGTTCGCGCCATTTTTTGCGCATAACTGTCAAAAAGCATATCTTCGAAAAAATCCCTGCTTGTAGTATTTGTAGGAGAATCAGAAAGAGAAGTTCTTTCAACAGTATTTCTCATGGAATTGAGCATCTTCTTTATGAACAATGCTTCAAACTGAAGGCAGGCATCATATAACTCTTTATTGTTCGGCCTAAAGTTGTTCCCTGTGCGAATTGCTGCGGAAACATGGTTACCGCCTTGCCCCGGAGTTTGCACCCTGGATAACGCCGATGTTCTTAGCTGCTCAAGCCTGCTATTGTCTAAATGCATCATGCTGTTGTTGATACTGTTTAAGTTAATATCCATATTATATTCCCCTTAGTTGCCCGGCTGGCAAAGTCGGTTACACTTTGCCGCCTGGATAGCATTTTTCGCCTAAAGACTGTAAAAATGCAGTTATCAATGTTGTCAGTCTATAATATTACATTATAGACTGACTCAAATTATTATCTCTTTAAGCCCGCTGCAATTCCGAGCATACTGTCGCTTGTCTGTATTGCTCTGGAATTAAATTCATAAGCTCTCTGAGCAACAATCATGTTTACCATCTCCTGTACAACAGAGACATTTGACATTTCAAGAAACTTGTGAATAAGGCTTCCCATTCCGTCATGCGCAGGTCTTCCTGCAATCGGATCGCCGGATGCGTTAGTTACTTTGAAAATATTCTCCCCGATTGCATTAAGCCCTGCAGGGTTTATAAACCTGTATATTTCCAGTTGTCCTATCTGAATAGGATCGTCGCTTCCTGCAATTTTTACAGTAACCCGCCCGTCTTGCGTAATTGTAAGAGTATCTCTTCTAAAACCTTCAGGCATAATTATTTCCGGCATAACCCTGTATCCGTTGGAGTTAAGCAGCTGAGCCGATGAGTCAATTTTGAATGAACCATCTCTTGTATAGCCAAAAGTTCCATCTATAAGCATAACCCTAAAGAATCCCTCTCCCTGAATCGCTACATCAAAAACATTGCCTGTTGCCTGGAGAGAGCCTTGCGTAAACATTCTTTGCGTAGCCGCAGCTTTTACACCATGCCCAACCTGCACGCCTGTAGGCACTACAGTCCATTCAGTTGCAGGCGTTCCTGCAGTTCTTATTGTCTGGTAAATCAAGTCTTGGAATTCCGCTCTTACCTGCTTAAAACCCGTAGTATTAACGTTTGAAAGATTGTGCGAAATTGTATCTATATGAAACTGCTGTCCAATCATTCCCGATGCAGCAGTCCACAACGACCTCATCATATCATTTTCTCCTTATCCAGCTTTTGCCGGCTCGCGCCGATTCACTTAGGCTTTTGTCGGCAGCTAACTTCAAATTTCATGCCCAAAAGAGCCTTTATCCTACCCTAACGCCTTCGTTAATCAATTTTGCTGTTATGTTATCGTGATTAGTTATAGCCCTTTGGTTCATTTCATAGGCGCGGTGAACCTCTATCATCCTAACCATTTCTTTTACAACATTAACATTCGATCCTTCAACAAAACCCTGCAATACCCTTGGAAATCTTTCTGCGGGAACTGTTACTGGCGGTCCAGAATTCTCTGTGTCTACCCACAAGGAGCCTCCCTGTTTTCTTAAATATCTTGTCAGGTCAAAATCAACGATTCTCAAAGTATCAATCTGAACCGTATCTTCCCACTCATTTTCCCTCATAGAGATCAATCTTTCCGGATCATCCGGCATCGCCCTGTTTACAAATACACGACCAAGCTGATCTACAATAAAATTATTCTCTTTTATATGAATATGACCATTCTCGCCAAGAACAGGAAAACCCTCGTTCGTAAGAAGCAAGCCCTCTCTGCCAAGCGTAAAAGCCCCGTTTCGCGTAAATCTCTCCCCGCGCGGAGTATCAACCACAAAAAAACCCTTGCCATCCAGCGCAAAATCAAACATACTGTCGGTTACCTTAAGCGGTCCCTGGGTAAAAGAAGTAAAAACCTCATTTTGTTCAACCCCGAGCCCAAGTTTTCCCACAATCGGAGCAATATCCGCCGACCCCATCGGGAACACATATACCCCATTGTCATTCATTCGCCTTATAAGAAGTTCCGGAAACGATTTATGAATAGAATTATCTCGCTTAAAACCATTCAAATCCGCATTCGCAAGATTATTGGACACCACATCCATTCTGTGCATCTGCGCGACCATACCCGCAGCGCCAGTGAATATTCCTCGTACCATTTTTCCTCCCAAATATATACGTTTAAATTATCGGAGATGCCAAAAAATACTTAACCGAAGGTGTAATGTCATAAACCCCCATTGAGGATGTCTTTTTCCAGTTTTGATCAAAACACTATATTGTATGCCAGTTCGTCTGCAAAAAAGAGCGCTTGCTAATTTTTCTTATTCAAATTCCACAAAGTAAGGATATTTTCAAGGTTGATATCGAAATCTGCCCTCAATTTTTCAATCATTTTGGTCAAATCAAGCAATACTGTATTGTAATTTTCATCTTCATTAATGTTTTCTGGCATAAAAAGGCGATAAATATCTGTTTTTAGAGCGGTTGCAATACTTAGCAGGGTGTTGTCACTAACCCATGTGCGATTACCCTCAATATCCCTTAGCATATTTACCGAGATACCTGCCATTTCAGAGAGTTTTTCCTGCGATAGACCTAATAATTTTCTATGCTTTTTGATATTTAGTGACAGAATTCGCCGTAATTCAATGGGTTTTTTCTTCATACAAGGAAACAATATGATATGAGAAATAAGAAATCTTTTGAATCTGATATTTTCGGTAGTATACTATTGACAACATCAATAGTTTTCAAGATAATCTTATAGTCATTTTAAGAGAATGCGTTGTAATTGGCTATGTACCGCACTTTGGCTATGACAAAACTTATATGCAAGGAGGACCAAATCAGTGAAGTCAAAATTTTGGCGATTTTTGAGATACGCCGCAGTTGAGGCGAAGGGTGCTAAGTGTCCGAAATGCGGAAGTACAAATACCGACAAGCAAAACGGCATTTGGCATTCTTACGAGTGTGGGAAAGAGTGGTGAAAAAAGAGGAAGGCAGAAATAATAATGCAACTCAAAATCGTATAAATGAAGTAAATTCCAGTAATACCCCAGATAGAGTAATCATATACAAGGGAGAATTGGAATATATTTCGCGTTGTATCTTAGATTATCCAAATCTTGAAACTGGCGGTAATTTATTTGGATTTTATACAACATTTCGAATCCCAGTAATACAATATGTATTGGGACCTGGTGAAAACTCAGTTAGGTCTACAACACATTTTATACAAGATAACGTTTTTTTTAATACAAATGCGGATATGCTTATCAATGACCATGCCTTGCATCATATTGGAACATGGCATTCTCATCACAAATTGGCAATAGATCAACCGAGTGGAGGAGATGTAAATTCAATGTTTGATGGAATGCGAGCAGACGGATTAGAAAATTTTTTGCTTGTCATTGGTAATAATTATCAAAGAGAAACGAGTGCGAATGCTTACCGTTTTTGCTTACAGAGCAAAAGATATCAACATTGCCATTGGGTCATCCTCGATGGTGATAGTCCAATACGAAATCAATTTGATAAAAAACATAGAAGTATTGTACATATTCCACGAACAAATGTTGCTATGATGCAGCAGGTAAAAAGTGTTCCTTTATGTGGGGAAGCAGAAAAAAAGGTTTCATATTCGAAGGGATACTGGCTTAATGATGATTCCAATAAGATAGAATTAAAAAATATTGCAGATTACTTAAAAAATAAATACAAAAACGTATCATTTTTTTTGCAAGAAGAAGACCAAACTCTAAAGGCAACTATTTCGGATAATGATAATTATTCAATAGTATTTCCTCTGGAATTTCCGAAAGTACCACCAATAATTCACCAAAATAATAAACTAATAAGTAATTCTGGGTGGGATAAAACCGGCTTAATTTCACAGATGTTTATAAATTATTTTAATAAAAAGATTGTGCGAAACGAGCGATTTGAAATTGAGCATATTGCTCTGCAAAATATTCTTTCAGAAAAAGACTTTAAATTTCTAGACTTCGATACTGACAAACCATACTTTACAGCTAAATTGCAAACTAGCAATGGAAAGGTTTATACAATAAAAATAGACCTTACATATTTTCCAGGCAGCGTTCCAGATGTATTTATTGTAAAACCAAAATCACTGCTAACTTTTTCTGGACATTCATTATTAAAAGCAAATCATGATATGCACACTTTGGATGGTAAAGATGGGTTCGTACGTATATCTTATTGCAGAGCACAAGATTGGCGAGAAAATGTGTCACTGTATAAAATTGTGAATTCTATTCGAGCTTGGTTGGAAATGTACGAAAAACACTTAAAAACAGGTAAAGCAATTGATTTTTATCAAAGAGCAGGAAGCTCTTAAATACATAGTTAAGGGAGGTCTTATGACGCAAGAACGATTAAATGATGAATATCATGCTTTAATAAAACTGCTAGGGTTAAGTGACAGAGAATTTAAATTTAAGGATTTCAACACCGATAGTCCTTATTTGCTTGTTACCCAAATGACCAATTCTGGAATAGTGTACACAATAAAAATTGAATTATCTGGTTTTCCTAATAATGTCCCTGACGTATATATTACCAATCCTAAGCCGTTG
>WQTU01000135.1 GCA_009786125.1 Spirochaetota bacterium
TATATATATAAGAGAGAGAGAGAGAGAGAGAGAGAGAGAGAGAGAGAGAGTCGGCAAATTTTCGGGAAACTTGAGAGAAATATTTAAAATTTAGAAAATTTTGCTGCTCTACGCGCGCGTGGTATGCACGCTCGTTAATTATGCCCATCCAGCATAATTTATTTTATTTTTTAAATACTGCAAGTGTTTTTTTTATAAAAATTGCTTAATTGGCAAGGTCACTGAACAATGCAAAAGTTCAAGCAATGAACGACAAAGCGCAATCAAATTTACAAAAAAATATAAATGATTTTTTGGTGATTTGATTAAAATTTATTGCCTGTCTTTTCAAGCAAAACTCTATATACTTAAATTATGGTTGTAAATGTTGAAGTTTTACATGATAGAGCATTAAATCTCCTTTCAGAAATGGAACACCTTAACCTTATACGGCTAAATATTTCACCCAAAAGCACAATCGCAGCAGAACAAAAGCTTTCTGAACAATTTGCCGGGGCTTTACAACTTTCTGGTGCCAAGTATGAAGCGCTTCAAAATACCCTGCAAAAAGACCGTAAAGAATGGGCGCAGGATATTTACTAGATTCCACTTACGCAACAAAATACAGGATTTTATGGTAATATCGTATCATGCAAATAAATATAAAAACCGAAAGGCTTATAATAAGAAATCTTATCCCAAACGATGCAGAAGACTATTTTCAAATATTTGGTAATCCCCTCATTGCTAAATATGATGATTTTTCTCCCATAACAAGAGAAGAGGCAGATGAAAACATAAGTGATATTATAAAAGCATACAGTAGCAACAGCCAGGAACAAGAAATAGGCGCAGAGCTCCTGGAAGAAAATAAAATTGTTGGCGTGCTTTATCTCAAAGAAGAAAATAGTTATGTTTTAACAGGATATCACTTTAACGAAAAGTATCACGGAAAAGGTCTGGCAGCAGAAGCTGTTAAAGCATTTATAGATTATCTTGAAAAAAATCAGACCAAAGAAATAAGAGCTATCGTAGACCCGCTCAACGAAAATTCCATTAAGCTGTTAAAAAAACTTTCGTTTGTTTTTGTTGAAGAAAAGAAGACAAAAACAGAAAACAACGTTACAAGGGAAGAATATATTTACAAAAAGATGTAGAAATTAAAAAAAACGAGTCTGCTCAATTCGTTATACGCTATTATAATGACGCATTTTTACAGATATTTATTTGACATTTTTTCAAACCGTTCTTGCGTTTTTGAAAACCCTTTTTCCTTTTTCGCAAATCTCTTGTCAAATTCTTCCAGCTCATCATTATTTATTTCATATACCTTGCCTTCATCAAATACTCCCTCTATTCCATTCAAGGCATTTGAGTATAATTCCAGAACCAATAATGCAGCAGGATATTTTTTATCTTTGTTTGTTATTTTAAATTCTTTTGATTCCCTAAACCCAAATCTTTTATAATATTCAGGATCACCATATATAATTATTGCCTTATAACCCAAGTCCTTAGATAATTTTATAGTATGATTTATTAATTTCCCGCCAATTCCTTTATTCTGATATTCAGGCAACACACTTAATGGGCCAAATGTCAAAACATCATGTTCTGCAGCATTATTTTTTACTTTTGTTTTTACATATACAATATTCCCAACAATTTTATTGTTATATACTGCTACAAAATCCAAGTCTCTAACAAATTCTTTTGCTTGTCTTAAATTGTGAATAAGCAAATGCTCATCACAGCCGGGAAAGTGCTGATTCCAAAATGCTTCTCTGGTTAATTCCTCAACAATTTTATAATCTCTTTCTTCTTCCAGTCTTATTTTTATTTCCATAATTTTTATAGTCTACATAAATTTGTATAAAAGGAAAGGTTTTTTAATCAATTCTTTTTTTACTATACTGCCTCGATTATCAATTGAAGACAGGTCGTTTTTATTATAATCTTGATATGTGAAAAAGCCTGAGATACTTTCTCCTGCAGGAGATATTGAATGCATTAAAGCAGCATTTGCAGCAGGAGCTGATGCAATATATTTTGGACTTCCTTTTTTTAATGCAAGGCAAAGAGCAACAAATATTGAGCCCAAACAGCTTCCTCTTATTGTCTCGGAAGCAAAACTCAGAGGAATAAAGCTTTATCTTACATTGAATACGCTTATCACAGAAGAAGAAATTCCATCTCTTCTTGATGTTATTGATACTGCAATGATCTCCGGAGTAACAGATTTCATAATACAGGATATGGGGATTCTTTATATTCTAAAAAAAACTTACCCTATGGCAAAAATCCATATCTCAACCCAGGCAACAACACATACAAAAGGGCAGATACTATTTCTTTCCAAATGCAATGTAGAAAGAGTAAATCTTGCAAGGGAACTCTCTCTTGCAGAAATAAAAGAACTTACAGATATTGCGCATAAAAATAATATGGAAACAGAAGTTTTTGTTCATGGCTCACTCTGCATCTCCTTTTCCGGGCAGTGCTACTTATGTTCTTTTCTCGAAGGCTGCTCCGGCAACAGAGGGCTGTGTCAACAAAATTGCAGAAGACTTTATAAAAAAGCAAACAAAAAAAAATATTTCTTAAATCTGAAAGATAACAGTGCGCTGGAATATTCATCGCAGCTTATGGCTGCAGGAGTTGATTCTCTTAAAATCGAAGGCAGAATTAAAGGTCCGGCTTATGTCTATTCTGTAGTTAAAGGGTGGAAAACAATTCTGGAAAATAACAACCAGACCACGGCAGCAGGCGAGGCAGCTTTGCTTTTTGGCGGAGTCTTTAACAGGCTCTTTACAGCCGGATACCTTGAAAGTGCTGTAAGTTATGATATGCTTTCAGAGATTCCCGCAGACCGCTCTCTCAAGAAGATTGCAGAAGTTATATCTTACAGCGCAGATAACTTCTTGCTTGAAAGCAGCCATATGTTTAAATCTGATCTTCTCTCCGAAATTATAATCAAAGACATTCATGATAATTTTATATGTGCAGCTATAGCAGAAAAAACAGTTGGCAGTAACGATGGAAGAAGAGGCGAGCAAAAGAAACCAGAAAAGAGTTTTTTCTATAAAATAAAAATAACAGGCAAGCTGGAAGGAAAAATAAAAAAAGGGAATGCAATATTTGCCCAGAGACCTGCGCTTGAAGCAGGTGAATTGGAAAAAATGATTAACAGTGTCGTTTTCAGAAAAATCCCTCTAACTGCAGAAATATATGCAGAAGCAGACAAAGAGTTTAAGCTTAAACTCTTTGCGCAAAAAAATCTCTCCGCAGAAGAAAGCAGCGGAACTTATGAGTCCGAAAAACCGATCTCTTTATCAATAAAAAATTCTACTTCAAAAGATGACATTTCAAAACAGCTTTCAAGATTTGGCAATACGCCATTTGAGCTTGAAAATATTGTTTTTAAAAATTGGGAAAACAATATTTTTATTCCTTCAAGTTTGATAAATATTGCCAGGAGAAAATGCACAGCAGAACTTTTGGGAACCATAGATTCGCCAAGAAAAGATATTTTCCTGGCGGCACATTGCCTTACCGGGCAAACGTTATGCGAAAACACTGTGTCAGCCAGCCAGCCCGGCGCAAAGCCGCGCAAGCTCTCTGTTTTTCTGGACAACATTACTATAGCAAAAGAACTAAAATCATTATATAAAGAAAAAATCGAAATAATATTAGAAATCAATGACCCAACCACAAATACCAATATTGACAATAGCTTTACGCTCTTTTTCCCGGCAGTAATCGAATACAATGCAGAGGAAAAATACAAACAGCTTATAAAGAGTTGCAACAACAAAATTATTTTGAACAACACATCTTTTTTAGAAACTATATTAGATACTGGCAAAGAATGGATAGCCGGACCTTTTTTGAATATCACAAACAGTCTTGCAATAAAACTGTTCTCAGAAACAGCACGCTGCTCCGGCGCAATAGCTTCGCTTGAACTTTCGCTCGAACAAATAAAACTGTTAGCCGAAAAATCAGAATTGCCATTATCCTGCTTTATATATTCCGCAACAAAACTTATGACAACAAGGCAGTGCCTGCTTGAATACAAATGCGGGAAAAAAATATCAGATAGCACTTGTTATTATAATTGCTGCGGAGAAGATATTCTTGATGAAATTAACGGCAGAAGATTAAAAATATACAAAAGAAAATGGAATTTTACAGAACTATATGACAGCAGTTTTATTTTAATTCCTGAGATTGTTCCTGCTCTAAAGAACAAAATATCAAACTTTATTATAGATTCAAGGGAATTTAGTTTTGCTGAACACGACCAGACAAAGGGCAGCGCAAGCCGGAAAACAATATCCGACTTGCGCTGGACTTTGCCCGAAATTACAGAACTTTTTATAATTTATCTGGAGAATCCAATCCCCGATAACAAAAATAAAATTACAGAACTATTTAAAGCTACATCAAAGGGGAATATAAAAAAAGGAATTTAGGGAAGCACTGATTAAATTTGACTCTAATCAGTGCTTCCACATTTTTTCTCGTTTTCTTGCAGAAAACTGTGAAAAAAGGATAATAAGGTAAAGCTGATTTATTCTCGATTGAATAAATCAGCGGTTTCTTAGGCGACCGATTTTTTTCCCTATAAAACACTTACCTTTCTCCGGACTCAGTTTCTGTGCGGCTCTTCCTTTCCCGGCGAACATAAACCATCACTACTATCACATATAAAATCAGTATTAAAGATAAAACGCGGTAGATTGTATCAAGACCCATAAAGTTAAGAAGCTGAAAAGCAAACATCGGACCTATAGCGCTGGCAAGGTCTCCTACAGTAAGAACAAAACCAAGAGACCTGCCCTGATTCTCTTTGTCCGCCGTATAATCTGCAACAAGAGTTCTCACAAGAACCGTTATGCCCCCGCCCGGCACAGTACACAAGAGCAGCCCCAGCAAAGTCATATACGGCGGAGCCAAAGTAATAAAGAAGAGACCAGCAACCCCAAGCAATAGAATTATTACAACAGCATGTAACCTGTTTTTAAATTTATCCGAAAAGTAACCCACAAAAGGCGTAATACACATTTCTACTATCATTCTTATCCCGCCAATTAAACCGGTAAGAGTTGCCAACCCTATGCCAACAACAAATATCGAAATTTTTTCTCGTGTAATAACGCTAAGCAACGAAGCTACTATAAAGCCGGAAAATATAAGGCGCGAAATCCCGTAAATCGAAGCAAAAAACACCAACTTTGAATCAACCTTGTAAATAAGGCTTTTTTTAAAGTTGGCAAAAGACATTTTTTCTTTTTTATGAACTTCAACATTTGGAAGAAAAATAAGAGCAAAAAAAGCGCCGGCAAGGGAAATAAATCCATTCACAACCATAGCCTGCTGAAAACCTATCTTGTCCGAGAGAAATCCTCCCATCGCAAAGCCCAAAACAACTCCGAGCGAAAGCCAAAAATAGTGCATCCCTGTCCACTTGCCCCTGGTTTCAGGAGTAGTTTCATCAAGCAATATGCTTGTGCCGCCAATAATTATTCCGGACCAGGCAATTCCCCACAAAATTCTTGCAATAAAAAGAGGAAGAAATCCCGAGCAAAACCCAAACATAAGATTGGAAAAAGCGCCAAGAAAGAGCGCTCCCACAAAAATCTTCTTTCTGCTGCCAAAGTCGAAGAAATAACCGCAAACACTATTGGAAATCAGCCTGACCATTCTGTTAATTCCCATAAGCACACCGGCATTTGTCAGCGAGATTCCCAATACTCCAACATACAGAGGCAACACAGCATAAATAGTGCTGTCCCCAAGTATCGAGACTGCGGATCCAATCCATACAGGAATCGCTATTTTAAAAAATCTTTTGTCTTTTTGATTCATTTTGAGTTGCTTGGGCTACTATATCACTAAAGAGATTTCTATTATATATGGGGATATACGAAAAATTATATAAAAAACGACAAGCCAAAACACAAGGAAAATTCAATCCTCGCCATTCGACTAGAATTGTTTCCCTCTATCTCTATGAAATGCGGCTCCCATGCCTAAATTAGCTGTATTAATCAAGATAAAGCAAGATAGTGATATCTTGTTTATATTATCCTTTCTATAATATTTTTTATAAAAAATATTATTCCCGAATAATTAAACATAAATAATTTTATTATAAAAATCGTTGTATTTCAACACGAACTACAGACTCTCCATTGAGATATGTTCTTAATGTTATCCTGTAATTAAGATCTCTAGTAACCCAAACCAACTCAGTCCCCACTTGCCCAGGATTGCCGATTTCTCTCGTGAAACTATTAACCAATACTGTAGCAGCTTGCTCGGCTGCCCTTGCACTATTGTAATAAATATTGCGAACATATGCTACTGTGCGTCCAAATTGAACAAACCATTGCCTTTGCTTTTTTGGTGGTCCTTCAGCATCTAATTCGAAGATCCTAACCCCTTCTCTTGAAATCCAACCGCAACACAAAGCATTTTTTGGAACAGGTCTTTCCATGCCATTAATCATGTCTCTAGCTGTTGTTGTCTGTGCGGATAAAATAGAACCATAAATCATAAAAACTATCAGAAAAGTAAATTTCTTCATAAAACCCTCCAGAGCTTTAACGTGTATTTTGCCCACCGGCAATTATTAACAACCCACACGACCTACCAAACAATGATTATCAATGTGTGATTAAAATTGTGCTCTACTGTGAATAATTTTGTTTTATCTTTGTTATTCAAAAAACACAAGTTAATTAATCTACATTTCAGAATCTGTTACACGCTTTGTAATTAAGTTAGGTGGTAATGATTGAGGTGATGACCGCTTAGATGACTCATCTCTTAATGGCTTATATGCTGGCTGCTGACGTTGCTCACACCTTGGTTCATTTGTTTTCTCATTTTTTATTTCTTGATTATCTGACATAATAACCCTCCTTGTTTATAAGAAATAATCCAAAAACAATATCACAAAAATAGCTACAATTAAAAACATATTTGCAAGACAAAAATTATTAGCCATTTGCAGCTTTTTAGCAATGTTTTCATTGTTCCTTTCATATTCATCGATAACTTCTACTAATTTTTCCTTAATATAGGTAACAAAATCATCTTCATTAATACTTTTAAGCTTTTGATATGCATCAATAGGATCAAATTCAGGACGACTTTTCGGCTTATAACTATTATGGAGTGTAACAATTAGAAAAATAAATATAAGCAAATAGCATAAACAAAGAATAAAGTTAATGATTGACAGTATTTCTTCTAATGAAAACTTTATTACCATACCTCGACTAAGCAAGGATAATTCTACGACAAGAAAAGCTGCAAGAGAAATACCTGTAACCATATAATATCCTATAGCTTTACTTTCCAGGCGATCTTTTCGAGAAATTTCCATTTTATATTTATCATATATTTTTTCTAATATATAAAATTCTTTTTTTATTTTTGTTTCAAAAACACCATTATTCTCCACAGATTCTTTTATCTCCGTATTATTCTTACCCGTGAATCAAACGCCCTATATCCAATATGAGTAACAGAATTGCCAATGGTTACACTTGTTAGTTGGTTTTCAAAAAACGCAAAATCTCCAATATGAGTAACAGAATTAGGAATTGTTACGCTTGTAAGTTGGTTTCTCAAAAACGCACCCTCACCAATATGAGTAACAGAATTAGGAATTGTTACGCTTGTAAGTTGGTTCCAAGCAAACGCCCTATTTCCAATATGAGTAACAGAATTAGGAATTGTTACTCGTGTAAGTTGGTTTTTCAAAAACGCAAAATCTCCAATATGAGTAACAGAATTAGGAATTGTTACGCTTGTAAGTTGGTTCCAAGCAAACGCCTCCTCACCAATATGAGTAACAGAATTAGGAATTGTTACACTTGTTAGTTGGTTTCTATAAAACGCAAAATCTCCAATATGAGTAACAGAATTAGGAATTACTACACTTGTAAGTTCATTATCAGCAAACGCCCAAACTCCAATATGAGTAACAGAATTAGGAATTGTTACGCTTGTAAGTTGGTTTACAGCAAACGCCTCCTCACCAATATGAGTAACAGAATTAGGAATTGTTACGCTTGTAAGTTGGTTTCTCAAAAACGCAAAATCTCCAATATGAGTAACAGAATTGCCAATGGTTACACTTGTAAGCTGGTTTCTATAAAACGCACCCTCACCAATATGAGTAACAGAATTAGGAATTGTTACGCTTGTAAGTTGGTTTCTAAAAAACGCAAAATCTCCAATATGAGTAACAGAATTGCCAATGGTTACACTTGTAAGCTGGTTTCTATAAAACGCACTCTCACCAATATGAGTAACAGAATTGCCAATGGTTACACTTGTAAGTTGGTTTCTATAAAACGCATCATCATCAATATGAGTAACAGAATTAGGAATTGTTACACTTGTTAGTTGGTTTTCATAAAACGCCCTATATCCAATATGAGTAACAGAATTGCCAATGGTTACGCTTGCAAGTTGGTTCCAAGCAAACGCCAAAGCTCCAATATAAGTAACAGAATTAGGAATTGTTACGCTTGTAAGTTGGTTTCCAAGAAACGCAAAATCTCCAATATGAGTAACAGAATTAGGAATTGTTACTCGTGTAAGTTGGCTTCCAAAAAACGCAAAATCTCCAATATGAGTAACAGAATTAGGAATTGTTACGCTTGTAAGTTCATTATCAGCAAACGCACTACCCCCAATCGAGGTAACAAGTAGCCCCCGTATTCTGGGAGGAATACTGACTGCTCCTCCTTGTCCAGTATAACCAGTAATCCGTGCTGTGCCGTCTCCTAATAACTCAATTTGAAAATCAGTTTCATTGCTATATTGCTGCGCATACATCGATAAACTCACGAACAATACCAACACAAAACAACAAGTTATAATTCTGTTCATATATACCCCTTTTACTTTGTAGAAAAAAAATAAATATTTTTTCTAAATCAATATTTATTTGCATTAAACAACTATATCTTCCTGATTTTTAAATCTGAAAGTGATATATCTATATCCTTATATCCATATCTATTTAGAAGAAAATTCCTTAAGCATTCAATTTCTTCTGAATTAGCTAATGGTCCAATTTTAATCGACTTAATAGTTAATAACACATCAGGTATTTTTATGTCCAAATATGGAATTACTCCTGTTTTGGTTTTATTTAATAGATATTTTTGTTTTGATTTTGTTTCAATCAAAAAGCGGAATTCTTGCTCACATGCAAATCCCTTTTGTTTTATTATTGCAGAAAAATGTTTATAGATTGATCGCCATTTTCCGAATTCTTTAAATTGGCTGAATCGTGTATTTCTATTATTTATTAAACTTTTCTCTTTTTCAACTGGAATAATACTACAAAGTTTATCAACAACTGATTCATCATAAATAACATTTGAATAAGTAAACAAATGAGCAATACCATCATGCGGACCAAAAGTCTTAATACAATTTGCTATATAATCAATCAGATTTACTGTGCTAAATGCAATGCAGTAATTTCCGTAGCAATTATAATGGAAAAAAGAATCATATGCTTTCGTTGTAGAAAAAACATATTGCTGGACAAAGGGAGAAAGCAAATTTGTTTGCTTAAAATCATCAGAACATTTTTCCTTAAATCTTCCCTCAATATAAGAGCTGTCCATCACATCATTCATATATTTACGATCGAAAAGCCATAGTGAATTATTCTCTAAGATACTTAAAAGAGCAGCAGCAGATGTATAGTGATAGACAACAGAAGGTATATTGTAATCTATTTCATATATTTCATATATTTCATAAAATTCTTTTATTAAAATTTGTTCACTACCCGAGTTCAAAGAATCTCCTTAAAAATATTTTTTTCATTATCGTGCGCCACGCCTATTTTCATTATTACCGAATTTGTAATTCCCTCATCTAAAAACATAACTCAAAGTTATAATTTTATTCATATTAGAACGTAAAAGTCCTAGTGTCAATAACTTTCTGTTTAATAAACTGTAAGAAATATAGCATTGAGTTAGAGGTGTATGATAAAACTAAGAACGATTCTCGCTGAAAATATCAAGTCCTATAGAACGGAAATGAAGTTATCTCAGATGAAATTGGCTGATCTAGTTGATACTGCTCCTAATTATATTGCTATGATTGAGGCTGGAAAACGTTTTCCATCAGATGTAATGCTCGAAAAGATAGCTTCCGCCCTTCATAGAGAGCCTTTCGAGTTATTTTCAGTATTACCAACACAGAAAAAGTGGCAGGTGGATTTATTGACCGAATTAGCGGATTTTATTGATGCAAAGTTACAAGAAGCCCAAAGAAAAAATTCTGCTAAACTAAAAAAATCTTAAACCAAATATATGAGACTAAAAAGCTAATTTAAAAAATTGTTGCTTTTTTATAAAAATTGAATTATTATTAATTAACAGGACTCCCCGCACCTCTTAACAATGTGTCCCATGGGGAGACGTCTTTTTTATGACAGATCAATTAAAACCAACAACAACTTATGACGAGCAAATAGAAAAATTATGCGCTAGAGGTTGTCTTGTTAAAGACAAGATTTTTTGCAAAGAAATCTTATCAAGAATAAATTACTATCGTTTTACTGCCTATTTTCTTCCTTTCCGGAATAAAAATGATGACAATTATTTACCCGGAACAAATTTTGAAACTATTTATCAGATATATGAATTTGACAGGAATATGCGCAGTATTATATTTAAGGCAATAGAAGAAGTAGAGATATATTTGCGAGCAAAATTTGCTTATTATCATGCTCATAAATTTGGTGCAATGGGATACATTGACGAAGTGAATTATAATACGTTTCACAAACATGATCAGTTTATAAAACGCATTGAAGAAGAGAAAGATAAAAATAAAAAAGTATTATTTGTAAAGCATCATATTGAAAAATACAATAACCAGTTTCCGATATGGGTAATTACTGAATTATTTTCATTTGGAATGCTCTCTTATTTTTATCATGATTTACATGCTATTGATCAAAAAAAACTGGCGAAAGAATTATTTAATACTAACCTGAAAAACTTAAAAAGCTGGCTCCGATGTTGTACTGATCTGCGTAATATTTGTGCCCACTATGGAAGGCTCTATTTTAGAATATTTACAGCAATTCCATCAGGAATTCCGGAAATAGACGAAAAGTCTAATAGACGTTTATATGGAGCTATCCTTGCATTGAAAAAAATATATCCTGATGCTAATAAATGGAATAAAGAAATTTTTAATTCAATTTCTGATCTGCTTATTCAATATTCAAATGTTATTAATTTAAGGCATATTGGGTTCCCGGATAATTGGCAAGAATCTTTGGAGAAACGCTCAAACAAACCTTTTAAACCAAAAATATCTCTTTTAGTGTCAATTTTGTGCGTGACAATCAAATCATTTACAGCATAAGGAATTAGTTCCCCGCCTTTCGACGGAGATTACTAAGAAAAATATGGGCCCACTAGGACTTGAACCTAGGGCCACTTGATTATGAGTCAAGCGCTCTAACCAACTGAGCTATGAGCCCCTATCTAGTTTAATTTATATAAACAACGCCTGTTTTGTCAAGTAATTTCGCAAAGTAATTTTTGCCTCATTGAAAACATTTGCTCATCTCCTCGCCGCAATGGGGATATTGAACCCGCCTGCGAAAAAATATAGAGTATTAACAATTTATGGAAAAAAACGAATTTCCCGTGCAAAATGTGCAAGAAGAAAAAGCAAAACTAAGAAAAAAGATAAAAAACCTCTATAAAATCCTCGCCAGACAGGAAATTGCAGAAAAGAGCAAAAAAATCCTAAATAATCTTAAATTGCTTGAAATATGGAGCAGAGCCAGCACTATTCTTGCTTTTTTGCCCCTTAGCGACGAAGTTGACACCACCTTTATTATCGAAGATGCTCTAATGCACGGAAAAAAAGTCGCTGTTCCGAGAATTAAAAACAATGATATGGCTTTTCTTTATATTACTTCGCTTGCAGCAGATTCTCTGAAAAAACATGATTTTGGAATGTACGAACCTTTACCAACAGCAGAACCTGTTAATATGGAGAATAAGGATTCAGCCGATTCACGCAGAATATTGATACTAACACCCGGAATAGCTTTTGACAAGCAATGCAACAGATTAGGCAGAGGCAAAAGTTTTTACGACAGATTCCTTTCTAAATATGGAAAAAACTGCATTAAAGCAGGAATTGCTTTTAATTTTCAAATTGCAGAAAATCTCCCAATCGAAGAACACGATGTTCAGCTCGACTTTGTAATAACAGATGAAAATATTTTCTCATCAGGCTCCGGCGCATGAATACACTGGTTTTTCTACTGGTTATTTTTGCTGCATTTACACACGCCTTGTGGAACTTCTTTTCAAAAAAAGTTTCCGGTAATTTTACGATTTTCTGGTATGGCAATGTTATAGCACACTTTTTTTTGGCTGGTTATACAATATATTACCTTGCTACAACAGGATTTGATTTTAGAGCTACGCACTATCTAATTATATCAATAATCACACACGCGCTTTATTATGTTTTTCTTCTTTATTTGTATTCTCGCGGAGATATATCAACTGTATACCCTATTGCGCGCGGAACCGGCGTTGCAGGCACTGCAATTCTTGCATCTTTGCTGCTCAAAGAAATAATTACCACAGGCGCAGTCTTTGGAATAGCCGCAGTCTGCTTTGGTATCTTTCTGATAGGATTAAGTAAAAATAAAAATCAGACGAGGGATATTAAATCATATTTTTTTGCAATCCTGACAGGCATTTGGATAGTTTTGTATTCAATCTCTGACAAGCAGGGAGTGCAATATATAAATCCCATTGCATATATAAATATTATGGATTTTTTTGCATTTGGAGCTCTAACAGGATTGGCTAATAAAAATGGCTTTGCAAATTCCATCAAAGTAGTTAAAAAACATTTTAAAGAAACTCTTATAATAGGCTTTGGTTCTGTAGGAACATATTTGATAATTTTATTTGCAATGACGCTCGAACGGGCAAGTTATATTGTATCTGTAAGAGAATTCTCTGTTGTAATTGCATCAATATTGGGGTTTATTTTCCTCAAAGAAAAAGCAACCCCATTTAAAATATTCGGGATTGTATGTGTAACCGCAGGGCTTATACTAATAAAAATGGGGTAGACAAAATATTGACCAAAGAAGATAATATTTATTATCGGGAGCAGCCAAAGGCGTACCCCGAAGGTTTATAAATAAATTTATTTTTGTTTAACACAATATTCGGGGAAGTAAAATGGGAGAGATAAAATCTGCGCTTGAACTTGCGCTTGAGCGAACAAATAATGTACAGAGCGATAAAACACTTATTGAAAAGCACAAAGCAATTGAAGAAGGCAGAAAAGCAGCATTTGAATACATGGAAAAAAATGATGCAAAAGAGACTTCTCTTGAAAAATTAATAAAAGAAAGCAGCAAAGAAAAACAACAATGGCTGCGGGAAGGAATATTCAAAGTTCTTATAAGCAATCTAAAACTTCCCGAAGACGAATCATCTTTTAAAAAAGTAAGTAAAATTCGCGATGGCTTTTCTGCAATTGCCAAAGAAAAAAAAGAAATTACCTTACTTTTTGCACAAGTTGAACAGGTTTTGAAGCAATATTTACAAAATAAAAAAGCAGTAATAGAAAATTTAAACAATAACTTTGAGCAAAAACTCAGGGAAAAAGAAGAAATCCTTTCCAAACAACTAGGAGCAAAAATAACTCTAAAACCAGAGAACGACCCTGAATATAAAGAGTATCTTCATAAAATAACGAATCAGTTTGATCAGCAATACCGCGAACTTCTTGCAAAAGTCAGAAACGAAATCGAAAGCAGAATTTAACCCATTCCTCCTGCAGAAACAATAGAAACCCGGGTTATTCGTCCCTGAAAAGGTCTATTACTTCTTCCGGTGCCTTGGCATTTATAAGCAGGCGGCAAAAACTCTGCGATCTGGTAATTCGCGCAATTTCTGCAAGCGCCTCAATATGAGGTCCGGATTGGCTTGGCTGTGCAAGGAGTAGGAAAAAAAGCTTCGAAGGTTCACCATCAAGAGAATCAAAATCTATTC
Organism: Spirochaetota bacterium; assembly: GCA_009786125.1. GTDB lineage: Bacteria > Spirochaetota > Spirochaetia > CADAEX01 > CADAEX01 > WQTU01. The sequence continues at coordinate 14,082 of WQTU01000135.1, forward strand.
CAACAGAAGATATACCTATCGCAAGTGTAAGTTTTTTTACTTTTTCTGTTTTTGCGTGCGGAACAGCAATTCCTTTCTCAAGTCCTGTGCTTCCCATATTTTCTCTTGCAATAACAGCCTTAAAAACACTTTCGGCATCTTCAATTTTTCCAGCTTTGTCAAGAACTTCTATAAGCTCTCTTATTACTTCTGTCTTCGTATTTGATTTTAATGGTACTCTAATAACATTTGTTGCTATTAAATCTACTATCGCCATTTTTTCCATCCTTAATAGTTATAGAAAGTATTATACACTATATAAGCCGATTGTAAAGCTCTAAAACTCTTTCTTCATCTTTTACAATAAGAACAGAGCAATTTACACTCCTCATAGCTCTTTCTGTTTCATTATAAAGTTCATCTCGCCGACTCAGTGTTTTTGAAAGTTCGCCAATTATCAAAAGATCAACTTCGTGCTTTTTTGTGGCGTTTTTTATTTCTACACTAATACTTCCGCTTGCCCTAAGAAGATTTACATCTACCCCAACTTTCGCAGCTAATTGGCTAACATGATTTAAGTACCTATCAGCATCTAAGTCAAGATCTTTTTTATACTCTTCTTCCTCTGCTTCTAAAAATATTCTTGCACTTACAAGATCAGCCAATGCTCTTGTGTTTACAACATAAAGAACAAAGAATTCTGCCCCCATGCTTTTTGCAAAGCATATTCCATATTGGGCAGCAATAATTGATTCTTCACTTCCATCAACATAAACCATTATTTTTCTTACAGGTTTATTCATGAAATTCTCCTGAATTTAAACAAATACAGCTTAATGCACAAAACATTAGCACTGTATTATTTTATGACGAATTACCTGGTTTTTCAAATCTTTTTTTTGGATTTAAGCAGTAAATTTTCTTTTTATGCAGTTATGGCTGCTGATTATCAAGTTTTTTCTTTTCCAGCCGCAATTTTGTCATTTTTAGCAGTATTATTATATCTCGTTCATTTTCTTCGAGCTTATTTTCTATATGCTTTACTGTTTCTTGTAAATTCGGGATAGCAATTTTTTCAAGAGCATTAACTTTTCTTATTGCTTTTTTAACTTCTCCCGCTAATCTCATTATGGATATTTTAAGTTCTGCAAGCTTGCCCATTGCTTTAACAACTATTTTAAATTCTTTTAAGGAACTATCAAGCCAAAAACTTGTTCCCATAAGGCTGTAATAAGGCGGATAATCTTCAAAAGAAGTATCAACTACTGGAAGCCCTACTCCCATTATTTTTCGCTGGGATATTTTTACATTACTGCCTATATTAATAGCGCTTGCAATTTGAAAAAGCTTAAGTTTACCTACATCAAGCACTGCATGCTCAAGAGCGCGGTATGCTTCCGACAATGCTTTTTCAACTTCTTCTTCATGGTCTACAGCCTGATCAATCAGATTCAAAAGCTCCATAACCAGAATATTTTTTTTTTGGTCAAGAAGTTCGTGCCCAAGTTTTGCAAACTTTAGCTCATTTTTAAGAGTAAGCATATTGGTTTTTGTAGGTGCTACGTTTCTCATTATCTTCCGTAATATTTATCTATTTCTTCTTCCGTAACCCTATGGAGTTCTTCTCTCGGAAGCAGATTAAGGCACTGCCAGCCCTTATCCAAAGTTTCTTCAATTGTTCTGTCCTCGTTCATTTTTTGAGAAACAAAATTCCTTTCAAGGGCTTCTCCAAATTCCATATATTGATGGTCAAGAGGAGTAAGCTCTTCTTCGCCAATAACCGAAGCCAGGTTTCTTACATCTTTTACATAGCTATATGCTGCAAAAAGCTGGCTCGCAAGATGCGGGTGGTCTTCTCTTGTCATGCCTTCGCCAATCCCGTCTTTCATAAGCCTGGAAAGAGACGGAAGACCTGCCACAGGAGGATAAATATTTCTACTGTACATTCCTCTCTCGAAAACTATCTGTCCTTCTGTTATATATCCTGTAAGATCGGGAATTGGGTGGGAAATATCATCATTAGGCATTGTAAGAATAGGGAGCTGAGTTATTGATCCGCTAAATCCTTTTATCATTCCCGATCTTTCGTAAAGTTCTGCAAGGTCAGAATACAAATATCCGGGATAACCTTTTCTTGAAGGAATTTCTCCTCTAATTGTTGAAATCTCTCTTAGAGATTCGCAATAGTTTGAAATATCTGTCATTATTACAAGTACGTGCATATTTTTGTTAAATGCCAGGTGCTCTGCAAGGGTAAGGGCAGTACGCGGTGTAATTATTCTTTCAATCGAAGGATCATCGGCAAGCGATAAAAACAGGGCTACATTATCAATAACCCCTGTTTCCTCAAAAGATCTTACGAAAAATTTTGCGACATCATTTTTTACACCCATTGCTGCAAAAACAACTGCAAAGTCTGTTGTGCCGCCTTTTATTTTTGCCTGTCTTGCAATCTGCGCAGCAAGCTCATTATGCGGAAGACCATTGCCGGAAAATATTGGAAGCTTTTGCCCCCTAATAAGGGTATTCATTCCATCTATGGAAGAAATGCCTGTCTGTATAAAATCTTTTGGATATGAGCGCGCTGTTGGGTTTATTGCGACTCCGTTTACATCAAGCTCTGCTTCCGGCATAGGCAATGGTCCGTTGTCGATAGGCTGCCCAAGCCCATTAAAAACTCTTCCAAGCATTCTTTCGCTTACTCCAAGTTTAAGAGGCTCTCCCATAAACCTGACATGAGTTTCCGGCATTGTAAGCCCGGAAGTTCCTTCAAAAACTTGAACACAAACTATATCTTTGGAAGTATCAAGCACGAGCCCAAGTCTTACATTTCCCTGGGGATCAATGCACTGAACAAGCTCTCGATAACCAACCGGGTGTGTTTTTCGTATAAATACAAGCGGACCATCTATTCTATCAACGCCAATATACTCAAGATTTGTTTTTAATCTTTTTTGCTTTTTATCTATATCAATTTCAGACATTCATCGCCCCCAATTAGACCCATTCATCGCCCCCAATTAGATCCATAGAACGTTCGAGTTTTGCCATAAGCTTATCCAAGAGCTTAAGATCTTCGTTCGGAATATTAAATTTCATCTTTACAATATCCTGATAAATACTCAATTGCTTGAGCTTTATAAGTGTAGCGCCTCTTTTTATTGCCTCCGCACCGCGTTTGTAATATTCAAGAATTAGCTGAAGCATTTTCATCTGCTTTTCTGCAGTGGAATATCTGTCAATTGTATCAAATGCATTCTGCTGCAAAAAAGCATTTTTAAACAAAGTACACACTTCTATAATAAACTTTTGGCTATCGGGAAGCGCATCCGGACCAACCAATTTTACAACTTGCTGGAGTCTTACTTCTTTTTGCAGAAGTTCCATAATATTGCCTCTATCATCTGACCATGTTGGCCCTGCATTCCGCTCCCACCACGGAATAAGATCGAAAAGATATTCAGTATAACTATCGAGCCATGATATAGCCGGATAATGCCGCGCATTTGCAAGCTGCCTGTCAAGACCCCAAAAACATCTTACAAATCGTTTTGTATGCTGTGTAACAGGCTCAGAAAAGTCACCGCCAGGAGGAGATACTGCGCCAATAAGCGTTACAGAACCATCTTTATCGCAAAGAGTTTTCATATAACCCGCTCTTTCATAGAACTCTGCAATTCTTGTAGGTAAATAAGCAGGAAATCCTTCCTCTGCCGGCATTTCTTCCATACGACCGGAAAGCTCTCTTAAAGCCTCTGCCCATCTTGATGTTGAATCAGCCATAACAGCAACATGATACCCCATGTCCCTGAAATATTCTGCAAGAGTTACTCCGGTATATATACTTGCCTCTCTTGCAGATACAGGCATATTGGATGTGTTTGCTATAAGAACAGTTCTTTCCATAAGGCTTTTCCCGGATCTTGGGTCAATAAGATTCGGAAACTCATTAAGAACATCTGTCATCTCGTTACCGCGCTCTCCGCATCCTATGTAAACAATAATATCTGCATCGCACCATTTTGCAATAGCGTGCTGCGTCATTGTCTTGCCCGTGCCAAAGCCTCCGGGGAGAGCTACTGTTCCGCCTTTTGCAATGGGAAAAAGCGTATCTATTACTCTTTGCCCTGTTACAAGAGGAATATCAAGGGGCAATCTTTCCTTAACCGGCCTGGGTTTTCTTATATGCCAGTTCTGAATCATTGTGATTTTTTTATCGCCATCTTTAGTTTCAAGAACAGCAACAGTATCTGTTACTTTGTAATCTCCTTCTGCAGAAATGGATTTAACTATTCCCGATATTCCTGGAGGAATTAGTATTTTATGATTTATTCTGTCTGTTTCCTGAACAGAGCCGATTATACCTCCCCCTTCCATAAGGGAACCAATCTCAATATCTTCCGGCACAAAGTGCCATTTCTTTTCTTTATTTATTGAAGAAACCTGAATACCTTTTTCAATAAAATGACCAGAAATCTTATATATATCTTCAAGGGGTCTTTGAATACCATCATATATAGTTCCAATAAGACCAGGACCAAGTTCTGCAGAAAGAGGCATTCCGGAACCATAAATATTGTCGCCGGGGCATATTCCTGTTGTATCTTCATAAACCTGAATTACAGCGCTTTGATCTTCCAGCTTTATTATTTCACCAATCAACCTGGATTCAGCTACTTCAACCAACTCCAGCATCATGGCATTTGTAATACCCATTGCTTCAATTACCGGTCCATTTACTCTTTTTACTTGTCCTACTATTTGCCCTTTCATTTAGAACCTCATATATTCTGGAATTCTTTGCAGAAAATTATGAAAAGAATTCCTTGTAAATTATTTTCCTTACTTCTGACTGGTACCTCATCAAACGTGTGGGTACCTGATTGTTAAATGCTGTCTTATTATCCTTTGACGACAATACTATTCCTTGACTAAAAAGGGGATCTTTATCTGCTTTTTTAAGACTGATATTTCTGCCTGTAAGAATATTATATTTTTTTTCAGTTTCCTTGAGAAAATCATCTGTCATAATTTTAAGTTCTTTTTGAGAAGCATTTACAATAGCTTCTTCTTTCCCAAGTCCGATTGCTGCTTCCAATATCCAGCTTCTTATTATCTCAACATAAGAAGGGTCATTTGCTTTTTCATCTATTTTTTCTTTTATTCTATTTATAACATCATTTATTGTGTTTTCTTTAATCTTAAGCGCAATGCGCCTGCACTCCACAGAGATTGCAGATGCATTATTTCTTTCTATAACAGCAACTTGCTGCGCTATTTTCTTATCCGTATCTTTTTTTATGGCTGCTACCCGCATATCTTTAGCCAGTTGTTTATCAGCAACTGTTTTCTCTGCGGCTGCTATTATATTAACTGCTTCATGCCTTGCAGATTCACCAATGCCGGAGACTAATTCAACCATATCATCGCTGGATGTTTTCATCATACAATCCTTAAAAGAAAGACAAAATCAAACTTAAAGCTTGATACCTATTGCTTCGTTTACCATTGCCCGAAGACCAAGCCTGCCTGGATCTTTTCCAGCCCGCCCCGGCACTTCAACAATCAATGGAAATTGTTTTGTAAAAATATATTTATCGACTTGAGACCGTATCATGTCAGCAATTTTATGCTCTATTATAATAATTCCGACACCTTTGTCTTCCAGCGCTGTGTTAAATGCTACTTGTGCCTCAGCAGGATTTTCAGCCTTGAGCCCCTGTATGCCAACAAGGCCAAATCCCAAAACAGCATCTTCATCGCCGATAATAAAATATTTCATTACCTATATTGCCCCAAGAATCATAAGAGCTGTAATAAAACCAAATACTACAAGACCTTCTGCAAGCGCAATAAAAATAAGAGCATGAGTTGCAATTTCCGGTTTTTCAGCAATAGCTCCCATTGCCGCAGACCCAACCTGCCCAATAGCAATTCCAGCAGCAATAGCGCCAAAGCCAAATGCAACAGCCGCTGCTATAAGCCCAAACATTTGAACCTGGGCTTGATGTTCTGTTATGACTCTCATTTCTGCAGCAGGTGTATTGTCCTGTGCAAACACATTCACAACACTGCCCATAGCAAACATTGCCATAATAGCAAAAGTAACTACTAAACTTAGCATTACTTTTCTCTTAAATTCCTTTGTCGGATTCATCACTTATTCTCCTCCTTTAGTTATTCCTTTTTAGTGAAATTGGGGCATATGCTTCTCCCGTACCACTAAAATATTTCGAAAAAAATTCATAATAATTTAATCTTACAGACTGAATGCCTGCCACGAGCCCCTTAAGTCCAATTACCACAATATTCCCAAGCACCAAAATTAGAATCGACCAAGCATTAAAGCTGCCATCCGGAGTTGTCATTCTTGCCATTTGATCAAAAGCCACCATTATGCTTACATGAGCAATGCCAAGCCCTGCAACTCGCATAAAAGAAAGCGTATTGGCAAGATAGCCTGAAAAAATCTCCAGCATCTCAACAAACCAATCCATTCCAAACTTTATTAATGCTGCAAAAGAGAATTTTGCAGCATAACCACTCTTGCTATGTAAATAAAATTCTATTGGCGGTTTAAGCATAAAGAGCACTGCCGGAATCCCAAGAAGTATAAAAAGCAAAGTAGTGTCCGGAAGTTGGCTATAGCCCGATCCAGCAAAGTAGAAAGCTGTATAAACTCCTCCTCCATACATCCATGCGCCCAAAAGACCGCCCTTATCCAGAAAAAGCCTAAACCAGCTTTTTGTTGCTATACAGTTAATCCAATTAATAACAAGCCCTAATCCTATAACAATTATACCAAAACAGATTGTAATAAAAAGAATATCATAAACACTTTGTACAAACCCTGTGCCGGGATACCCTACAACAATGCCGTGGTAGTAAAACCATAAAGGCGGGAACCATGAATATCCAAAGTATGAACCAAAAAGAACTCCTGATATCATTGCAGCACCGCCGCACCAGATCATAAGCTGGCAAATCTTGTTTACCCCTTTATTTTCAGACTTTGCTGTAAAAACCGTTCCTATAACTCCTATGAGAACAAGAACAAACCCATGCCCAACATCCCCAAACATAAGACCAAACATTGCAAGATATGTAAGCGCAACAATCGGAGTAGGATCAACAGTTCCATATTTAGGTATCGCATAATTTTTAACAAGCATTTCAAAAGGAGATAACAGTTTAGGATTCTCCATTTTAACAGGAATTTCCAGGTTATTATTTTCTATATTTTTTGGCTCGCTCCACTCAAGGTAACACTTACCTTTTGTAATGGATCTTATTTCAGCATCAACAGTTTTTCTTTTAGACGCAGGAAGCCATCCGGAAAAAATCATTGTTCGTGAAGTTCTGCAGTAAAAAGATTGCATCCTGTAAAAAAGCTCATTCATTCTAAGATTTGCCCACATATCGTCAAGCTGTTGCTTTTTCAAAAAAACAAGTTCTGCTACAGACTGACTAGCTTCATCCTGCTTTGCTTTTAACTTATCTATTCTTCTATCTATTTCCGATAAAGTATTTGCATCCAACTTGTTTATACTATCTGAATACTCTATTTTTTCCCAACTGAAGCTTTGTAGAATTTTATCAACAAGAACAGAATCTCTTTTCATTGTAATCAGCAAAAATGTTAAAAATTTGCCGCCTGCACCAAGCTTGATCTCAACAGAAGGGAGAGAGTAAAGTTCAGAAACAAACTCATACTCTTTTGCAGCAGGAATCCTCCCTGTTTGCACATCCAAAAACGTATATTTTTCCGCTAAATTAATATCTCCCTTAAGGCTTGAAAAAAGCATAAGCTGACGCTTTATCTCTTCAAGCTTGTGAATTTCCTGCTGCAAGTATTTTTGATTATCTCTTATTTTTTGAAGCTCAACAGTTATTTTATCAAGAACCCGATTGCTGGCATCAACATCTATAGAAGTAAGCGTTGAAACATCAAGCTCTCTTACATCAGCAGGAAAATAATTGATGACATTAAAGACTGTTTCTATTCGCTTTCTGGTTTCCGTAATTTTACCTTGAACACTTTCCGGACAAGCATTAGTAATATAACTTTCCGCCTCTTTAGAAACATCTGTAACTTTTACAAAGTGCAGAACACCTTCCCCCAAAAGCCCTTTGGTAACCGCGTCAACATCCTCTTCGAGAATTACTGTCGTAAGACGACACATTTTTGTTGTAAACAAAATCATATTACACTCTTAATCCTGGTTTCATCTATATCATAGCATTTCGCATTTAAAATTGTCATAACTTTACTTATTTCATTTTTCTTTAAAACAAAATACGCCATTAGAATTCCAATTGTAAAAGGATTTCCTACTTTTATCTTTCTCACCCCATGTATAATTATTTGATCAAAAAATCGCCCTAAAAGCAAAAGCTTTGATTGCTGAGTATTTAAATTTTGCGTAATTAGTAATGGAGGAAGAAATGGAAATTTTCTGCGTATAAAATCTTTTACCAATTCAACTGGAGTTTCAGAATCAGAAACCTGTTCAAGCATTTTTCTATCAATATAATATCCATAAGGAATTATATTTGAGACACATTGGTCCAAAGTCATTTTATAAAAGTCACGCGATCTTATAAACCAGGAAATGTTTTCTACATCAACTTCAATACCAATTATTCGCTTAACAATGGCAAAATCTGCCTTGCTTAGCTTTATTGCTTTTTCATAAAGCTGCTGGTAAAAATATTTATCCAGCGCTAGTTCAATAGAAAAAAGATTTTCTGCTGAAGAAGAATTCTCTTTTATTATTTTTGCATACGGAGTCTTTTCAAGTATAACAGCAATAGATTCTATGTTTTCAACATTTATAATCTGATCTACATGAAGATCATAGTGAATTTTTTCCCGGTAAAGATACGGTGTATATGCAGCAATATTTCTTTTTCTGATAGTCCTGTCAAACCACAGTCTTAATGCTGCTTTTAAGTTCTCAACTTCATATTTACGGGTTAGCCCTCTTACAAATTCAAGAACATCTCCGGAAATGTGCTTTTCAATTTCATAGTAAAGAGAGATTTCTTTTTTATAGAGTTCAAGCTCAGCAAGCTTAAGATCCCCGGTTCTAACATAAACTTCTTCAATTTTTTGAAAATGGGTATTATGAAGCAGCCTGATTGCTTCGGGAAGAGATTTTGCTTTTGCCATATTATCAAAAACATCATCTTTTAGTATTTTACTTTTTCGCGCTCTGAGTTTAGCATTAATAAAAGCATATTTTTTTACTTTACCCATACCCAGCATACAGATTTCCTTACCTATTCCCGTTCATATTCAGGCATAAGCAAAAATTCAGTAATTTGATTGGCTACCTCTTCTGTTTGAGCACAATTGTCTTCAAAAAACCTTGTATTTTCATCTTCAGCATCTTTAATAGCCTTAGCCAGACTTTCTTCTGCTTTCTGTTTCGCAACAGCAACAGAATCCCGAATTTTTATATGCGCTTCTTCTTTGGCAGAATTTACAGCCTGATTATATTCAGACTCTGCTTTTGCAACAATTTCCAGTGCTTTTTCTTTGGCATGCTGAATAATCATTTCAGCTTCCTTTTCTGCCCTAATAATTTCATCAAAAACTGTTTTTTGCATTTTTTTTCTCTGTTGGTATTTCTTACACTCTATTCCCAAGAGTAATATTAGTCAATAAACATTTTTTTTTGTAAATACTAATATTATTGAAAAAAAAGCATATTTTATTTACAGTCATTATCAGATGAAAAAAATCGAAACAGGGAAATTATATATACTAGAAGATATTGCAACCGACCTTGCTTATCTTAAAATCAAAATCGGAAAAAACGCACAAAATTACGTCCCAGGCAATTTTGTAACAATTCTTCCCCCGGTCTCATCCGGAAGATACTTGCGAAGACCTTTTTCTTTAGCTGGAAACTCAGACGATTCCATAGAGCTTATTATAAAAAACATCGGTCCTGTTACAAAAAGTCTTGTTTCTCTCGCACCGGAGACCGAAGTCGAAGTGCTTGGACCCCTTGGCAACAGCTATCAGATTCCAGAAAACATAAAAAAACTCTGGATGATCGGCGGCGGCACAGGGATTGCATCGATTCTGTTCTTAAATTCCATGCGGCAGGGCAATGCAGACAAAGTTTTGTGGGCAGGCAGGACAAAAGATCAGCTTCCTTCCGCGGATTTATTTTATACTGATGGGTTAGAAAGCCGATTTTCGCACATTTTTAAGAAAAATATTGTTCTGGCAACTGATGATGGCTCTATTGGCGAAAAAGGCACAGCGCCGGAAATTCTGGAGCGCTGGCTTGGGCAGGAGAGCCCGCCGGACGCAATTGTTTCCTGCGGGCCGCACGGCATGATGCAAGCAATAAAAAAAATAGCAGATGCACGCAACATTCCTGCATGGTTTTCACTTGAGGAATTTATGGCGTGCGGCACCGGCGCTTGTGCAGGATGCGCAGTACCTTCTTCTAGCGGCGGTTATCTTAAAGCCTGCGTAGACGGACCTGTTTTTGCGGGGTCGCTGATTAAATTTGACTCTAATCAGCAACCCCATGTTTTTTCTCGTTTTCTTGCAGAAAACTGCGAAAAAAAACATTAAGGTAATACGGCTTGCCCCTTCGGGATGCTTTGCAATTCTCGATTGAATAAAGCCGTGATTTATTCAAAGCAGCGAGGTAATTCTTTGATAAACTTAAATACAAAAATTGGCAATTTAATACTCGATAATCCATTTATAGCTGCAAGCGGTACTTGCGGGTATGGCATAGAATATGCGGACCTGATGCCTCCGGAAAAGTGGGGCGCTTTGGTTCTAAAAACAGTTACACCCAAAGAGCGAGTTGGTAACAAACCGCCAAGATGCTGCGAAACAGACTCCGGTATGCTAAATTCAATCGGGCTTGCAAACTGCGGCATAGATCAGTTTATAGAAAAAAAACTGCCGGAATTCGCTGCAAAATCTCCAACTGCAAAAGCTGTTGTCAGCATCGCAGGCGAAACCATAGAAGAATTTGTCTTTTTAGCAGAAAAACTTGCAAAGAAGGACACCACCTCCCACGGGCGCGCTGGGGTGAGCGCAATAGAACTTAATTTTTCATGCCCAAATGTCGCAAAGGGCGGCATCCACTTTGGAGCAGATACTCTCTCTGCAAAAGAAGCTGTTAAGGAGTGCAGAAAAACCACACGGCTGCCGCTTTGGGTAAAAATAAGCCCCGCGACGCCCGATCCTGTCGCTATAGCTTCGATCTGCATGGAATCAGGAGCAGATGCAATTGTTGCAACCAACACTGTGCCGGGTATGGTTATAGATATATGGAAGGAAAAACCTCTTCTTGGGAATATTTTCGGCGGGCTGTCGGGACCTGCGATTTTTCCAATATCACTTAGGGTGGCTTATTTGATTGCAAAAGCAATTCCGGGAATTCCGCTTATTGGCTGCGGAGGCGCGGATAACGCAGAAAAGGCAATACAGTTTATTCTTGCGGGGTGCAGCGCTGTTCAAGTTGGCACTGCTGTTTTCCGCTCGCCAGATCTTCTTTACAAACTTCTGGATGAAACCCGGCTCTATATGGAAAAAAAAGGCTGCACAAAAATCAGCAGCTTCGTCGGCAAAGCTTTATAAAATTGATTATTCCAAACACGAAGAAGCAGAACTAAGCGCCCAAATGGGAAAAATAGCAGATAGGTTGCGGGAAGAACGAAAAAAAAGGGAATTTCCCAAATGGATTTGTCGTTTAAGGCAGGGTTATCTCAAAATCAGGTAAATTACACAGAGGCAGGGAAAAGAATGCCCGCCTCAAGGAGCGCCAGGAAGCGCGGGAAACGGTTATTCGGCTGGTATCGCGATTTATGTAAAAAAATTAGCAATTTTCGCTATTGCTTAAAAAAATCGATTAATTCCTGCGTGGTGTTCGCAATATAATCTGCGCCTGCTTGTTTAAGCCCTATTATCAGGCTTCCCATAATTTTATAGTTTTATCCCATGATCCGGAAGCGATATATTTATTGTTCGGGCTGAATGCAACTGAATGAACAATATTCGTATGACTTGCAAAGATGTGAATAAGTTGACCGCTTTCAGTGTCCCATAGTTTCAAAGTTTTATCAGATGCCCCGGAAACAATACGCTTGTTGTCGGGGCTAAATGCGACTGACTTCACTATATCAGTATGGCCTTCAAAGGTGTGAATAAGCTGACCGCTTTCAACATCCCACAGTTTCAAAGTTTTATCAGCAGAGCCGGAAACGATATATTTGTTGTCTGGGCTGAATGCAACTGAATGCACATCACCTGTATGACCTTCAAAAGTGCGAATAAGCTGGCCTTTTTCAGCTTTCCATAGTTTCAAAGTTTTATCTTTTGACCCAGAAGCAATACACTTGTTGTCTGAGCTGTATGCGACTGAAAGTACAGAATCCGTATGTTTTTTGGAACCGCTTCCCATGTTGCGAATAAGCCGGCCTTTTTCAATATCCCACAGTTTAAAAACTTTGTAATTTACGCCGGCAACAATACGCTTGCTGTCCGGGCTGATTGCGATTGAAAGCACATTACATTGATGACCTATTAAAAAATCCTTAATGCCTCCAAAGGATTTGATAAAACAGCCAGTTCCAGTATCCCATAGTTGCAAATTAGCAACAGTTGTTCCGGTTGCCCCGGAAATGATATACTTGCCGTTCGGGCTGAATGCGGCTGAACGCACAGAATCACCCGCATGATTTTCAATGGTGTAGACAAGGTTACCGCTTTTAACCTCCCATAACATTAAAGTGTTATTTTCTGATTCGTCTGTCTTTAAATTGCTTGACCCGCCGGAAATAATATATTTGCTGTTCGGGCTGAATGCAACTGACAATACTATGGAAGAATGGCCTTCAAAGGTGCGGATAAGTCGCTCGCTTGTACCCTGAATTCCTGAACGCATTAGGTTTATTCCATGCCCTTCGTTGCCAGACTCCGGAGAAGGCACAGAAATGCTCTCTTGGTTCACACTGACATAGGGCTTCTTAAAAAAATCGATTAATTCTTGCGGGGTGCTGGCAATATAATCTGCTCCTGCTTGTTTAAGCCCAATGGCTGAGCTGTCTTTATTCGTAGAAGAATATGTAACCCCTACTGCGCAAAAATTATACTTTGATCTTTTTGCTGCAATCATGTCATCAGGTATATCTCCAATATAATATGGCTTTTCTTTAAGCTCACCTTTGTTTTTATAATGCTCTGCAATAACATCCAACATAAATGGGTGCGGTTTACAAAAAGATATTTTTTCCAAGGTATTTTTTTCTGCTTCTTCTGCTGCTTTCACACAGTCATCGTGAGTTAATACTTTTTTAAAAAAATCTATATTATTTTTTTTAATGGCATAAAGAGCTTCTTTTTCGGGACGGCCTGTTGCAACTGCAAGTGTGTTTTTTGCAGACAGCGAAGAAAGCTGCGCCCTGTTTATTAAAAGCTTTTCTTTTAAAATAAGCCCTTTCTCAACACAATATTGCGGTGCAATCCCATAAATTTCCGAAAAAAGCCGTTTTCCAAGATATATTTCCTGAAAAATCTGCTTTATAATATTGCCGGAGCCAACATCACCTTTATAGAAAAAATCAACTTCTTTAAAATTCAGTGTTCCTGCTTCTTTAAAAAGAGTTTCAAGAGGTTTGTCTTCTGATTTAAGAAAAGAAGCAAGCTTCTTAACATCCCACTTTTCCCTGTTTGTATTTTCTTTTCTGTTACTGATTTTCGAAAACATTAACGTTACTACCTTATGAGTCATATCCCAGTCATTATTAAGCCCGCCTGTTCCTTTAAGAAAAGAGAGTTCCTGTAAATTAAAAAGCGGCTGAGGCAGCAGGTTTGAATTAATACACGGCAATAAAAATATAGATGCGGTTTTTCTTATAGCCTCCTTATAGGAAGAAGAAACATCTATCAGAACCCCATCCATATCAAAAATTATAAGCTTTTTCATTGTTTTAACCTTTTGGCTCCCAAGCTCATCTATATTTTCTTTCTTTTGATAATTTTAAAAAATCCCATTTTTCTAAAAAATACAACATATCCGCAAGTATCAGGGAAAAAATCTCCAAACAACGCTTTAAAGATTGTCATTTTTTTACATTCCGGGCACATTTCAAATCTCTTTTCGTAAAAAAAACAGAGGTTAGATTCAATATCAAGATATTCGCATGGATTATTAAAATTAATTACCCAAACTCCGTCTACAAGCTTTTTCTTAAAACAGCAGTAACCGCATTTTTGACAGAGATTTTCCCACCACTTCATCTGCTTACAACTTGTTGCTTACCTGGCCTCTGAAAAATATCCGAGTTCATCTCTTCCGCTTCTTCTGTTAAAAACAGCCTCAACTCTAACAGGAATATACCTGCGTCCGAATTCATCAAAACTTCTTGATCTATATTCCAGCAAATAAGTACCGCTTCTGCTTTCTCTAATTTTTTGGGCAATACGACCAATTCCGGCTGTTTCATGAATAAAAAATCTTGCGCCGCCTGTTTCCCTGACAAGAAAATCAAGCTCTTCCCTGGATTGCCCGCGTTCAAGGGATATATAATAAAAACTTATATTATTGTTTCTTAAAAATTGCATAATATCTACAAGTCTGTATTGATTAAAATTAAAAGGAGCCGGGTTTCCGGAGTATATAAAGATTACTGCTTTCTTATCCATACTTGATACAATTTGCGAAGCAGCAAGCCTTATTCCTGTTCCAATGGAAAAGTCAGCAGAAGCGGAATTGGCCTGCATTACTGCTGCTATAGCATCTGCCCTCGAGACAGTTTCTTCTGCAACTAATGTCGCAGTTCTTCCTGCGGAAACCACTCTTATTCTGTCGTCCCGATCAAACGAATTATAAACCTCATTTAAAGCTCTGCGTAGTATATCTCTTCTTCCGGTCATATGAAGAGAGTCTTCAACAACTATTGCAACATCTGCTCTTCTCGATTGATTGCTTTGAAACAGCAAGGTAAGATCATCTACTGCTCTGCCGCCTTCTGTAACTCTAAAGTTAGCTCTTTCGAGGCCAACAATAGGGTCGTGGTTGCGTTTTTCAACATTTACGCGAATTCTTACAGTTGGAAAATTTTCCGCATATATGCTGTCTATGCGCACAAAAAGCCCTTCGAAAATAGATTCCATTTCAGACAAAAACATAACGCTGTTGTTATTAAAATCAGAAATCATAAGATCGTTATTGGCATTATATCTTGCAAAAGCGATTCTTCCGGGCGTCTCGGAGGTAAATATAACTTCTGCAAATTCGTGTTCAATATTAAAAATAACAACCCTGTCTGTATCTGCTATTAAAATGGAGTTATTGCCGTAAGCAGAAAGCCCTTCCGGTCCGTGCAGCATTCCTCGCCCAATAGTTCTTATAAAATTACCGCTCTGGTCAAAGAGATCAATAGATCTTCTTAAAACATCTGCAACAAAGACAATATTATTTAATACAAGAACCCCGGTAGGTCCTCTTAAGCCTTCGTAACGGCCTGTCCTGTTCCCAAAACTTAAAATAAAGTTGCCGTCATAATCAAATTTGCTTACTCGCCTGTTGCCCCAGTCAGAGACAAAAAAATGACCTGCTCCGTTACTTGCAATAAATTGAGGACCAAGAAACTGACCTGGACCGCTTCCCCTGCTCCCGAATTTTCTTACGATGGTACCGTTATGGCTTAATATAGCTACTTGATTTCCGCCGTATTCAGTTACTACAAAAAACCCGTCAGAAGATTTAATTACATCAAAAGGATTATTAATAGCCCCAAGACCGCCTCTAAACCTGTTAATTACCCTGCTGTTTGCATTAAAAACAAGAAGCTCGTTTGTGGTAAAGCTTGATACAATAAAACCGCCGTTGTCCAAAGGCAAAACAGCGCCGGGTCTTCTAAAAAGATTGCCGCCCCTTCGTGTGTCACCGCTTATCTCATGTTCAACAACAAGATTTCTGTCACTTCTTCGTGTGTCAAACATTTTGCGCCGCGTAGATACAATTTCAATCATATTTTCTAAATTTGTGGATCTGTGGCCTGCATCAATGAGTGAATTCCATATTGAAAGCGCGCTGTCTTCAAGCCCGGACATATAGTAGGCTCTTCCAAGCCACTCTCTGGCGCGCATATCCGAAGGATTATACGAAATCGCTCTTTCAAAAGAAAATATTGCCCTGTTATAATTTCCGCCAAAAAAAGCCCTTACTCCTGCCCGGAACTCATCAAATCCCCGGGAGATATCCAGAAAACTTTGAGGAAATAGCGCGGTAGTGGAAAACAAGAAAATTATTAAAAAATATTTAAACAGAGCTATTTTTCGGATTTTATACACAGAAATATTATGCAATATGTACGCTTTTTTGTCTACCAAGAACTACAGGAAAACAAGAGGTGTATCCATGTCAAAGTAACAATTTGCCGGATAACCGGAACTCCCTATGCCAAAATATCTAATTTATTTTTATTACCGTCTATTTCGATATTAATATCGCCTCTTATTCCAAGAAAAAGTATCCCTTTTAAATCTCTATGATTTATGCCAGGATCTATGGGCTGAGTTTTTTGAGTCTTAACAGGCGGTTGCACAGAATAATCAGCAAGTGCGGCATCTTTTATATTTTCAACCATAATTCTCCCCCCTTACGTCTTAATTATCGGCTGAAAGTACTATTTTCTTGAATCTATAGCCTCTTTTAGATGTTTTGCAACAATCTTATTGCCTTTTGATAACTCAAAGGCGCTTCTTAAATACTCAACTGCTTCATCTATTTTCCCGGCTTTAAATAGAGCCCACCCAAGAGAATCCAGAAAAGGAAAATAATCCGGCACTTTTTCAACAGCTTTGGTGCAATATTGTATAGCTTTATCTGGGTCAATGTCTTCGTCTGCAAGAATATAACCAACCGAATTAAGTGTTGTTGGGTGCTCAGAATCAAGACTCAGCGCTTTTTCAAAAAATTCCATTGCTTTTTCAATTTTTCCCTGCTGATACTGGACATAACCATAAGAACAATATACCTGCACAGATTCGTAGCCATCTTCTATAAGCCTTTTTAACTCATATTCTGCCAGCTTAAACTGCTCTGTAACTGCATAAATGTAACAGAGAATCATTCTGCACTGATAGATATAAAGTACATTTGTGTGACCGACTATAGCCTGCTCAAGAAAAATTATTGCTTCGTCAAATTGTTTAAGTTTTGTGTAGCAAAGCCCCAAATAATAAGAAAGATCTGCATTGTCGTTAAGATTAGTATCGGTTTTGAGCAGTTCTTTAAGAGCCAGCTCATACTTTTTTTCTGAGTAAAATTTTACTGCTTTTTCGAAACTACTGTCCATAAATTGCTTATTTGCCCCTAACAATTTTTTTCTCCCGCACTTTCTTTTTTAAAAACTTCTTTATATATTAGTCTTGCTTTTTCATCAGAAAACGGCTGTACATAAACAGGCGAAACAGAAATCATGTTGTTTTCAACTGCATAGCTGTCTGTGTCGTTTCTGTTATCATGCAATACATTGATAATATTAAGCGAGACATCCAAACTCCCATCCGGCTCTGCATGATGGCTCAGTTTTTCATTATAAAGTCTTTTCGAAGGTTTTGTTACCATAACATTGAGTTTTTCGGCACAGATACTTGGCACATTTATATTTATAAAATGATCGGGGCTCTGGTTTTCAAAAAAACTTGTTATATTATCTGCTACAAAAATTGCTGCATTCTCAAAGTAAAAAGGCTCGAAGAATGCTGTAGCAGAAACAGCAACGCCTGGAACTCCCATCATTACTGCCTGCCTTGCTGCTGCTGCGGTGCCTGAATAGATAATATCTGTTCCAAGATTCGGTCCCAAATTTATGCCGGATACAACAATATCAGGAACAAAACCATCAATTATGCGGTGTAAAGCTCTGTGAACACAATCTGCAGGGGTTCCGCTGCAAGTATAGTGGTTTTTATCAATTTTTCTGATTATTACATTTTTGCGAAAAGAAAGGGCGTGGGAAAACCCGCTTCGCTCTCCTTCCGGCGCCACAACAACCACATCATGCTTCCTAGAAAGGCTTTCTTCTATGGCTTTAAGCCCTGGGCTGTCGATTCCATCATCATTTGTAAGAAGTATTTTCATAACAAGTTTACTCCGCAGAAAAAAGGACTTTTGCGCCGGACGCCATAGTGCAATTTATCATATCTGCTTTAAATCCAAAAATTCTTTCGTATTCATCAAGCCGCTCAAGATAACGGCTTATGGAAGAGTTTTTGAGCAAAGTTATTGTACACCCGCCAAACCCTGTTCCCGTAATTTTGGAACCATAAACACCGTCGATTTCCTGTGCGCGCTTGACAAGCCAGTCTATTTCCGGGCAGGAAACTTCGAAATTATCTCTAAGGCTTTCATGGGATCTGCTCATAAGCTTGCCAAGCGCTGCCATATCGTTTTTTTTAATGGCGCTTTTTGCTTCTTCTGTTCTTGAAATTTCATCTATAACATGAATACATCTTCTTCTGGTTTGCTCAGGAAGCATTTCCACTATGGTTACAATATCATTTTTATTATAATCGCGGAGTGATGTTCCGGGCTTTACAGAACCTCCCGCCGAGCGAGTTTTTGCGAGCGAAGGTTCCCCTCTGGTATTTAATCTTTCTATACATTTTTGAATATCTTTGCGCCTCTCGGCAATTTCTTTTTCAATTTGTATTGCCGGAACATTGGACATGGTAATAACAAGAGATGTATCTTCAAAAAGAGCCGGGATATACTCCACAGCAGCAGAGCGAAGGTCTGTAAATAAAAAATTATCTTCTTTCCCGAAAAGCGATGAATAAACCCCGGAAGGAACTTTGTTTGAGTTTAGAAACTTTTCTTCTCCGGCATATATTATTTTTATGACTTCTTCTCTGGAAATGTTAAAATCATATAGTTTAGATAAGGCAAGAGTTATGGCTGTTTCCATTGCAGATGATGAAGCAAGCCCTATGCTCTGCGGAATATTGCCTGTAATGGTGATATCAAGCCCTTTAATTGGAAAACCTGCATTTTCCAGGGAAAACAGAACTCCTTTTATATAGTTAGCCCATCTGTCTTCTCTTTTATATTTGATACTGCCTACCGAAGTTTTTTTTCTTTCTTCAAAATCTGCTGCATAAAAGCGCAGGGAACTATCTTTTCGTCTTGATACAGAGGCATAAATTTTCATATCAAGAGCTGCCTGAATCATAAGCCCGTCATCAGAATCAACATGGTTTCCCATAATTGTTAAGGCTCCCGGAGCTTCAACAACAACTTCCGGCTCAGAAATATACTCATCTCTATGAAGAGATATGATTTTTTCCATTTCTCCAAGAATATATGAAAATTACTGAAAATGCAATCAAAAAGCAGTCTCTAAATTCAGTATTTTAAAAACACAGACATTGCGCTATATAGCTGCTGCGCTATATTTGCATATAGGAAACACGCCGCGCACTGACACTTGACCGGCGTGTTCATGGGCAGTTGGTACTACTTCTGGTCTCTCGCAACACCGTACTTTCTATTAAACCTTTCGATTCTTCCGGCAGTATCAACCAGTTTTTCTTTTCCTGTAAAAAACGGATGGCAAGTTGAGCATATTTCAACACTAAGTTTTTTTACTGTTGATTTTGTTTCAATAGCATTTCCGCAAGCGCAAGCTATTTTTGTTTCAACATATTCAGGGTGAATTTCTTTCTTCATTTTTATATATCCTCCGACTCAGCCCGGAATATCGCCTGGGCCTGTAGTATTCATAGATTTAAGGAATGCTTCATTATTCTTTGTTTTACGCATTCTGTCAATCAGCAACTCAATAATTTCAATATCTTCCATTGGATTGATAACTTTTCGCAATACCCACATTTTGTTAAGTTCTTCTTCTGTAAGGAGAAGTTCTTCTTTTCTTGTCCCGGATCTCTTAATATTTATGGCAGGATACAGTCTTCTGTCTGCAATTTTTCTGTCAAGCTGCATTTCCATATTACCAGTGCCTTTGAATTCTTCGAAAATAACTTCGTCCATTTTGCTGCCTGTTTCAATAAGGGCTGTGGCAACAATTGTAAGGCTTCCGCCATTCTCGATATTTCTTGCTGCACCAAAAAATCTTTTTGGCTTATGGAGGGCATTTGAGTCAACACCGCCGGAAAGTATTTTTCCGGAAGTAGGAACTGTCTGATTATATGCTCTTGCAAGCCTGGTTATGGAGTCCAGAAGTATTACAACATCTTTTTTATGCTCCACAAGCCTTTTTGCTTTTTCAATAACCATTTCCGCAACCTGCACATGCCTTGTTGCCTGCTCATCAAAAGTCGAAGATATTACCTCTCCTTTTACATTGCGTTTCATATCTGTAACTTCTTCGGGTCTTTCGTCAATCAAAAGAACAATAAGATGCACTTCCGGATGATTTTCTGTAATAGCATTTGCAATTCTCTGAAGAATTATTGTTTTTCCTGTTCTTGGCGGCGCAACAATTAAACCGCGCTGCCCTTTGCCGATTGGGCAAAAAAGATTTATCATTCTTGTTGTAGGATCGCCGTTTGTGGTTTCCATATTTATCCGCTCATTAGGGTAAAGAGGAGTAAGGTTATCAAACGGAACTCTTGTTTGCGCAACCGAAGGGTCATCGTAGTTGACTTTTTCAACCCTAAGCATAGCAAAAAATCTTTCGCCTTCGCGCGGAGTTCTTATGTGCCCGGCAACTGTGTCGCCTGTTCTTAAATTAAAAAGCCTAATTTGCGAAGGAGAAATATAAATGTCATCTGCTCCGGGCAAATAGCTGTTTTGCGGGGATCTCAAGAAACCGTAGCCATCCGGCAATATTTCAAGAGAGCCGTAAGCATGAATTATTCCGTTTTTTGCTGTGTGCGCTTTAAGAATATTAAATATAACTTCCTGTTTGCGCAGGCTTCCTATATTTTCATGCGTAGCGCCTGCCTGCATGGCAAATTCCCTAAGATCAGGGAGGTTCATTCTTGTAAGATCATTAATGCTTAATTTGTCTCTTTCGCCATCTATTTCGTTACTCGAATCTTCATTGGAAGATTTGTTTTTGCTTGTAAGCTTGGTAAATATCGCGCTTGATATGTCTTCATCGGATTGAACTTCCGGGAAGCCGGACTCTTCCTGCAGCGGAAGCTGGTTTTCGATCTTTTCCTTTGCTATAACAATTTTTTTTGTTGGTCGTTTGCTTTTTTCTTCTTCCAAAGGGTTTTCTCCTTCTTTGATAAGTTCTGTTTTTTTCTTTTTCATACGTCTTATTGCGGTATTATTGGCAGAAACAGGAACAGAATCTCTTCTTTTCTGTGAAAAAAGACTATCTCCGTTTTTTTCTTCAAAATCTGACATAGAAGGGCTACGTCTCCTCTACTTTTTTTCTATTTTTTTAAATGCATGGTTTGATACAAAATCCAAGCCTAACCATTGTTTTAGTAATTTCTTGATTAGATATATTTAGAACTTTATTTAACAGTTTTTAGTTTTTTACGATCTTTAACAAGGTTAAATATAATGTTCAAATACAATACTGTCAAGCGCTTTGCAATATAACAATTCTTTGTAAACAATCAACAGAGCTGCTTGCGCAGTTTTATCCCTTATCTCTTTTCTTGTTCCCGAAAACAGGAACAGGAAAGTTTTTACAATATCTCTTTTTACAGCAATCCAAACAGTTCCTACCGGCTTATCAACAGTACCTCCGCCTGGTCCTGCTATGCCTGACACAGAGGCGCATATATCTGCCCCTGATTTTTCAAGCCCTTTTTCAGCCATGCTAATTGCGGTTTCTTTGGAAACTGAGCCATATTTTTCTATAATAAAAGCAGGAACATCAATGGTTTCCTTTGCTTTATTATCATAAGTTATAAATCCGCCCCAAAAATAATCAGAACTTCCCGGTTTATCTGTAACAATTTTTGAAATTAATCCGCCGGTACACGACTCCACAACAGCAAGCTTTGCGCCGCTTCTTTTTAGCGCTTCCGCTGCCATATCTGATACAGAAAGATCGATAGAAGAAGAATGAAAAAACATTAATTCTTCCGGCAGGGAAAATATAAATTTCTCTATATTTTCTTCTTTTTTTGAACAAAGTTCAAGAATCAAACCAAATTCATCAGCAATTATTTTATATTCAAGATCAGGTATTTTTTTTTGCCCGCACATACTTTCGAGAAACGCTTGAGCAATAATAAAAAATCTTATTTTTTTACAAAAAAGCATTAAAAATTAATAAGCTTTTACTTTTTCTTTTAAAGATTCAACAGTGCTGGAAAAAATATCTATATCTGCTACATCGCTTTTTATCATTTCGCATTTGCCTTCAAAAACAACGCCGTCTGCTATTCTAAGTTTTGACGTTCTTACGTTTCCAAAAATCTGACCTGTTGAAAGCATCTCAAGCTTTTCAGAAGCATCGATATTGCCTCTTACAATCCCGCCTACAATAACAGCCCGCACTCTGATATCTGCTGTAACAACTGCTCCGTCTTCTATATACAGGAAACCAGGGGATTCAATATCTCCTTCAAAGCTTCCATCTATTTTAAGCGAATTGAAAAATTTCATTTTTCCTTTAAAAACAGTCTCTTTGCCCAGTGTTGTACTTATTTTTTCTTTTCCCTTAATATCACTGCTTTTACCCATTGCGTTACCTGCTTTAAATTACTTGGTTTTCATTACATATACTCCGTCCCAGTCTTCGGGAGGCGGATTTTCAAGATAATATTTACATCTTTCCAGATATACTTTTGACGGACCATCATCGGGACAAACATCAAGAGCTTTTTGAAAAAGACTCACAGCTTCCTGAAAATCCATCATTTTGTATAATTTTCTGCCTTCTGTATAAAGTTCCACAGCTTTTTGTTTCTCTGCTGTAATCATTAACTTATCCTTTACCATTTTGATTATTACCATTTTTATTAAATCCGTCAATAGCATCGGGCAAAATCAGCTCTTAAACCTCCGGGATATACATCTCGACCTAAGTGCCGGGGCAACTTTGCCTATAATTAGTTTAACTAAAATAATAAATATTGAAAAAACAACAAATAATAACCCAAAAAAATCACCTATCCTCGTATACAGCGTAAAAGAGCCCTCATTGACAGGGACATCGCCTGTTAAAAAGCCCTCTATAAATGGATCGATTCTGCTTACTATTCGCCCATTGGGGTCAATAATGCATGTAATTCCGCTAGTTGTGCTTCTTACAACACTCCGTTGGTTCTCTGCTGCCCTAAAAACCGAATGCATCATGTGCTGAACTTCTGCCGCAACTGAGCCGGACCACGAATCATTTGTTATATTTACAATAACATTTGCGCCTCTTCTTACAAATTCTCTCGATATATAGCCAAAAGTATCTTCAAAACAAATTGGCGTTGAAAATTTTACTCCATCAAGTTCAAATACAGTAAATTCTCTGCCTTTTTCCCAAAAATTAGTATCTGCTTCCCTTAGAAACGTATATATACCCGGAAATCGCCTCTTATATGGAAAGTGTTCGGTAAAAGGAACAAGGCGCATTTTCCTGTATGTTCCAATATGCCTGCCGTTGGGTCCAAAAAACAAAGCTGCGTTATAACCTACACTACGCTTCTCCCCGCGTTCATCAACAATAAGCACCTCTTCTCCGTTTCCAACAATAAATGCAACGTCTTGTCGTTCAAGAAAATCTCTCAATTCTCTTACAAGTCTATGCGTCCTAAGGTCTGTTCTATATCTTGTATGCCAGTCAATAGAGGGTACAAATGCTGTTTCCGGCCAAATTATTATGTCCGGAGAATCCGCGGCAGCTTCTTCGCTTAGCCTTATAAGCCTGGCAAGAGATTCCCTGTTGGCTTGGTACCCGCTCTGCCACGGGTCTGTATTATGCTGAATCAAAGAGACTCTCCAGGTTTTCATTTTAGACACATCAACAGTATTGAGTAACCCAAAAAGCAAGCCGGCGGAAAATATTACAGCATATATAATCAATACAATTTTTTCCTGAATCGCTGTTTTTTTAAGTTTAATAAGCCAGTCTTTAAACCCATCTCTATACACATAGCCTAAAAAGGCTGATGGGAAAATTACGAGCAGCGAAACACCCCATACCCCGGTTAAAGCAGAAATTCTTACAAGCGGAGGAAAAAGATACTGAGTATAGCCTATTATTCCATATGGGTATCCTAAAAATCCCAGCGTCTTTAAATACTCATAAGCAACCCATATTATCGCATTAACTATGTAGCTTCTGCGCAGAAATAAGCTGTTCGAGAGTTTAAAAACAGAAAAAAGTATTGAATAATATAATCCGCAGATAACAGGCACTACAAATATTGCAAGAGGATGATAATTTGCAAGCCAGTAATTAAAAATAGCATAGGAGACCAGACCAAGAAAAAAACCAAAAAAGGGCGCCGCAAACCATTTCATCCTGTATGTAACAACAAAAGCAGGAAAAAGGGCAAAATATGCCAGAAGCGGAAACCCTGTTGTATTTAAAAACGAAGGAAAAGAAAGAGAAAAGAGTATTGCCGAGAGTAATAAGAGACCTGTATTTGTCAAAATTCGCCGGATTGCGACGGCAGTGCGGCCGGGGATTTTCTTTTCTGACTGCTGCTTATTTTGCGAAAGCTGTCTTTTTTTTATCTTATTTCCTGATGTCCCGGACACTGCTTTTTAGTTCCTTCCCAGGTCTGAATACAGCTACTCCATGAGGCGCAACTGCTATTTTTTCTCCTGTTTTTGGATTGCGCGCTTTTGCCTTTCCCTTGCGGGTTCTTAGTTCAAATGTGCCAAATCCTCTGAGCTCAACAACTTTATCCTGCAACAGCGCTGCTTTAATTTCTTCAAAAATACTATCCATAACTATATGGACATCTTTTTTGTTTACAGCAGTTTTTTCATAGATACTTTCAATAATTTCAGCTTTTGTTAGTTTGGGAATACTCATTTTTTTTGAGTTAGAAGGCGAACAAAAGGTTAATACAGCGTATTCTGCTGCATTAACCTTTTGTTACTATGTAAGTCTGTTAAGCATTTTTGCAAGTCTTGATTTTTTTCTTGCAACTGTATTTCTATGGAAAATACCTTTACCGGCAGCAGTATCAATTTTTTTTACAACAAGCCGAAAAGCTTTTTCTGCTTCTTCTTTATTTTTTGCACCAACTGCGCCTATAAAATTTTTTACACTGGTTCTTACTTCGCTTACAGCCATTCTGTTTCTCATTCTTCTTCTGAGACTTTGTCTATGTCTTTTTGCTGTAGATCCTTTTTCAGCCAATGGATTACTCCTTAAAATTATATTAGATTATGAACATATCAAATAAAAAACCTATAGTCAATAGGATTTGCTTTTATTACTGTTCTTATTTAAATTCGCTTGGTTTTCTTTCCTGTCTTTTGCACTTTTCGCACTGAGCATAGTTCTTTTTCTTGCCTGTGGAAAAGATAGTTTTCATTTTTACTTCTCCGCCGCAAGGACAGATAAATTTATGAGTATCAGATGCCGATCGGGCATTCTTACTTACTTGTCCCATTCTTTCCTCCAAATTAATGGTTAATACACAGTATTAACTTCTAATTATGAATATAATAAATCTCCAGCAATGGTGTCAATAGCCACAGTTGCCGGAAACGCGTCTATTATTTCACCCGTTATATTTCCAGGAATTTCTCGTTGAATCAAACTCGAACTTGTTTATGCTTGCGTTAATAATATTTGCATCCGGACCTTCTATTCTTATGGTTTTTGTAAGAATATTTATCTCCATAACCTTGTATACAGCCTGCCCTGCAAAAACACGAGTTCCTTCTACAGGAAATTTTTTTCTTTCATCCTGATAAAAATCACACTCATAAGAGAGGCAGCATAAAAGCCTTCCGCATGGACCCGATATTTTCATGGAATTAAGCGAAAGATTTTGATCTTTTGCCATTTTTATTGACACAGGCGAAAGCTTGTCTGTAATTCCATGACAGCAGAAATCCCTGCCGCATACTCCCATTCCGCCTATAACGCGGGATTCGTCTCTAACCCCTATTTGCCGCAGCTCTATTCTTATCCTAAATACAGAAACCAGATCCTTTAAAAGCTCTCGAAAGTCAACTCTAGTGTCAGCTGTAAAAAAGAAAAGAACTTTTGGCTCTTCCAGAAGGTAATGCGCAGAAATAAGCTTCATATCAAGTTTGTGGTTATAAATCTTTTCTTTACAAATACGAAAAGATTCCTCTGCTTTTTCGCAATTTTGCTTGTATTTTTCCATATCCGCAGGCGTTGCTTTTCTTATTATTGTTTGAACAGATCTTATGCCTCTTAGCTTCTCTTTTTCTGTGCTTAAAAGATACCCGCCAAGCACTGTTGCAAGGTCTTTGCCATACTTGCCTGTTGCAACTACATAGTCCTTGTGTGCAACATTAAATTCTACAGGGAATTCACAAAATTCTGTCTCATTTGAGTGAACAAATTTAACTTTTATAAGTTTTTCAGGAAGATCGGATGGCAGCTCATCTGTCGGCTCCATATCGTCAATAATATCTTCTCTAAATATTTCATCATCTATAATGTAATTACTCACATAAATCTCCGAGGTTAACGTTCAGTGTACCTAGCCTACCGCATTAAATCTACAAGAATACCTTCTATTTCTTCAATTTTTTTTAGAATAGTCAATTGTCCTTTTTGATTTTGCATTATATAAAGAGCCAGCTTTTCAAGTTTTTCATCAACAACTTTAATATTCATCCACTTTTTCTCATCTAAATACGGAAGACCATTTTTTACATACTTTTTTTTCTCTATTTCAGATTCTGCTGAATATGTATTTTTTACGACATAAGCCAAAAAACGCCTTACAGCTTGTTTATATTCTTTGATATTTGCAATAAAAGGTTTTTCAACAAGTTTTTCTCCGACAGAATGAACATCATCAAGAAGAGTTTCCAAAGAAACATTTTCATCAACAGCCTGAGAGAGATAAAAAGAAAAATCTGTTTCTGTTATACTATCCGGCGCTTGTGCCGCGCTAAAAATACCTGATAAAAAACTTCCCGCCTTTTTCCCGGCTTTTTTTCCTTTCTCGCTTCTTAAGTTGGAGCTGCCGGTTGCGGAATCTATTCTTTCCATTATTTATTGCATAGAGGAATATGTATTTTCCGGCTTCTGCTCGTAGTTTTCTGCTTTTGGCTCATTATCTTCTATTTTTTGTTCATAGCTTTCTGGTTTTTGTTCCAAAAATACCGGCACCGGCGGCGAACCTTCGCTCGCAACAGCCTGCTCAGCAGGAAATTCCGGTTCTTCCTTGCTGGTTGAGACAGGTGTAATTTCGGGCTGCTTAAATGAGTCAATGCTATCGGCATAATTGCTTTTAATGGTACAATTACCATTAAGAACTACCCCTTCTTCAACAATTAGCCTTGGAGCAAAAATATTTCCAAGAAGTATTCCCGAAGAAAGTATTATAACTTTTTCCGTAGCATAGATATTTCCTGTTAAAGCGCCGCCTACAACAACCGTGCTTGCAGTTATTGTGCATTTTGATCTGCCGTTTTTACCTATAAGCACTTTTCCGTTTGTTCTTATTGTTCCTGAAAAATCACCATCTATTCTTAAGAGCCCGTTTAAATCCAGCTCACCGTTTAGTCTCGTCCCTTCGCCAACAATGGAATTAATAAATGTTCCATCTTCTATATAATTATTAGTCATTCTGGTCTTTCCCAACATCACTCATTCCTGCTTTATTTATCAAATAGAAAGTCTTCCGCCGGACCTGTTTCTCATATTAAGAAATCTTTCCGGGTCAACAACTTGCGAGCCAATTCTTACCTCATAGTGTAAATGCGGTGCAGTAGAAAGCCCGGTATTACCCATTGTTCCAATAGTCTGTCCTTGTCTTACAATTTCGCCTTCCCGAACATATACATTATCCAAATGAGCATATTTTGTAAAAAATCCATATTTGTGTCTTACAATAATAAAATTCCCAAACCCTGCGGGTTCAAACCCTCTTTCGATTACTTTACCATTTGCAGTAACCAGAATAGGAACTCCCCGCCGGTATGCAATATCTATCCCCCGGTGCAAATACCATTGCTTTGTGAATGGATGTATTGCAGGTCCAAAAGGATTTGTAATTCTACCCCTTACATTTACCGGCCATATACTCGGCAGGTCTACAAGCAAGTCGCCATACGCTGCAAGGAGATTCCTTATTTCCTCAAGTGATTCAACAGAATCCTGAAGAAACAGATTTAAATTCTTTAAATCATCAAGCTCATGCAAAAGAACATCACCCCGCGAACGATTTTGTGCAAAAGGGAAGATAAAGTCACTGCCCCTGCGGCTTGCAGCATTGGAAGTTCTATTATTTGCGCCAAGCGTTTGAGCAAGAGATGCTTCAAAAACAGTTGATACCCTTCTAAGCTCTGCTATGTGGTCTCTAATTATTTCAAGATCTATTTCTCTCTTTTCAAGAGCCTCGGAATGCACTCTAATAAGCCCGTCCATGCCCTTAAACTGTGTCGTAAATATAACAAAAGAGGCAAGCATACAGCCAATAAGAAACACAATTACAACAAGAGAAAAAACCGATATTCTAAAGTTAAATATCTTTTTTTCTGAGTGAGGTATAAGCATTACAGTAAAGCGCTGCTTTCCTGTTTCTACCATATTATCAAATACTGATGAAATTTTCATTGCTAATGCGCTTAGCAATTTAGTTATTTTGCCGACAAAACTTGTTTCGGCTTTTTTATAGCTACTAAGTGGGGACACATCCTTCTCCTAATTTAATAAGATGAGAATAACATATTAAATAAGATTTGTCAAATATATGTGAGAATATATATTGACCTCCAGCATAGTTTATGTTATTCTTATTACTGAAAAAGTCTATTTCATTATAAAAAAAATCAATAAAAAGTGGTGAATCATGAAATTTTTTGATACTCATGCTCACATAGGGCTTATAAACGAAGACCCTATCGAACAACTCATTATTATACAGGAAGCAAAACACGAAAAAGTAGAACATATTGTGAGTATATGCAACAGTCTTCACGACTTTTTCATTGTTTACGAAAATATTAAAACAGCCGCTAATATTTATCACAGTATAGGTGTTTCTCCTTCCGAAGTTGCCCATCCCGGCAAAGAATGGGAGCAAAAAATTGACCACGGCGTAAAATTCGACCGCATTATTGCCATTGGGGAAATAGGTCTAGATTATTATCGGAAGTTTGGCGACAAAAAATCACAAATAGAATTATTTATTAAACAACTTGAGATGGCTCAGCAGTATGATTTGCCTGTTATTATCCATAATAGAGAAGCAGGGACTGATGTGCTAGAAATTTTACGGCAAAAATTGCCGCCAAAAGGAGGCATTCTTCATTGTTTTTCGGAAGATTGGGAATATGCAAAAAAAGCGCTTGAGCTTAACCTCTTTATCTCTTTTGCCGGGAATGTTACATACAGAAATGCAAAAAATCTTCATGACACAGTAAGAAATATGCCTTTTGACAGAATGCTTATAGAAACAGAAAGCCCTTTTATGGTGCCGTCAGAATACAAAGGAAAAAGAAATAAGCCTGCTTATATACACTCAATCGCGCAATTTATCGCAGAATTAAGGGAAATTGAGACGGAAGAAGCCGCAGACACTCTTTTTAAAAACAGTCTTGATTTTTTTGGTATTTAAGCGAAGCTTAACGCCGAGGGTTTATGCATAAATTTATCTTTGTTTCCTGCAATATTCGGCGCACTGTAACTTGCCCGCGACTCCTGTCGGAGAATAAGCGAAGTTTGAAATTTCAAAAACATGGAAAAACCCATGCTCCGTACCATTAAAATAAGCTCCCATTCCCGCAGCGAAGTAACAATCTCCGGAAACCTTTTTCTCGCGCCAATGGCTGGCTTCACAGATGCTGCCTTCCGGCATATCTGCACCGAATATGGAAGCGCCCTCTGCTACACAGAAATGGTTTCGAGCGAAGCGCTCGCCAGAAAAAACCTCAAAACAAAAAAAATCC
This sequence comes from Spirochaetota bacterium, assembly GCA_009786125.1. Taxonomy (GTDB): domain Bacteria; phylum Spirochaetota; class Spirochaetia; order CADAEX01; family CADAEX01; genus WQTU01. The sequence goes on from WQTU01000135.1 coordinate 44,096, forward strand.
TCTGCCGCGCAGAAAACGAAGCAAACTACGTTGTGCAGATTTTTTCCGCAACATGGGAAAGCGCGGTTGCATCCCTTGCAGAGATTATCCCATTCAAACCACTGATTATTGACCTCAACTGCGGTTGCCCTGTGCCAAAAATTACAAAATCGGGCGCTGGCTCTGCTCTAATGAGAAATCCCGAAAAAATCGGCGAAATCGTCAAAGCGCTTACAGAGGCAACAGATATTCCGATTACCGTCAAAATGCGTTCGGGCTGGGATTTCGAAAGCATTAACTTTTTGCAGGCAGCGCAAATTGCAGTTAAAAACGGCGCCGCGATGGTTACACTCCATCCGCGGACAAAAACGCAAGGCTATTCCGGAAAATCAGACTGGAATAAAATAAAAGAGCTAAAAAAATCGATTGATGTTCCTGTTATAGGTTCCGGAGATCTTTTTGAGCCGCAAGATTGCCTTAATATGCTTAGGGAAACAGGCTGCGATGGGCTGATGGTAGCACGCGGCGCAGTAGGCAGACCGCAAATATTTAAGGAAACCAGGCTGCTTGCGGAAACAGGCGCGCTCCCGGCAATAAGCCTTGAGGAAAAAGTTCGCGCTGCCATGCGGCATCTTGAGCTTGCGGCAAAGTACAGCGAAGATAAAAATGCGCTGGAGGTTGCAGTAAAAGAGATGAAAAAGCACCTCTGCTCTTATACAAAAGGAATCCGCGGCAGCGCAGCAGTTAGAAATAAACTTGTGCAGTGCAATTCTATAGAAGAATACCGCGCAGTGTTAGGCGAGCTGCTTGTTTCTTAAATTTCGTCAGGAACTTGGGAACAGCTGATTTATTCAATCGAGAATAAATTGCGCAGCATCCCGAACTTGTTCGGGGCTGCATTACCTTATTTCCGAATGAAGCGGGCGTGCTTGCACGCACATTACCGAGCGAATAAGGAAACGCAGCTTTGCTGCGGTATCCTTTTTAAGTGTTTTCAGACTAGGGTTTGCTGTCCCAGGATTTTCAAGTTTCTGATAAACTTAATATTTGATGCCCATTTTTTTAGCCACTTCAGCAACCCGTTGATTCCTCACTTAAATTTATCATCCCAATTAATTTTTCCAGTTGCCTGCATAAGGATGAATAAAGTAACTACAGCACATATTGTTACAATTACCCCTGTGGTTCCGGCAAAAAAGAACGAAAACGAAAATACAATAAGATAAATAAACTGTATTATTGGAGCATAGACAAATGCTACTTTTTTAGGAGAAATAAACCTCATATAAGTAATCGTCAATATCAGCGATACAACAGCAGATATTGCAAAACTTAAATAAATATTCATCTGGTCTGAAAAATACGAAAACATTAAATGAAACGAGAAAAAAGTTGCAGCAAGAAAGAAAAAATGCATTGGATGAAGATTTATATTTAAGACAACCGAAAACATCAAAAGCACAACAAAGAAAAATAAAAGCGAAACAGGAGCAAAAAAAGATACTCTTGTAATTATTTCTCCGGGATTTAATTTATTCGGGATAATCAGCCCAATATTTCTTCCTGTAATTGTTCTATTAAAACTCCATATTAAATCATATCCTTTATCTGTTTTAATTTTGTAAGTGGGAGACATCATACCGGACGGAAAATCATATAAGTCAAAATCTGTTGATATAACAAGATTAAAATCATTTATCTGCGTTATTGCACCTCTTCCGGGTGTAATAAGATAACGTATTTCCTCCATGCCTGTAACTTCGTAAGAAATATGCAGCCTAATAGTATTATCATCAAGCGGAACAACAGGAATCTCCTGCCTTTTAATCAAAGGAAGAATATTGTCAATATCTTTGCCATTAATATTTAAATGCAGATTATTATAAATAGAATTTGCAGAATCCAGTGTGGACAGCAAAAAAACATTGTCGTTACTTGCTGCATCTACCAGGAAGGTGTATTTGCCCTCAAATCGAGCCCTAAAGGTAGGAAACCACAAATTACCTTTTTTCCGCCGATCAAGATATACATTAATTCTTATATCTGATTTTATTAATTCATGATGCTGACGTTCATAATACTCAACTATTCTTCTCACATTGTTTACTGTTTCTTCCCTGTGCCTTTTTATTTTTGTATAACAGACAGGAGCTATAATAGTAAGTCTTTGTCCATACAAATTGGCAACTTGTGACTTAAGAGAACTAAAAGATGTGTCTGTTCTTGAATAATTTGTAGCGCCTAAAATCATCCAGGCAATTGAAGTAGTAACAAAAATTAAAGCTATTGCAATAATTTTTTTTACAGACATATATTCTCCTATGGCATTATCGGCACATGCATTAGTAGTTCTCTATACATATTGTAGTGTTTTTGCACCAGTGCAAGGTCCGCAGGATGAATACTATTGCGCATTTGAGAAATAGGGTCGTTTGTCCCATGCATCATTTGAATGAACATTGTTAATTCCGGGATATTGAGTATTTCTCTGGTAAGAGTTTCTATCACAAAGGCATAACTTATAACCACTGCTTTTCTAAAAGGTTCCGGATCGCTTATACCATGTTTATTTAAAATTCTGTTTATTGTTTCGATATCTTTAATGTTATTTACAATATCATCAACTGACGTATTGTTTCCGAGAGATATAAAGTCTTCGACATCAAATCTGAAATTTATTCTGTTAAAATCTTCGACTATTTCGTCGAAATTTTTTGCAAAATTTATAACATCCTGTTCTGTTAATACCCTTCGCGGTTGATTTTGAGCCCATACCTGACTCCCTATAAGCAAAAAGCAGAGTATGGCAGAAACAGCAATTTTTTTGATCATATCAATCTCCTTTTGAAGGAAGTGCTGATTAAATTTAACTCTAATCAGCTATTTCCTAATACTAATATACTTTTATAATAAAGGGTATTATACCGCAGGGCAAGCCCTGCACCCACCGCCTACGGCGGTTTGCCACGACAAGCCGCGGGGTACGCGTACGCGACCCTTTTTGTTCCTCATCGCTCGATCATGCGAAAGCTTAGCTTTCGCGCGATTCTCGCTTATTCGTCCAATAACTTACACATCTTTACAAAGAATTTGTTACAAATTTCTTTTTGGTCTTAGATTTAATATAAATATTGGTAATTTATTTATTACTTTTTCTTCCATATTTCTTCTGTTTTTCTGAAAAAATATCCCTGCCAGAATCAACAATACTCCTACTGCCGTAAGAGCAAACGGGAAAAAGACAGAGTCTCCAAAAAACTTCCACGACAATCTGCTCAAAAACTGCATTAACCCAATTGTTCCAAAAACAAGAAATACATTTCTGTTTATAAATATTGAGAACAATATCATCAAAATATTTGCCAAACCAAGTAAAACAAATCCGAATATATCAGAATTATAAAATACCGATAACCCGGACATAAGCGTTATTGAACCAAAAAGATATAGCCAGAACGAATAGTCTTTTTTAAATTTTATGTCTGCAAAATAGCCAGCAGCTATCATACACAAACCAAATATTCTCGAAACAAAAGCGCGCTCTGTCCATGTAATAAATTCTTTCCCGTATATTATTGGCACAATATCCATCGAAAAAAACCACAGTGTCACGGCTATAAGAAAAACATGAAACGGGAATTTTGTTTTTAGAAGAATTGGAACAGCTACCAAGAGCACGCTCAGCTCAAGTATTACCCACTTCCCTCTTGCCCATACATAATAATCATCATACGCCCATCCTTGCGGCCAAAATCCGAATATTTGCAGCACAGAAAAAACAAAAAGCGGTGTTACTGCTATTGGAACGGAAAACAACAGTCCGCCTGCAACTTCCAGTTTCTTTTTAAAAAACACATAATTACCAGCCGCAAGAAACGCAAAAATATACATTGCAGAAATAAAACTTATGCCAATTGGTCCAAAAACATCCCAGCTTGTTCGCATAAGCCATGTCATTGCAGAAATGATTAACAAAGCGCCGCCGTAGTAAAGCACTTTTTCCAGCTTTGTGTTTTGATTGCTGCAAGCTCTTATATATTCCCTGAATTGCCTAACTTGTTCGCTTGTGAAAATATTATTTTCTACAGCATTATTTAGCTGCTCGTCTGTGTATTTCATCTATTTTTTGCCTAGCAACTTGGCGCAAACTCTTTGTCTTCGATGTTTTTAAAGTGCGGCACAAACTTTTTGTCGCTGTCTGCAATGTGGGTAAGAAGCCAGTCCTTGAGAAAAAGTGCAAAATCGAGAGGAACACATGTCCCTTCCTCAAATTTTTTTATCTGCCTTAACACTTCTGCTGTAAATTGATCATGCTCCGCATTATGAGCCGCATACTCAGGATAGTTTACCTTTTGCATAAATCTTTCTTCTGTAGCAAAGTGGATTTTTACATAGTTGACAGCATTCTGAACAGTGCGTAAAAAAGTAATTGCCGCATCAGACCCATCACAGCCCTTGAGCAAAGCATTGGTCATTGCCACCAGTTCCTTATGCTGATTATCTATCAATACCGATCCTACAGAATACCCATCTTGCCATTCTATTTCATGATTTTTGGACACATAATTCTCCTCTAAGAACAGATAATTTAATTATATACTGAAAGCACGAAAAAAGCAATATCTCGCGCCTCAACTACCTGCTAGTATGCTTGCTGGCTGTTACAAGTAACCATTTACGATCTATCACGAACAAGTGGAATTATCAGAAAAAAAATAATTTTTTAAAATATTTTTCTTGACAAATAGTTCTTTCTGCTGTATGTTTCTATATACAGAATCGTTTCTGCATATAGAAGCGTTGCGAAATACAAATTTTACAGCTTTTAAGGAGGCACAAATGACACGATCAATCCCAACACGAATTTACTTAAACGAAGATGAGATGCCCAAATATTGGTATAATCTTAGAGCGGAGATGAAGGAAAAGCCGGACCCTATTTTACATCCGGGAACTTTAAAGCCGGTTGTCCACGCTGATATGGAACCGGTTTTCTGCAAAGAAGCAGTAAAACAGGAGCTTGACGATAATACAAGACTTATTCCAATCCCCGAAGGGATTCAGGATTTTTACCGCGCATACCGGCCTTCGGCATTAATCCGCGCGTATTATCTGGAAAAAGAGCTGGGAACCCCGGCAGAAATTTACTACAAATTCGAAGGAACCAATACTTCCGGAAGCCATAAACTTAACTCTGCGGGACCGCAGGCTTTTTACGCAAAGCAGGAGGGAATCCAGAGTCTTACTACAGAAACCGGCGCAGGTCAATGGGGAACAGCTTTGTCTATGGCATGTGGTTTTTACGGGCTTGATTTAACTGTATATATGGTAAGGGTTAGCTCGGAGCAAAAACCCTACCGCAAAGCAGTAATGGAAACATACGGCGCAAAAGTTATTCCTTCGCCATCGAACACTACAGAGGCCGGCCGCAAGATTCTGGCGAGCGACCCAAATACCGGCGGCTCTCTTGGCTGCGCAATATCTGAGGCTATTGAAACTGCTGTCAAGACCGACAAGTGTCGTTATGTGCTTGGAAGCGTACTTAACCACGTAGCGCTGCATCAGTCTATAATAGGACTGGAAACCAAAACCGCTTTGGACAAATATGGAATAAAGCCGGACATTATTATAGCTTGTGCCGGCGGCGGTTCCAATCTTGCCGGGCTCATTGCTCCATTTATGGGAGAAAAACTTACCGGCAAATCCAATGCGCGATTTATTGCTGTGGAACCTGCATCCTGCCCAACGCTTACCCGAGGGCGTTATGTTTATGACTTTGGGGACAGCGCGCAGACAACCCCGCTCTTGCGTATGTACACTTTGGGCGGCAGCTTTATGCCTTCCAAAAATCATGCAGGCGGGCTGCGTTACCACGGCATGAGTCCTATTGTGAGCAAGCTTTTTCACGACGGACATCTTGAAGCGCGTTCAGAGAATCAGACTGATATTTTTGATGCAGCCATACGCTTTATGAAAACCGAAGGAATTTTGCCGGCGCCTGAATCTGCTCATGCAATAAAAGTTGCCATAGACGAAGCCCTGGAATGTAAAAAATCAGGAGAAAAAAAAGTTATTGTCTTTGGACTTAGCGGCACAGGTTATTTTGATCTCTCTGCTTACATGGCCTATAACGCAAAAACTCTTACTGATATGGTTCCTTCAGACGAGGATCTGGAACGCGGCTTTGCTTCTATACCGAACATACCGCAGAATAAATAGAATAAAAGGTATTACGTGCAAAGCACGTATCGCGACATCCGTGTCGCTGCGCCGGGCGTGGTGTCCATGCAGCAGTGCACCCCGCACTGCTGGCGCGTGCTCCGCTGCAAGCAGCGGGGTACGCGACTCTTTTGTTAGCCACCTCGCTAGGTTATGTGCAAGCCAGGCTTGCCCGCAACCCTCGCTTCGATGGCTAATAACGTAATCTGCCTGGAGCATAAGGCATAAACCGAGTATTCCATAACAATCATTCAAAATTCAATCATCATATTGTTTTTTGATGGCAATAGAAAAAAATGCTCGTTAGAAAAAACTAATTATTATTATTATTATTATTATTGAAAAAATTTTGGAGAAACTAGAGATGCCGAAAAAAATAAAAATCTCTTTATTAGGATGTGCATTATTGCTTTTTTTTGCTGTTATTATAATGGTGGCAAAGCCTTTTTCAGAAAACATGAGCGAGACAGCTCATTTCATGCTGGGCGGAATCATAGTTGCATTAGGCATATGGATTTTTAAACCTTTTAATCTGCCTTACGCAGTAGGCGGATTATTTTTGGCTATGTTTGCCTTGATTCTCGGTCTTGCGCCAGCAGTTGTGTTTTCCGGGTTTTCACAACCAGCAGTATGGACGTTAATTCCGGCACTTTTCTTTGGTTATACACTGCAAAAAACCGGACTGGGGAAAAGGATCGCCTTTGAAATTATTAAATTGTTCAAACCTTCCTATGGAAGCCTTGTTTTGGCATTGGTCTTGATAGGTATTGTATTAAGCATATTAACCCCGTCTATCACTGTGCGTGTGGCTATTATCATTCCCATAGCTTTGCAATGCTGCGAGTTATGTAAACTTGAAAAAAGGTCTAAAGGCAATTCACTGATTCTTTTGACGGCATTTGCTATGGCTCTTATTCCCGGCTCAGGCTGGTTATCCGGGCTTCTCAGCGGACCAATTATGCAAAGTATGTTTGAAAATGCGGGTATGGAGAACATTCTCACATTCAGAAGTTGGTTCGACATATTGTTTCTGCCAATGATGCTTGTAACCGCAATTGTTGCGGTTGGCGGTCTGATTTTATTAAGACCGAGTATACCAATTTCAAAAAATATAATCGACGAAATTAAAGCGCGGCCAACTGAAAAAATCAGCCGGCATGAATGCATAACTGCACTTGTACTTAGTGGTGTATTTGTAATGTTTTTAACAAGCAGTTTGCACGGCATCCCTGATGTGGCGGTGTGTTTGGCAGCAGTATTTATATTTTATATTTCCGGTGTGCTGGAATCCAAAGATTTTAATACAGGGGTCAATTGGGATTTAGTAATTTTTATCGGCATTGCAATAAGTTTGGGGCCAATATTTTTTGAAACAGGCATTTCACAATGGCTTGCAGGAATAATAGTACCTGCAATAAGTCCTATTACAGGTAATCCGTGGGTATTCGTTTTTGTAATTACAACAATTATGTTCTTGTGGAGATTTGTAGATGTAGCGATTTTTATTCCTACCATGGCGATTGTAATCCCTATTCTCCCGGACATTCAAGCAGAACATCAAATTCATCCGCTAATTTGGGTGGCTGTTCTCGCCATGGCATCAAATGCATTTTTCATGACGTATCAGAACATATGGGCCATGATGAGCCGCTCCATGGCAGGAGACAGAGCGTGGGAAAATGAGCACCTGAGTAAATATGGCGTTATATATTTTGCAGCATGTATGATTGCGCTAACGGTTGCAATTCCCATGTGGATCAATGCCGGATTATTTGGATAAAAAAACAAAACATAAAAATCGGGGGGTACTAAAATGATGATTAAAGAAGCAATTATTCAACTAGCGAATAAGCAAGATTTGACCTATGAAACTGCCGAAATGGTAATGAATGAGATTATGATAGGCGAAGCATCGCCGGTGCAGATGAGCGCGTACCTTACGGCTCTTAGCCTGAAAGGTGAAACTATTGATGAAATCACAGCATCGGCTTCAGGTATGCGTAAACATTGCATACGGCTTCTGCACGACATTGATGCTTTGGAAATTGTAGGCACAGGCGGTGATGGTGCAAATACATTTAATATTTCCACGGCCGCGGCAATAATCACAGCCGCAGCCGGAGTGCCGGTAGCGAAACACGGCAACCGCAGCGCGTCAAGCAAATGCGGAGCAGCCGATGTGTTAGAAACGCTTGGTGTAAATATCAATCTCACGCCTGAAAAAAGTGCTAAGTTGTTAAAAGATATTGGTATTTGTTTTCTGTTTGCGCAAAACTATCACATTGCTATGAAGTATGTCTCGCCCATTCGCCGAGAACTGGCAATACGAACAGTTTTTAACATATTGGGACCACTGACTAATCCGGCAGGCGCAAAGATGGAGTTGATGGGAGTATATGACAGCGATTTGGTTGAACCGTTAGCGCAAGTGTTATGTAATTTGGGTGTTAAAAGCGCAATGGTGGTCCACGGCGAAGATGGCTTGGATGAAATATCATTGTGCGCACCAACGAAGGTGTGTGAAGTTAAAAATGGCTGGACTCGCTCGTACATAATTACGCCGGAGCAATTTGGTTTTGAACGTTGCAGCAAGTTGGATTTACAGGGCGGTTCACCGTTCGAAAACGCAGAAATACTTAAAGCAATATTGCGCGGTGAAGATAGTCCGAATTATAACCATAAACGGAACGCTGTAGTCTTAAATGCTGCCGCCGCACTGTATATTTCAGGTAAGTATGAATCCATTGAAGCATCCGTTAAAGTTGCACACAATGTAATAAAAAGCGGTGCGTCAATCGCTAAGTTAAACGAATTTATACGTTATTCAAACCAGTAAAAAAGGAAGTGAGCCAATTGAACATATTGCATGAAATAGCGGAACGCACAAAAGAAAGGGTCGAAATGCAAAAAAAGATGCTGCCTTCGTCACAAATTATTGAATTAGCGCAAGCGATAGGCGGCAACAGCTTTCTTTTTGAAGATGCGCTAAAAACCGATGATATTGCCTTTATTTGCGAAATAAAAAAGGCATCACCCTCAAAGGGAGTGATTGCCGAGGACTTTCCCTATGTGCAAATTGCGCGGGAGTACGAAGCTGCGGGGGCGGCGGCGATTTCTGTATTAACCGAGCCTTTTTATTTTAAAGGTCACGATAAATATTTGCGTGAAATTGCCGACGAAGTATCAATTCCATTGCTGCGCAAGGATTTTACCGTTGACAGCTATATGATTTATGAGGCGAAATTATTAGGTGCAAGCGCAGTTTTGCTGATTTGTACACTCCTTGATTTTGACACACTTGCGGAGTATATAGCTATTGCCCACAGGATCGGACTTTCTGCACTTGTGGAAGCGCATAATGAAAACGAAGTTGATATGGCTGTAAAAGCAGGTGCAAGAATTATCGGCATTAATAACAGGGATTTAAAGACGTTTGAAATTGATATGACATTGAGCGAAAAACTAAAACTACTTGTGCCTTCAAACATAATTTTTGTTTCAGAAAGCGGCATTAAAACACCAGAAGATGTAACAAAGTTGCGTGAAATAAATGCAGATGCTGTTTTAATTGGCGAAACAATAATGCAAAGCAACGATAAATACGGTGCAATACTGCGTTTGCGGGGTGATAACATTGACAAAAGTTAAAATTTGCGGGCTAACACGATTATGCGATGTAGATGCTGTAAATATTGAAAAACCAGATTATGCAGGATTCGTGTTTGCAAACAGCCGCCGCAGAGTTACATCCGCGCAGGCGATGGAGCTTAGAAGTAAACTGGCAAATGAAATAATCTCGGTGGGAGTGTTCGTTAACGAATCGATTGAGAATATTTTGCCTTTAGTGCAAAATGGCGTTATCGAAATGATTCAGCTTCATGGTAAAGAGAATGAAGAATATATAGAAAGGCTAAAAAAATTGACAGATAAACCTATTATCAAAGCTATCTCGGTTCTAAACGCCGGGGATGTGCAAAAATGGGCATTAACCTCTGCTGATTACCTCTTACTTGATAACAAAGACGGCGGCACAGGTCAGGCATTTGATTGGAGTTTAATTGGCGAAATAGGTAAGCCTTATTTTTTAGCTGGCGGACTGGATGTGAATAACGTTGTAAATGCTATAAGCCAAACAACGCCTTTTGCTGCAGATACCAGCAGCGGCGTAGAAACAGATGGGTTAAAAGACCCGTGGAAAATAAAAGAATTTATCAGGAGGGTTAAACATGGGTAAGAAAAAAGGGCGATTTGGTGAATATGGCGGTCAGTATATTCCTGAAACCTTAATGAGTGCCGTGCAAGACTTGGAGAAGTCGTATCTGCTGTATAAAGATGATGCGATTTTTCAAAAGGAATTTATGGATTTGCTGAAGAACTACGCCGGCAGACCGTCTTTACTATATTATGCCGAAAAAATGACTGCCGATCTCGGTGGAGCAAAAATCTACTTGAAGCGCGAAGATTTGAATCATACAGGTTCACATAAAATCAACAACGTGCTGGGGCAAGCTTTACTTGCGAAAAAGATGGGTAAAACTCGCATAATCGCCGAAACAGGCGCAGGGCAGCATGGCGTAGCAACTGCAACAGCCGCAACGTTGATGGATATGGAATGTGAAATTTTCATGGGCAAGGAAGATACCGAAAGGCAAGCCCTTAACGTGTATAGAATGGAGCTTCTTGGCGCAAAAGTCAACACAGTAACAAGCGGTACAATGACGCTGAAGGATGCCGTTAATGAAACCATGCGAGAATGGGTTTCAAGAATAAACGATACACATTATATTCTTGGCTCAATAGTTGGTCCTCATCCGTTCCCAATGATGGTTCGTGATTTTCAGCGAGTAATCAGCAAGGAGTTAAAGGAACAAATACTACAGGCAGAGGGAAAGCTTCCCGATACTGTAATTGCATGTGTAGGCGGCGGCAGCAACGCAATTGGCGCATTTTATGAATTTATAAACGATGATACTGTGCAACTGATAGGCTGCGAAGCCGCCGGGCTTGGTGTTAAAAACCCCAAAAATGCAGCTACCATTGCAAACGGTAAAGCCGGCATTTTTCATGGAATGAAAACATACTTCTGCCAAGATGACTATGGTCAAATTGCGCCTGTATATTCCATTTCCGCAGGGCTTGATTATCCGGGCATAGGTCCCGAGCACGCATATCTTTCTGATACAAAACGTGCTGTTTACGTTCCGGTTACGGATGCGGAAGCCGTGGATGCGTTCGAATATTTATCGCGGACAGAGGGCGTTATTCCTGCAATAGAAAGTGCGCACGCAGTAGCTTATGCGAAAAAAATTGCACCTAAAATGAAAAAAGACCAAATTATTGTTGTAAATCTATCAGGCAGAGGCGATAAAGACGTTGCATCAATTGCAAGATATAAGGGGGTAAATATTACATGAGTAATCGAATAGAAAATGTGTTTTCCGAATTAAAAAGAAATGGAAAAAAGGCACTCATTACGTTTATTACAGGCGGCGACCCGGATATTGAAGTAACGGGAAAACTTGTTTTGGCAATGGAAGCAGCAGGAGCCGACATAATTGAAATAGGCATCCCTTTTTCCGACCCGGTTGCCGAGGGCATTGTTATACAAGGAGCCAATGCTCGCGCTCTCGCAGGAGGATGTACTGTTGACAAGCTGTTTGATATGGTAAAAAGGCTTCGGGAAAAAACAAACATACCGTTATTGTTTATGACCTACGCTAATCCAATATACGCGTACGGCAAAGAACGATTTATGGCAAAGTGTAAAGAAGTAGGTATTGACGGAATTATCGTCCCCGATGTGCCGTTTGAAGAAAAAGACGAATTTGAAAATGAGTGTACCCGTTACGGTGTATGTCTAATTTCATTGATTGCGCCTACATCCGGGGAACGAGCTGAAAAAATTGCACTTGAAGCGCAAGGCTTTCTATACTGTGTTTCATCTCTTGGTGTTACCGGAACAAGAAACGATATAAACACAAATATTGCCGAATTGATAGAGCAAGTAAAAAAGGTATCGTCAATCCCGTGTGCGGTTGGGTTTGGAATATCTACACCTAAACAAGCATGTGATATGGCATCAATATCAGACGGCGTTATCGTAGGCAGTGCAATTGTTAAATTGATTGCTGAATTTGGCAGAGATAGTATAACCCTAGTAAAAGAATTCGTTGAAAAAATCAAGAGTAGCATGTAGTAAATCATGACATGCTCACAAAGTATGTTAGGCGAAAAAAAGCGAGATAATTTTCAAAAAACGCATCCATGTACAATGAGCCAAAGAAAAGGTTAAAATTCTATTTTGATATGTTCTCACTAAGCCACTTCAAAGCACCAGATACATTCTGCCAGACTTCGCCTGCCATGTATCTGTATGCATCAGCCTCGCTGGCACGACCTGGTGAATATCCGCCAAACATTTTTTCTGCTTGCAATTCAGGCACATATTTCTTTTTTGGATTCAATAGAAATTCGGCCACATGAGGGTTTGCAATTATACCCTTTTTTAATGCATTTTTTGCTTTTACTTTATCATTTTTTTTAAAATGTAATAATGTTTTACTATACAACATAAAAGCAGAATTTTCTGGATAATCAGTAAGTATTTTCTCTGCTGGTTCGAGTTCATTTTCTGAAATCAACCAGTTAATAAGAATATAGCGAATACCTTGATTATCATTCGGGTTCAAAAGGAGCATCTCTTGATACGTCTCTATAGCTTTTTTCCGATCTCCTAATGCCCAAAAAATATCTGCCAGTCCCGCCATAGCACGCATAAAAGGGCGGGTTTCTAATATTCCCCAAAAATAACCTTTGTTTTCTTTAAAAAATTCCTTACCAAGAGCTTTTTTGCCTAATTCTATAGCTTGTGAATATAATTTTAAACATTCCTCCTTACTCTTACTTGATTCTGCTATAATTACATAAGCATCAATACAATAAGGTGAAATACTCAAAGCTTTTTTTGCTAACGCGATCCTTTTTTTATCATTAAGCTCATCCCATGCATCATAGACAAGTTCTTGAGCATTATGCAAATCATCCTTATTAAAAGGTGGCAGTCTATTAACTGTATCTTTTACAGTAGAATTATTAATATCTGATTGCAATTTTTTCTTTCCCATGTTTCCACTCCTGTATATCCTAAAATATTTTGATAAGCCCCTTAAAACAAATTTTATTATAATCATTCATTGAAGGATGGGCAATGTATCTGATTTAAATAATTCTTAAACCTCAATTATTGCCATTGCACGGGTAAAAATTTGGACATTCCATAGGGTACATCCAAGAAACTGTAAAAACATATTAAAATTGCCTGAGTTTACATGAGGCTCTAGATTATATAAAAGTAATTAGGCATTAGTTTCACGCTTTTCATCGCCTAACAAACACAACTGTTGCACAACTTGGATGATGAGGCATTTGCTTTTTTCGGTAACATTTTTCATGAGGCAACTCGTACCTTGCAAGCTCACCGCCAACAGCAGTCCCAAGTCCAACTACTCCGCCCCGGTTTTTCATCTGCTCATCAGTAAGTCTTTGACCGGCAGATACATTAAGAGTCTGCGTTACTCCTGCACCCAGCGCTCCGGCTATGATGTTCGTATTACTTGCTGTTTGGCTTGCATAACCACTGCTATCGCGAAACTGCTTAGCTGCGAAATGAATTATTAGCAGAAACAGACTACTCCACTTGTTTTCTCCAAGGGAAAGCTGTGCCTAAAAATAATGAAAAAGCTTGCTTTCCCGAAGTTTTTACAACCTGCAAGAAATATTCATTCCGCTTTTACCAATTTTCCCTCTCCGAAATAGTCTCCTACACCAGTTTTGGGATTTTCTGACATTACGCATTCTTTTTTGCCGGAAAGCCATTTTGTGTCCGCCGTTTGCCAGTATTCACGTGTTTCTATCCCGCCTCGAGCTTTTTCTACACTCTTCGTATAAGCACACTTTGATAAAAGATGCACGTCAGAAAAATATTCTTCCACATCCTCATACATGTTTTTCAACGTTAAAACGTAATCTGCTCGCTTTTTTTGGATTATTTTGGCTATTTCCTGCTGCGTTCCCATTGCGTCTATCGTTATTATTTGACCTTTGACATTCAGCATATTCAGCAATTCCGGTATAGCGGTGATTTCATTCGATTTTTCTGCTACCAGTTTTTCTCCTACACAAAAACCGTTCTCGTCTACAGCGCTTACTATGTGGTTTGCTTTTTGGTTTTTGTT
>WQTU01000136.1 GCA_009786125.1 Spirochaetota bacterium
AATTGATAACAATATCGCCATCGGCGGCGCCCCTGGCGGGACAATTTTTGGCAATGCTCGTGGCGGCGGCGTGCATGTCGAGCCCGCCGCCGGGGTTGCTCAGGCAACTTTTACAATGTACGGCGGCACCATATCAAACAATACTGTACGGGGTAACTCGATCGCATGGGGCGGCGGGGTAAATGGAATAACCACCATGCACGGCGGCACTATATCTGGTAATACTGCCTATGCCCACAATACAACAAGTAGTGTTGTTGTTGAAGCACGCGGCGGCGGGGTAAACGGAGCCCTTACTATGCATGGGGGCGCCATATCGGGTAATCATGTCAGAGGCGGCACTACAAGTGGAACTGGTATTGAAGTTACCTCTCACGGCGGTGGTATGCATGGAGTTCTTACCATGCACGGCGGCACCATATCCGGTAATACTGTCTCTGCCAGCGCAGGTAATATAAGCAACAACCTTACTCTAAGAGGGGGTGGGGTGTCTGTTTTATCCCCAATCGCCTTTACCAAAACTGGCGGAACCATTAATGGCAATGACGGAGGCTCTCCAAATACTGTTATTGGCTCCGGCGCTCAGGGGCATGCTGTGTTCGAATTCGGTTTGAACGCTAGATGGAGAAATGCCACTGCTGGACCTGCAATGAACTCCGACACACCCGGTTTCTGGGAAAACTGAGGAAACGGCAGAATGGCATTGTCAGAGTAAGGATATAAAAAGACAAGCAGTGAGCAATTGACAAAGGAAAACAATGTTTCCTGGCTTTGCTCACTGCTATTTGATTAAACAACAATATAAGGAGAGTTAATCATGGCAATCGATTTTAAAGTAAAAGACGTAATGCACAACATAATAGCAAAGTTTGTGCACGCATTCCTGCCGGAAGCAAAAAAACCCTACAACCTGCGCGCAGTACATCAGGAAGAACTCGACATTCACGGCTTTTAAAAGTCGCACCCATCGCGGGTGCGTGGATTGAAACTTTGGACTTCCCACGATAATGTGGACAATAAGCTAAGCTCATGCTAAACCTAAAAGAATATCATGGTATTTCCCGGACAAGAACTCCCGCGGGATGGGAATTATTTCGGCTTAGAAAAGAAGCTGCTGTTCTTCGGGAGGCAAATGAAGTCTTAAAAAAAGCAACGCTCTTATTTGCAACACAGAAGCCCCCTAAGCGGCGTTCAAATTATAGGGGTAAAATTATCACAGGCTAATCACAATATCACTATCCATTCTTTCTACATATATAATAATCTGATATACTTAGTTTTTATTATATGTATATACAATTAGCGAGAAAAAACATAGACAGCTTAAAGAAAAACAGAGAAAATGATTATACAAGCCTGCGGAGATTATGTATTAGGGTTTGAATTTCTGTATTTGTATGTTTAGTATAAATTTATAATGCTTGTCGTTTGCTGTCAACAAAGTCTCATTTCTTTCTAATACTGTTGCTGCTATCATGGCATCAGTTAACTCCAGTGAATGACTTAAGTTATAGTTTTCCACAAGATACATCGCGTAAGTTGATATAGTCTCATTAATCGGAATAATTTCTACACCCCATTTTTTTAATTGCTTTTGCAAGATGCCCAGATCTTTCTTGTTTTGTAACCCTTGTATTAATTCTAAATATGTTATGACCGAAATTTTGAATGGAATATTATCGAAAATTATTTTTTTGGCATGAGTGTTTCCTCGCAAGTACCAGATTAATACATCTGTATCAATTATCAAAATTTCTTCCTTTTCTCATATTTCGGACATATAAATCAACATTACTTATATCTTTTTTGTTTTTCCAGAGTCCAAAGAGCATATCTTCTGATTCAAGTTCTGCTATATCAACAGCTTGTTTTTTCATTATTGGAACTATTTTTGCACTTGGTTTTCCTCTATAGGTTACAGTTATGTTCTGCCCGCTGTTTACCAGAGAAATGATCCTGCCTGGTTGATCTCTTAGCTGTTTTGCTGAAATTTCCATACTACCCCCTCTAGTTTGTAGTGTACACTACAAGTGTGTACTTATCTCCTGCAGAAAGTCAAGTCCTGCGGGATAATATGTGATTAGCCTGTGATAATTTCACCCCAAAAATAAAGTTAATCTCTTGTCTGCTTAGAGCTAAATTGCTATTATTGAATAATTAAGGAAGATATTTTTGGAAAATAATGCGGAACTAAGCCAAAGAATCAATGAAATTCGTAAAATCTTGGGAATAACCAAAAAAAAATGCCAGAAATCAATTTTTATGATTTGCCATTTTCATCGCACAAAGGCACCAAGACGCAAAGGAATAAATTCCATCAAAAGGA
This sequence comes from Spirochaetota bacterium, assembly GCA_009786125.1. Classification (GTDB taxonomy): domain Bacteria; phylum Spirochaetota; class Spirochaetia; order CADAEX01; family CADAEX01; genus WQTU01. The sequence goes on from WQTU01000136.1 coordinate 2,327, forward strand.
CTAGTATCTCAAACCAAGGGGCAGAATATATATCGACTTAGTGCCTCTGTGCCTTAGTGCTAGGGAAGCACTGATTAAATTTGACTCTAATCAGTGCTTCCATATTTTTCTCGTTTTCTTGCAGAAAACTGCGAAAAAAGGATAATAAGGTAAAGCTGATTTATTCTCGATTGAATAAATCAGCGGTTCCCTAGATATTGTGAGCAAAATTGATTTCCGCAGCCGCAGAGGCTTGCATATTGCATATAAGAGTTTTTTCCGGTAATATCTAAGCAGGTTGTAAGGAGGTTTAACTATGTATGCAATAAAAGCTGTGTACAATGGTGTAAATTTTGAGCCAAAAGAACCCATACCTGTCAATGAAAAATATGAAGTGATTATTACTTTTACAACTCCGTTGAAAAATATTACCCCTTCTCAAAAAATATTTTCCAAGGCGGAAAAAGATATTATTACGCCAGCCCAAGTCTATTGGAAAGGCTTATAAGGAGAGTGAGATATGAAACAGGGAATATTTGTTTTTATTTTTGGTTTTATAGTAACGGTTTTTGGTTTTGCTCAGGCAGATTCGCGGTCTGCTGCTACTATCAATCTAATTAGGACCGAACAGATAACGGTTGGGCAGCTTCGTGCCGAAGTGGAACCTATGGAAAGATATGGCGGGCGGGCATTAACCCAAAGCGAGCGTCTTCAAATACTGGATGTAATGATCAATGAGCGGCTGGTTTTGCAAGCTGCTGAGCGGGACAGAGTTATAGTTTCAGAAAACGAAATTAATGGGCAAGTTCAAGAGTTGCGCAATAATATGGCTCAGCAGCTCGGGCGGCAACCTACTGATGCGGAATTTGCACAGGCAGTAAGGAATGAGAGCGGTCTGGAAGTGGCGGCTTTTAGGGAAGAGCTTCGCAGGCATATGACTCTGCAAAAATACTTATTTCATAAAAAGGGAGACTTGATTAATTCCATAAGACCGCCCACGGAGCAGGAGATTCAAGCGCAGTTTAATCTGGTAAGAAGACATTTTGTTCGTCCGGAGACAATCCGCTTTTCAATGATTTTGGTTCCTCATGGTACGGATGAAGCTTCCAGAACCGGAGCCAGGGAATTGGCTAATCAGTTGGCCGCGGAAATTGGTACAAACCCTGCAAGGTTTGATGCGGTTGCAGCTCTCAGCGGACCTAATTCCGGCTTTCGGGCGGGTGACGCTGGTTTTCTTCCGCGGAATAATGAAGCGATGGCTGTTGTTGGCGCTGATTTTATGAATGCTGCTTTTAGGCTTCGGCATGGCGAAGTATCAGGATTAATCGAAGGTGCAGGCGGGTTTCAAATTATCAAGATTACTGAAAAATACGAAGCGAAAAATCTGGAGCTGGGCGATATTTTCCAGCTTGGGACAAGAATTACGGTTAGGGATTATATTGGGCGCAGTATGTACTTTGAGAGGCAGCAGGCGATTTTAAATCAGGCAACTCAGGAACTTGTTACAGAATTAAGAGCTGGCAGAGGAACTGTTCAGATACATGAAAGAAACATAAGCTGGTAGTTTTTAGAGCAAGGGGATATGAGTAATATAGAAAAGAACAAGTTCTTTCCGGATTTAAAAGAACACGCAAGCGAGGGCAGCAAGCCTTTCCCGTATGGAGAATTCGCGGAAATACGGAATCAGCAAACAGGGGTGCGATACAGAAACTCCAGGCAGCTTAAAAGCGAAGAAATCGAAATACTTAAACAAAACTTGTGCGAAGCAGATGACTGGTCTTTAATATCTGTTACAGATCCATTTGATCCTTTGTTAATAAAAAGAACTGTTTTTAAGGGCATTGTCCGCATCGGGCGCTTGGAGAAAGGCATTATAAAGGATAAGGACAGGGAATGCTGCTGCGGAATTTCAGACAGCTTTATAATATCATCAGACATAGGAGATTACTGCGCTATTCATAACAACAGATATATTTCTGCTGTTATTGCAGGTAACTATGTTATTTTATCGGACAATAACGAAATATATACTACAGAAGATGCAAAGTTCGGTAACTGTATTTTAAAAGAAGGCGAAGCTGCGGCAACTTTGCGAAAAATCAATCTTGTGAACGAAAAAGGGGGCAGAGCTATTTCTGCTTTTAGCGGCATTACAGGCGCAGATGTTTATCTCTGGGTAAAACAGCGGGAATCAAAAGAATTTGTTTCGCGGCTGGAATCTTTTACTTGCAAAAGCTTTGATGCCAAAAGAGGTTATTACAGTTTTATCGATGACCATACTGTTATAAAAGGAACATCTTTAATAAGAAATATTATGACAGGAAGGAGCTGCAGAATAGAGAGAGCCACATGCGTTGATGATGTTACCATAAATTCTTCTGCTTTAAAGCCTGTATTGCTGGCTAATAACGTTGTTGTAAAAAAGGGAATTATTGGGGAAGGGTGTAGAATCGCAAATTCTTCTGTTGCAGAAGATTTTATTCTTGAGCCCGGAAGCTCGCTCGACAAGGGCGCGCGGTTTATCCACTCTTTTCTTGGAAGCTGTTCCAATGTTGCCTGCTGCGAAGTCATTAGCAGCTTTATATATCCGTCTCACCAGCAGCATCATAACAACTCGTTTCTTATTGCATCTGTTGTAATGGGGCAGAGCAATATTGCAGCAGGTGCAACTTTGGGGTCGAATCATAATAGTCGGGCAAATGACTGCGAAATGTGGGCAGGAAGGGGTTTCTGGCCGGGTCTTTGTTCTTCGATAAAGTTTAATTCTAAATTCGCGTCTTATTGCCTTTTGGCTAAATCTGATTTTCCTTATGAGCTTAACATCTTTCTGCCTTTTGCTCTGGTAAATAACAATGTGTATGAGGACTCTCTTGAGATAATGCCTGCTTACTGGTGGCTTTATAATATGTATTCGCTGTTTCGCAACTACTTTAAATTCAAGGACAGGAGCCAAGGGCTGGATTCCATAAAAGGAGTTGAGTTTGATTTTATGGCGCCTGATACCGCAGAAGAGATTCTGTCTGCCATCTCTTTTATCGAAGATATTTGCAAATCAAATACCGGTGAAACTTCTTGCATTAAAATCCCTGCGACCGGAATCGAAAATTCAAAGCGAAAAGTAAAGATTCTTTATCCTGATAAATCAAAAGCTGCTTATATGGAAATGCTTACCTTTTACTGCGGCAGTGTAATTTTTGAATTTATCGGGAAGTCCGGCGTTGCCTTAATCACTGCACAAATTTTGGAACATGAGCCAGCAGGTGTAAACAAAACTGCCGGGAAGTTGGATGATAACATCAGTCTAATTTTAAAAAGTAATTGCTCACAAGAAAGGGAGACGGAGTGGGTTAATGCGTGCGGCAGGCTGCTTCCGAAAAAATCTATTGCAAATGCAGTAAAAGCTGTTCTGGGCGAAACAGAAACTGTTATTGAATCTTGGGAAGATATGCACGATTATTTTAATGAAGAGTTTGAATTGTATGAATCGAGAAAACTTTTTCATGCGCTCTCTATAGCTATGATGCTTTATAAAAAAGAAAAACCGGACCATGATCTTTTGAGTAACTTAAAAGCAGATTATGAAAAACTGCTTTTAAAAATCGAACAAGAGATAATCAAGAGCAGAAAAAAGGATTACGATGACCCTATAAGAAAAGCTCTTTTTTCAAATGAACAAGAAATGGAAAATGTGCTTGGGGTTTTGGAAAAAGATCCGGTTCTCGGCAGGTTTAAAGCGAAGTTTTCCCTGCGCTAGATTGCGCCCCGCAACAAGTCCGGGATAATAACATCCGTGTCGCGGCGCAGGACGCGGCCTGCTTCGCAATGCCGCAGATCCCGGGAGTTTATAGATAGGTTTATATTTGTTCCATGCCGCCATCCGGGGAAGAAAGTATTTTTTGAGCCTTTTTTTAATTGACATAATTTACCTGTCTATTTACAATCTTCCGCATGAAGTATAGAGATGTTTTTACAATTAATTCTTTTGATGTTGGCACAACAGGTTTTGCAACGCCTGTAGTGCTTTGCGCAATAATGCAGGAAACAGCTTCCAGGCAATGCTCAGATCTTGGCATAAGCATTGCTGACCTTGCAAAACATAATTTGACATGGATGCTTGCAAGACAATATGTAAAGTTTTCAAACTATCCTGCATGGAGAAGTGTTGTAACATCAGAAACATGGCCAAGAAATAAAACAGGTATACGCGCTCTTCGTGACTTTATTTTAAAAGATGAAGAAGGGCGGGAACTTGCGAAATCAGTCACAAATTGGATGCTTATAGATCTCAATACAAGAAGGCTGTGTAAGACCGACGAAATTCTGAATGATATTGCAATAACGGAAGAATCAATAATGCCCGAAGATTTTAAAATCAGAGTTGAGAAATTTGACGGAGAAAAAACTACTGCGATTTTTAGGGTAGGGGCTTATGATTTTGATATGAACGCGCATGTTACAAGTATGTGTTATATAAAATGGATTTTGAATACAGTTCCGCTTGAATTTCATAAAACACATTCTCTCTCGGAGCTTTCTGCAGAATATATCGAAGAAGTATCATCCGAAGTTGATATTGAATCTGTAGCATATAGGAAGGATAATATTTTTTACCATGAGCTTAAAAACATGGAAACAGAAAAAATTGTTTTTCGGGGTCAGACAGCGTGGCAGGCGCATACCAATATTTTACACTGATGGCTTGGCGTGTTTTCGCCGGAAACTCGCTCGAAACTTCGTTGCGACGTGCGTTCGCAGTGCTCTCGATGAACTTCACGCGTAAGGTAAACGCGTGAAGTTATCTGAGCCAGCATCTTATACGGTGCCCTGGTTTAACTTCTTTTAACAACGGATTTTCCTTAAAGCATCGATCTTCAACGTAGGGACACCGATGAACAAACGCACAGCCTGTTTCGGTCTTTTCGGCGGTTTGGGATCTTACACTTTTTACTTCGCCTGCAAAAACTTTTGGGGTTTGTGCGTTTGGGTCACCGCTTTGCATAGACGAAAAAAGCAATTCAGTGTAAGGGTGGCTTTTGCCTGAGTCCTGCCGCCAAATCTCGTCTGCTTCGGCTTCTTCCATAATTTCGCCGCGGTACATAACTCCAATTCTGTCGCAAAAATAACAGGCAACACGCAAGTTGTGTGCAATAAAAAGATAAGATATTTCCTGACCGCTTGCTTTACGCGCATTGCGAAGTTCAAGCAAAAGATTGAGGATTTGCCCCTGTATCGATACGTCAAGTGCGGAAACTACTTCATCGCAAATAAGAACACTGGGCTTTTGCAAAAGGCCTCGGGCAATCGAAATGCGCTGGCGCTGTCCGCCGGAAAACTCCGTGGGCCGCCGCTCAAGGTCTTTTGCAGAAAGGCCGACTTCTTCCAGGATATTGGCAGCCTCTGCACGTAACACGCTGTCCGGTCTTTTATTTGTGGAGTATCTTGCGCCGGATGTTAATACTTCGTAAACAGTCATGCGGGGGTTAAGCGACTTGGCAGGGTCCTGGAAAACATAGCGCACCTTTTCTCGGTAATGTCTTAAATCCTGCCCTTTGATTTTACGCACATCGACATTTTCGCCGGTAACAGGATCGCGAAAGATTATCTCGCCTTCGTTTGCGTCGAACATTCGTACCAAAAGTTTGGCAGTGGTACTTTTGCCGCAGCCAGACTCTCCTACAAGACCGTAGGTTTCGTTTCTGCCGATAGAAAAAGAGACGCCGTTTACTGCATGAACAAACTTGCCAAAGCGGGCAAAAAAGCCTGCCTCTAAGTCAAAACGTTTGCGTAAATTGGTAATCGTAAGTACATTGTTTTCGTTTGTCATTCAGCAGCTCCCTTTATACAGCGGTAGAAACGGCCGTTTTCGGCGGCAGTCATAACAGGTATTGTTGCGCGGCACTCTTCGCTTGCAACAGAACAGCGAGGAGCGTAAGGGCAGCCCGGCTCAGGATAAGCAGGATCAGCCACCTGTCCGGGAATAACCGCAAGAGGTGTATTGGTATAATGATTGCCAAACTTAGGGCTGGCAGCCAAAAGGTCTTTGGCGTAAGGGTGGATAGCGCTTGTCATAAACTGCTCGGAACTTGCGCCTTCCATCATAAGGCCGCAGTACATTACAATCATGCGGTCGGAAATATCAGAAACCAAGTCGATGTCGTGGCTGATAAAAATAATCGACAGGCCGCGTGTTTTACGCAGATCTTTTAACAAGTCGATGATCTGTTTTTGCACGGTAACATCAAGCGCGGTTGTCGGCTCGTCTGCGATTAATAAATCACAGCCTTGTGCCAGCGACAAAGCAATTCCCACACGTTGAAGCTGTCCGCCGGAAAATTGATGCGGATAGTTGATTAAACGCTCTTTGGCATTGTCGATGCCAACTTCTTCAAGCAGCCTGGCAGCTCTTTCATCACTTTGCGCTCTTGTAATTTTAGGCTCGCTGTTACGGTAAGTTTCCCAAAAGGTTTTACTCATCGTGTACAGAGGGTCGTAGGAACGACCTGGCTCCTGGAAAATCATACCGATCTTTTTACCGCGGTACTTGCGCATTTCTTTGGCGGTAAGACCGACCAGCTCGTTTCCTTCGTACTTGATAGAGCCGGTTATTGTTGCGTTTAACGGCAAAAGGGCAGGAATGGCGTGAGTGCTGACACTCTTGCCGCTGCCGGACTCACCTACAATGCCCAAAATCTCGCCGCGGTTAAGGCTAAAGGAAACGCCGCGCACAGCTTGGTTAACCAGCGTTTCGGCTCCCCGTAATAGTCTGAACTTTACTTTCAGGTTTTTTACTTCGAGCAGGGGCTCTGCGCCGCTGCCTGTAATGGGAGCATCAACCGAAGCATCATGTTCGCAAGCGACAACTTCTTTAACCTTTTTGCGGAATCTCTTTGGCAAAAACTTGTTAAAGTCTAATGTTTTGCGTGTGTGGAACGGGTCAAGGTAATCGCGCAAGGCATCGCCTAAAAAGTTAAAGCTAAAAGCAAAAGCTATCAAAAACCACATCGGGCTTAAGAGCCAGGGAAAATTACGAAGATTACTGATAGTGGTAATGTCGCGGTTAATGAGCGAGCCCCAGCTTACTGACGGGTCCTGAATGCCAAGTCCCAGATAAGACAATATTACTTCGGTCATAACCATTGACGGAATACCAAGCACTGTAACTACAATAATTATGCTGGCTATGTGCGGAATACAATACTTAAATATAATAACGAAACTTGGAATCATCTCTAACTTGGCATTTTGCACAAAATCTTCGCGTTTTATACTGTGGATCATGCCGCGATAAAGCCTTGCTCCGGTAGGCCAGGCAGTAAACGCCAAAATTAAAGTGATAGACATGAAAAGCTGCCCCGGGCTCATGTCAACGCCAAGCATAGAACGAATAAACAAAATGAGATACAAGCCGGGTATCAAAATTATAAATTCGGCGCTGCGAATAATAATTGAGTCCAGTTTTCCGCCAAAAAATCCGGCTATACCGCCTAACAGCATCGCTATCAATGTTGAGATGGCTATCGCCACAAAGCCGATAATCATCGAAATGCGCGAGCCGTGAACAATTCGCGAAAAGATGCAACGCCCCAAAATGTCGGCTCCCATTAAAAAAACCGGCATTTGCGGGTCGCTGGAAACAAAAAGCCTGCGTTCCATTGGAATGAAGCCCCACAAATAAGTACGTTCGCCTTTGCCCAAAAACTGAATGGGAGTAAAACTGTTGCCGACAGCTCCGTATTGCCAGGCTACTGTATCAATAACCCTGTGTTCCTGGGCTTGCAACCGGCTGTTTACAAAACGCACGTTAGGCGGGTGATAACTGTAGGGGAACGCTGTTCTTGGGTTGTAAGGCGCGATAAACTCGGCAAAAATCATCATGATATACATGAGAATCAATACTATAAGTGAGGCCATGCCGACAGGTCTAGTTTTAAGATATACAAAAAACCTTTTCACTTAGTCCTCCTTACCGTAGCGCACGCGCGGGTCAATAACGGCAACCAAAATATCACTTATAAGCATACCAATCAGGTTAAGCGCCGAAATTACCATCAAACTTGCCATTGCCAAATTGACATCTTGCTGTCTTACTGCAGCAAAAATTAACTGCCCCATACCTGGATACGCAAAGATTATTTCAAAAATTAACGCTCCGCCAAAAATCGCCCCCAGCATTGTAGCCATGGAAATAATGTAAGGGTTTAATGTGTTTCTAAAAGCGTGACAAAGATAAACTCTCCACTCGGCAATGCCGCGAGAGCGCAGGGCTATTATGTACGGCTTGCCAAGCTCGTCAAGCATAGCTGCCCTTACACGCCTTAAAGTGCCGCCCACGCCCATCAAAAACATGGAAAACAACGGTAAAAAGGTAAAGTGAATATATGCAAAGATAAAGGCAAGCGGGTCGCTTGCAAAAGTAAAGTGAGGGAACGCCGTTAAAGGAAACCAACCTGTCGCAGCAGCAAACATTTGCGCTAAAATCAAAAACAACATTCCAGGGAAACTGTGAAAACAAAGCGCTATAAACTGAATCGCCAAGTCGGAGTTTTTTCCGGCTTTGGAAGAAAAATAAACGCCCAGCAGGAACGAAAATACAGTAACCATAGTCAAGTTTATTAAGGCAAGGACTACGGTGTTTGCAAGCCTGCTGGCAATTAAAAAGGAAACAGGCGCTTGTGTAATAAGGCTTACACCCAAATCACGGTATACCAAAACATTTCGCAGCCACCTAAAATATTGAACATAAAAAGGCTGATCAAGACCCAGTTCAGAGCGCATTTGTTCCGCCCATTCTGCGGTTATTTCCGCAGCCATTGGCGAGCCGTCTCCGGTCAATAACTGCTGCATCATTACCTGTGATACAATGTCGCCCGGGATAAGAGCCATTAGTCCAAAGATACCAAAGCCCAGGACAAACAACATTGCCAGCATTAAAAAGAATCGCCCTATTATGTATGAGAAGAGCGGCATCTTTTTCTTGAAGGCAATAAACGGTCTTGCAACGGTAAAAGCCGCAAGCCTTAACCAGTTAATCACTTGAATAAAAATCACTCTCCTCCTTTACGCAGCCACATACGCGGAATTGCAGTTGGACTGCTTTGACCAAATCCACCCAGGCTCGTTACAATAGTCGCAGCAGAGGCATCGAAAAAAAAGTTTGTCATGTCCCAGCGGTTATTTACAGCAAGAAATGCTATCCCTCGATTAAGATATATCAGGGGCATTTCTTCCTGCAATAGGCGTTCAAACTCATCAGAGATTTCCTGTCTTCGTACAGGATTCATCTCGCGTGATTCGGCATTAAACAAATAATCTTTACGGCGGGTCCACTCATTTACAGGTGTTTCCTGAAAAGGATACCACATGTGCAAGTTACCATGCGACTGCCAGACATTTGTGCCTGAGCCTGGCAAGCTCGGTTGGGTTACACCAATTATCAAAGATTGCCAGTCGAAAGTTTCTGTAAGTTGATTCACCAAAAGCTGAAAATCCAGCGGGCTGACAGTAATGTTAATTCCAATTTGAGCGGCAGTAGAGGCAATTATGATTGCCGTATCTGAGGTGGCAGCAACAGCAGCAGGAATGGCAAGAGTAAATTCAATTGGTCTGCCTTCCCAATCCCGCATTACTCCCTGGTCATCGCGCCTAATATCAATGCTTTCCAGTAACTTCACAGCTCTATCAAGGCAAAAATCCCAAGGCAAAACAATATCCGGGTTAAAATGAGGGTGGCTAATCGCCCTAAAACTTGATGTAGGTACGGCAAGTCCGCGCGAAACCTGGCTGGCAATACGCTCCCGATTGACCAGGCTGCTCATGGCTTGCCTGAATTCGCGCCTGTTAAACCATTCGTACTGCGGTGTTCCGCGGTTAACGGAGTTCTGGTTGAATGTCCACAAAGTACCTGTCGCTGAGTTACCGCGATTGCTAAAGGCAGTCCAGCCGGTAACGGCGCTGCTCTGACCAACTATCATATCTATGAGATCTTCTGGTCTTGCGCCAATAGCATCAAGCTGTCCGCTTCTGAACATCAGCCATTGGGTAGCCAACTCCGGAATAATGTGGACAACAATATGCTCTATATGGATTGAATCAGAATCAAAAAAACCTGGGTTGCGCTGAAGGGTTATCCTTTGCCCTGGCATATATTCGACAATATGAAAAGGTCCCATTGATGGTATTAGGCGCGGATCGTGAGCTATAGTAAAGGCAGCGTTGACAGCCGCAACCCCGCCTTTCACGTAGAGAGGCTCATAGATGTGGCGAGGACCTACAGTTTCATTGGTAGCCCAGGGCAAATTCCAGTGAGGCTGAGGTCTAATAAAATAAAACTGCCGATCGCTTACTCTGTGAATAGTAGTGCGTACAGACGTGCCGTCGGGCATCAATACCCACTGACCTGGCCCGGCGATTGTGTTAAAGGCAGGATTGCCGTTAATCGTATCGTACCAGAATATAAAGTCATCGCTGGTTACAGGCACTTGCCTGCCATCAAGGTATGTCCAGAATAAATCATCACGCAAGGTATATAGTATTTTTACGCCGCCGTTTTCAAGTTCGGTAATTTCCCAGCTTTCCGCTGCCCAAGGCAATTGTTCTCTGGTAACCGGGCAAAAGTAAGTTAAAGGCGTCATTAAGTTGCCCAAAAGTCCGCCTGAGTCAGCTTCGCGTGTTCCAACTACTAAGTTAAAAGTGCGCACGTCTCCTATATTGGCGATGTGGAAAGTGCCGCCGCGCCTGTCCGGTCTTGCGACTATACTTTCCAAAAGCGGCTGATCTTGCGGCGGCGGTGCATAGTTGGCACGGGCTAACCATTCATCACGACCTATTGGCTTAAAACCTTCCCAGTTGTGAATTTCTATTCTCCTTGCACGGCCTGTGGGTTCAAAATCTTCCCAGTTGTAAATCACCACACGTCTTGTGCAGCCTGCAAGCCCTAAGGATACCAGTAAAACCAATACTATTTTGAAAAATTTCGATGCTTTTTTAATCATAATTCGTCTTCCTAAAGTTAAAGCATTGTAGATATATTTGCAAAAAATATCAATATTTTGCATCTTACCATCAGCAATTCGGAATTTAGAAAAAGTATGTTTTTATAACTTTTACAGAGCCCCATTGGCAAACTATTCAGGGGAAAATTAGTCAGCCCACACCATCAAATGCAATGGCAAAACTGAGAATTGCGAATTTCTGTGCAACAAAAACCCATGCAGAAAAGCGTAAAAGCATAGGTATCCCTTTCAAGCCTTATGCAAAACGAGTCTGGTAAAAACAGATATCATGTATGGCTGCTACAGCTACCCAGGCTCCTCGCCGGCAACACATATGAGGAAAGAATCCCAGCTATCGTGAAGGACATACCACAGCCCACCACGCAGATGAATGAAAAACTCTGTCCGGTGGCCATGGCGGTCGCGAGCCCTGCCGTACAGTTCATCTGTGTACGACAATATCCCATGAAACAAAAAAGCAAGCAAATTCAATAAGCAATACATCTCGCTGGCATGCTCCTGTCCATGACCGAAATTATGTTCAAGGTTATAGCCGTGATTCTTCAAAACATTATTGTGCTCATTCTCTATCTTCCAGCGAGAGCGCGCACACAGAGCAAAGGGCTCATAACATATCTTCAAAAAAACGGTTTTAATAATATAGTTATTCTGGAAGGCTCGTGGGTAGGGGATTCAACCTCAAAAGCTTTTTCTGCCTGCGGATACACTTCTCTTGCAAAAGAAACAGGGGTTCAGCTTATTGACACACAAAAAGACTCTTGCGAAGTTGTAATTTGTAAAGGTTTAGAAATAGAAATATGTAAAAGCGCCCTAAACCTGGATTTTATGATCAATTTACCGGTGATGAAGGGACATTGCCAAACCAAGTTAACTTGCGCGCTCAAGAACAACAAAGGCATTATAAGCGACAAGGAAAAGCAACGCTTTCATACCCTTGGCCTTACCAAACCAATTGCCCTTCTTAATACAGCAGTTCGCAATGATTTTATAGTAGTTGATGGTATTTGCGGAGACCTTGATTTTGAAGAAGGCGGAAACCCTGTATATTCAGGCCGAATGTTTGGAGCCAGAGACCCGGTACTTTGCGATGCTTGGGTTGCAGAGCTTATGGGTTACAAGGTAAGCGACATCCCCTACATAGGTCTTGCAGAAGAGCTGGGTGTGGGCTCTGCAGGTCCCGCTCAAATTCGGGAACTCAACCAAAACTCCGCTGTTCCGGCGCTGCCACGTCCGCAGCCCCAAGGGAAAGTAAAACAGCTTTCAAGTTCGATAAACGAAGCCGGGGCGTGCAGCGCCTGTTACGCTGCATTGATTTTTGCCCTCTCCAGAATGAGCAGGTCTGAGCAAGAGCAGTTGGGGCAAGTAAATATAGGGCAGGGGTTTAGAGCACAAAAACCAGCCGGAGCCGGAGGCAAAGTGGGTGTGGGGCAGTGTGCTTCGGGGTTTGATTCCTTTTGCCCCGGCTGCCCGCCAACAGGTGCAGAAGTTTTGTCTTTTCTTAAAAATATTTTAAAAAAGTGATCGGTTTTATGGAGTTGTCAAATTGGACAACTTCGACTATTTCATCCTTTTATCATACCAGAGATATGCAAGAATTGTTATTGCATTCACATATTCGCCTGTTCCCATCTTATTTTCAAACTCTTTTACAGGAATTATCTTAACATCTATAAGTTCATCTTCATCAAGAGATTGTTCAGTTGATTTTACAGGATTAACAGCAAAATATGTGTAGGAAGTATTGCTCATAAAAGCAGGATTCGGCTTTATTGACCCAATGAGGACAAATTTTTCTGCACTGTACCCGGTTTCTTCGAGAAGTTCCCGCTGGGCTGCAATTACCGGCTCTTCGCCATTATTCACGAGTCCTGCGGGAAATTCCATTGTTATAGAATTGCTGCCATGTCTATATTGCCTTACCATTAAAAAAGCGTCCTCGTTGTTTTTATCTTTTACAACACATACAATATTTACCCAATCCGGGGAATCAAGCCGGACAAAAGTGTTTTCCCTGCCATCCGGCGCAGTGCTTGTAACTTCACAAGCGCTAAATATTTTAAAATCTTTTATAACTTCTTTTTTTTTCTCTACCCATTTAAGATTATCAGTTTTTTCCATATAATTATTATACCTCATATTTTATTCAACATTCTATAAATATCAAAAAAAATAGTTTGATTTATTATTGTAGACACAATTTTTTCCAATTTAGTATATAATTTGGTATATTATGGAAAGCATGGATTTGTTTTCATCTTCAATAAATAACAGAGAATTTCCCCTTGCAGCAAGAATGCGCGCCGAAACCCTTGATGATTTTATAGGGCAGGAACACCTTGTAGGAAAAGGCAGGCTTTTGCGCCGGGCAATTCAGGCAGACCAGCTCTCATCTCTTATTTTTTACGGTCCGCCCGGGACAGGAAAAACAACCCTTGCCCAGATTATTGCAAAAACAACAAAGAGCGCATTTGTTACCATCAATGCTGTGTTATCCGGCGTAAAAGAGATAAGAGATGAAATTATCGAAGCGAAGAAGCGGCTCGAATTGCATGACAAAAAAACAATACTTTTTGTAGATGAAGTTCACAGGTGGAACAAAGCTCAGCAGGATGCCTTGCTTCCCTGGGTTGAAAACGGAACATTTATACTGATAGGAGCAACAACAGAGAATCCTTTTTACGAGGTAAACTCTGCGCTCGTTAGCCGAAGCAGAATATTTCAGCTTCTGCCGCTTTCAAAAGAAAATCTCCTAAAAGCAGCAGCAAGAGCCCTTGCAGATAAAGAAAAAGGATATGGCAAATATAAAGTAGTATTTGAAGAAGGGGCGCTCGAACATATTGCAGACATTGCAAACGGAGATGCCCGAACCCTCTACAATGCTCTCCAGCTTGCAATCGAGACAACGCCAAAACAATTTCCACCGCCGGATGGCGAAATAATATATATAAGCATGGAGACAGCAGAAGACAGTATACAGCGGAAAGTTCTTCTTTATGACAAAGAAGGAGATTATCATTTTGACATTATAAGTGCATTTATAAAATCAATAAGAGGTTCTGACCCGGATGCAACCTTGTACTGGCTTGCAAGAATGCTTGATGCAGGTGAAGATCCAAAGTTTATACTAAGGCGTTTGACTATTTCTGCAGCCGAAGACATAGGGCTTGCGGATCCCAATGCGCTTGTAGTCGCCAATGCGGCAGCTCAGGCTTTTGAGCGCATTGGAATGCCGGAGGGGCAGATTATTCTCTCCGAAGCTGCTCTGTATCTTGCGTGCACAAAAAAGTCAAATTCTGTTCTGGCGATTTTTAATGCACTTAAAACAATAAAAGAAGAAAAGCACATGGAAGTACCGGCTAACATAAAGGACTCTTCCAGGGACAAAGAAAGTTTTGGTCACGGCAAGAATTATCTCTACCCGCACGATTACAAAGAGCGCTGGGTTGCGCAGCAGTATTTACCCGATGCTCTAAAGGGCAAAGTTTTTTATGAGCCGGGCGACATAGGTTTTGAAGCAGAACTAAAGAAAGATATTTTCCGCAGAAGAGAAGCGCAAATAGAAGCCCAAATGGAAAGAGATGATTTTAGCCAGGAAACCCTGACCTTTTCTCCTCCGGATAAAAAGAAAGATGAATGGTATAAACGAATCTCAGACAATAAAAATATAATTTTATCTGCTGTCCGTGAAAGAATTTTCTCGCAGGTTAATATAAACCGTCACGACAGAATTCTGATAACCAGCCGCGACAGGGGGCTTTTAATCTGGGAAGCAATAAGGCATGTGCCGGAAGGCGGAGTGTTTTATGTAAATAACGACAAACGCGACATAGAAATTATCGACAAGCACTCGATATATACCGAGAAAACAGAAAAACCAATATTGATTAACGAAAGCCCCGCAGATTACTTGCGTAACGAAAAAGAAACCGGAATCTATGATATTATAGCGGGGCGAAATCTGTTTTTAAAACAGAGCAATGTCAAGCAAATATCAGAGAGGCTGTTTGCTCTTTTGGATGCAAAAGGCAGAATTTCGCTTGCAGAAAACCTGGCATCAAAATCTTCGAGAATATCGCAATTTTTGGACAGGACTGTTTTTGAAGAAGGTGATTTTGATATTTTTTTGAATGCAGAAAAAACTGTTTATGAAGAAAGCAAATATGGAATATATCTGGATACAGAGGGGCTGGAAAAAGTGCTCCATGAAACAGGGTTTAAAAAAATAAAATTCAGGGAAAAAGAGTGGTTTGAAACCCGTGTTATAAATAAAAACGACGTAGAAAAATGGTTTGACGAGTCGCTGGAAAGTTATGGCTCGATTCTTCTTTCTTTGGTCGAGGGGCATTTGTATGAGAGGGTAAAGGAGCAGGCATTAAAAACCCTGCCGGATAAAGAGATAAAGTGGAAAAGCACTTACCTTTTTGTCGCTGCGGGGAAGGAGTAGAAAGTATCTATAAATTCTTGTATATTAGGTGCGGCAAATTCTAAAAAAAGCCCCGCTTAAGTACGCGGGGCGAAATATTACCAAAGCCAAAAAGCATAGCCTACGCGAAACCCTATGGTGGAGCCAGAGGGAAACGCATGATAACGCTCATGGGTGCCTATGAGCCTAAATCTTAAATCAAAAATAAGATCCCCATTACCCACAGGAAGCGCATAGCCTATACCAGCAATAGCTCCAAACACTGACCTGTTATATGGAGGGAAGCTGGAGCTACCACCGTTCCATTCGACGTTTATATCCCCAAGTATAATTTGCATTGCCGGACCAAGGAAAACACTAAAATCCCCAAAATTAAATTTCGCAAGAACAGGAATTTCAAAGAATCTATATGTAGCTGTACCGTTCTGCAAGCCACCCATCCATATCTCGCGCCCGACTCTAAAATATATAAAATTAAATTCTGGCTGTATAGAAAATATTCTGCTTAGATATATATTTGCAAATGCGCCTACTTCAAACCCTGCTTTGGAAGATGATTCCCACTCGAAATGAGAGTTGCGATTAAGCCCAAAAGCGCCGCCAACCTGAATATCTGCAAAGAGAGATGCTGCAACCAGTAAAAATATTAAAACCAATACTATCTTTTTCATCTAAATAAGCTTCCTTTTATTATCTTCTGTTTCGCCGCTCTCGAGCATTTGCTTGCGGAGTTGCTCGCTGCTTGGGGCTGCTATCGTTGTTTACAATAAACTGGTCACTTGTTGTGGTAACAGTGCCGCCCGGAACAGTAGTTGTTGTAATAGTATTCCTTAGTGCAGTTGTGTACCTTATTGCCAGCGCAGTTCCTAAATAGCGATGAACTGTTGTGGTTACTCCGCGCTCTGCTGACTTGGTTATTATTCTGTCGATGGTAACATTTATAATGGCATCTGCTCCGAGTCTTTGCGCTTCTCTAAGCAAAGCCTGGTATGTAAACGCTTCTCCGGTGGTTTCACCGCTACGGCCTGCTCTGGAAGTGACTCTATATTCTATTTCTGTGAATACAAGCCCCCGGGACTCAAAATCTTTTGCAGGAATAATAACCTGCCTGCTAAATTCTCCCTCATTAACAACCTGCCTGCCGGGAGCAGCAGTCGCACACCCTGTAAACAAAAAAGCAATAAATGTTACAAAAGCAAAAAATCCAAATAACTTAAAACCCTTCTTCATAGAAAAACTCCTTTTTATGACACATCGCCTTCTTTTTGGGAAAGCGTGTCATAGCTGATTAACCACCCACAAGGGCGGACAAGGCAAAAAAGCCGAAAAATTTAGTAAAACATGGTTTTAACCTATTTAAATTCTTGGAAACCTGTGTAAACTTACATACTTTCCGCGTTGTTTGCCTAAAAAAGACTAATGTCGTTTTATATCATGTAAAAAAGAATAATGTCAATATTGTATTATCCTTTTTTAGCTAATCTGTAATTTCATGGGATTTAAAGAGAATTTAAAATCAGAGTTAATTTACTCGGGGATTTTGGTAAAGGAACTTTCTGCAATAACAGGAATAAAAAGACATACTTTGGATAATTATCTTAATACGCATAATGCTATTCCCAATGCCGAAAATGCAGTAAAAATCGCCCGCGCTCTGGGGGTATCTGTTGAATATCTTATTACCGGAGAGGAAAATCAAAAACAACAAAAAACTATTTTTTCTCTATCGCCGGATATTCGGCTTTTGATTGATATAGCTGACAAACTTAGTCCCAAAAGCCGCAGTCTTGCCATCAAGCTGGTTAAAGCCCTAAAAGAACAGGAAGACGAAGGGAAAAAATAGTGTTCGGGCTATCCATCGAAATTTTGCTAACAATTGGTTCTTTGCATAAGCACAAGAATTAATCACAGGTTTCTTGACAAAAAAGTGCAAATCATCCATTATAAACATACAAAAATCATGGTGGGTGTAGTTCAAAGGTAGAGCACCAGATTGTGGTTCTGGTTGTTGCGGGTTCGAGTCCCGTCATCCACCCAATTTTTTGAGCGCCCGTAGCTCAGCTGGATAGAGCGTCGGACTTCGAATCCGCAGGTCGCAGGTTCGACTCCTGCCGGGCGTAAGACACATTTCTTTGCACAAGCTGTTTTTGTTAAAACTGCTTGACAGCGCTATCTATTTATTACTTGAAACTTATCCAATATTCTGCTAGTGTATATTTGAATAATCTGGGGCCGTTAGCTCAGCTGGTAGAGCAGCAGACTCTTAATCTGCGGGTCGATGGTTCGACTCCATCACGGCTCAAGAATATGAGAATACTAATAGATAGGCAAAATAGAGCGCCCCAGCGTGATTTATGACTTTTTTGGAACATGAAATCTTGACTTATCAAAAACTTAAAGAGCTCTCTTTTTTTACCAAAGAAGAAATATCTTATATAGAAAGCAACTTTAATTTAGAGCGAATTGCAACAACAACTTTTTATCTGCAACTCGCAGCGAATAGCGCAAAAAGCCGGAAAAGCATCAGTACAAATACCCCAAAAGAAAATTCCAGCAAAAGCAGCAGTGCAGAAAATCCCCTTCGCAGACAATTTGTCCCATCAGTACAAGAGCTTAAAATACTTGACTACGAAAAAACAGACCCGCTTTGCGATAAAAAATTCTCAATTTCGGACAGAATAATCCACAGGTACCGCGATAGAGTCCTTTTTATTGCCACAGGCCAATGCGCGCTTTACTGTCGCCACTGCTTTAGGCGGTATCTCGACAAAACCCAGGTCAAAGCCCCAACTAAAGCAGAGATAAAAACCTTAACTGACTACCTAAAAGCCAACAAAAATATTAGAGAAGTTTTAATCTCCGGCGGCGACCCGCTTGTGCTCGACAACAGCCTTCTTGAGTACCTTTGCAAATCAATAAGAGAAGTATCGAAAAACATCGTAATAAGAATAGGCACAAGAGTCCCGGTCGTCCTGCCATCAAGAATCGACAGTGCGCTTGTAAATAATTTACAAAAATACCGGCCGCTCTATATTTTTACGCAATTTAACCATTCAGATGAAGTCGCTGAACAGAACAGCGAAGCTATTGATTTGCTGGTAAAATCCGGGATACCTGTTTTTAATCAAACAGTTCTGCTGCGCGGAATAAACAATTTGAAAGATCAGCTTAAAGAGCTTTTCTACAAACTTGTTTCGATTTCTGTAAAGCCGTACTACTTTTTTCAGGGAGATATTGCAGCAGGCACTTCGCATTTTCGGACAAACCTTATGCAGGGCATAGAAATCATGGAAGAATTAAAAACAGAAATGTCTAGCCTTTCGCTCCCGCTTCTTGCCGTCGACCTTCCGGACGGCGGCGGAAAAATTATGCTCGACAGAAATTCTATTGTAAAAAGAGAGAACGGGTTTTATTATCTAAAAAACAGCGAAGGGAAAGTATTTAAATATCCTGATGAAAACCAGGAGTAACTTTTTTATCAAATTTTGCGCAAAAAAGAGTTTTTTTCATTCGTTTTTGTTTGTAATCCATACAATTATTTGCTATACTATTTACTCTGATTTGAATTAGTGTTTTATCAAAGTAAACTAATGACCACACAAGCTGAGGTAAAAAATGTATTTTTCAAGGCCAATGAATCTAGGCATTATTGGTTGTCCGGGGGCGGATCATTTTACGAATGATATTGTTCACAATCTTAAGAGATATTACAGCCGCAAACACCAGCAGCATATTGATCTTATATCAAAAACGTATGGAATTGAAAAAAATGAGATCGAAAGAAAGATCAATTTATTAAAAGATATTCAAAATGCCAATCTTTGGGAAGATCTCAATAGATATCCGGATATTGAAAAATATCGAGTCCCTGAGTTTAAAGTTCCTGTAAAATATACAAGATTTGCCAATGGCGAATACAAAGCAGATATAAAAAAATCTGTAAGAGGAATGGATGTTTACATTGTCCAGGATGTTGAAAATCATTATGGCATAGATATAAATGAGGACGGCAAAGAACATAAACTCTCTGTAAACGACCATGTTTTTATGCTGTTTGCGACAATTGATGCAGTAATACAATCCGGAGCAAGCTTTGTATCTGTTGTTGTGCCTGCTTATCCGTATGCGCGCCAGCATAAACGCAAAGGAAGAGAAGCTCTTACAGCAGCTCTTTTTGGAAGAATAATCGAAAACATGGGAGTCGCCCGAATAATCACTCTAGATATACACTCCAAAGAAATAGAAAACTGTTTTAACAAGTGCAGAATGGAAGATCTTCATGCATCATATCAGATAATAAAAATGCTTTTTAACTTTATTGATGTAGAGAAATCAAATTTAGTTATTGTTTCGCCTGACTCAGGAGCTGTTGAAAGAAACAAGTTTTTTGCTGATAACCTCAAAAAACCGCTTGCCATGCTTTACAAAGAAAGAGACTATTCCAAAATTTCCAGCGATGCAAAAGCAAGCAATATTACAGAGATGAAGCTGCTGGGAGATGTAAAGGGAAAAACAGTTTTTATGGCAGACGATATGGTAGGGACCGGCGGAACAATGATTGAAGCAATGCGGCGTCTTCGGGAACTTGGCGCAGAAAAAATTATTTGCGCAATAAGCCTTCCGCTTTTTACAGGCAATGCTATTGAAAATTTTGATAAAGCTTACAGAGACGGTTACTTCGATAAAGTAATAGGAACAAATGCCGTGTATCATACAGATGCGCTTTACGCAAAAGAGTGGTATGTAAGCGCCCCGATATCAAACCTCTTTGCCCGTGTTATTTCAAGATTGCATCAGCAGAGAACTTTAACTCCATTGATTGACAACAGCGAAATAATTCAGCGCCTGTTAAGCGACCCTCAAATTACTTTTTCTTATGGCTTATAAAGTTCTTCCCGGCGCTTCATTGCGACATCTCTGTCGCTGCGCCGGGCGCAACGTCCATGTTGCAGGCGTTGATATTGGAACCTCTTCGATAAAAGCCGGTATAATAGATAAAAAAGGAATTCTTGCATCGTACCGGAAAATTCGCTACGAAGAAATTGGCGGAGATATTTATAACTGGAAAACTGATTTTTGGGTTAATTCCCTTAAAAAAGCGCTAAAAGAGCTCCCGCTGCTCGAAAAAGCAGAAGCAGTTGTTTTTAGCGGAAGCGGCCCTTCTGTGATACCTATATGCCGGGACGGCAATTATATGGCCGAGTCTCTATTGTGGCTCGATAATAAAAAAACTGATATAGCCGATAACATTTCTTTTTTTCTTCCCAAAATAGCCTGGTATAAAGAAAACAGAAAAGATATTTATGCGAATGTTTCTTGCTTTCTTACGCTATCCGGCTTTTTTCCCTATTTGCTGACAGGAGAATTAAAAGAACCGCTTCCGAATAAAGAATTTACTCCTTATATATGGACAGAAGATTCCATAAAAAAAGCAGGGCTTGAGCTTACTCTTTTTCCGCAATTTGTATTTGCCGGGAATCTTGTGGGTTATGTCTCCGAAAAAAGCAGCAGGGAATTTTATTTGCGAAAAGGGATTCCTGTGTTTGCCGGAGCCAGCGATTACCTTATGGCTCTTTTGGGAACAGGCGCGCTTTTTGAAGGAGCTGTCTGCGATAGGGCAGGAACTTCAGAGGGTATTAATTATTGCACAAAAAAAAATGTAAAAGCAGATACCCTTAGAATACTACCGCATATAATAGAAGATTTTTATAATGTTTCCGGAGTAATTGATTCTTCCGGAAAAAATTTTAGCTGGTTTAAAAAAATATCAGGACAGGAAGAAAAGTCTTATTCAGAACTTATTGGGGAAATATCTAAGGTTATACACAATGACGACTCGCTCTATTTTTTACCCAGCGCTCGCTTTGCACGTGCTTTGCACGTTTCGCGGCGCGCCAAGGCACTGCGTCCGTACTCACAAGGGGCACTTTGCCACTGCGCCGGGACGCAACCTGCTTCGCAATGCTGCAGTCCGGATCTGGGAAGAAATTCTTTGTGGAAGTATAACAACGGCGCATTCACAGGGCTTGAGGTAATGCCGGAAGCAGGTGCTGCTGTTTTAAAAGCAATTGGTTTTTCTGTATGCGAGGTTATAAGAATTATGGAATCACATTCTCTTGCTGTGGAAGAAATAAGGCTGTCCGGCGGACAGGCGGAAATCCCTTTGTGGAACCAGGTAAAAGCAGATATGACAGGAAAAAAACTGCTTGCCCCAGAGGTAAAGGATAGCGAGCTTATAGGGTGTGCGTGCGTTGCATTTACAGGACTTGGCGTATACAACTCCCTGACGCAAGCATCGCAGGAAATGGTGCGTATAAAAGATGTCTATACGCCTGATGCAAAAGCTTATTCCGGGTTCTGTAAGCTCTTTGAAGATTATTCTGATATTTTGCGCAAGTTTGAGCTTTTTGCAAATTCTTTGTAGTCGGTGATTGGCCCCGGACGAACTCTGGAGTGAAAAAAGTAATTTTTGGATATGGAAAAAAATTACGCCAAAATATATATTTTAAAATATTATATAATCTTATTGACAAAAATTTTCAAATTTGTTACTCTTTGCTCTCGTTCTCCGTTCGACTTGTCGGGACAGGTATGCCCTTGTAGCTCAGTCGGTAGAGCACCTCCATGGTAAGGAGGGGGTCTCCGGTTCAAGTCCGGTCGAGGGCTCAAAATTACGAAATACCGGTTTGCCGGTTAATCCATAAACTTAGGGGATTCTAGTATGGCATCTAAAAAAAAGGGAAATGTAGAGCTTATTGCTCTGCAGTGTACTGAATGTAAAAGAAGAAACTATACAACTTCTAAAAATAGAAAAAATTCACAGGCAAAGTTTGAATTTAGTAAGTTTTGCAAGTTTGACAGAAAGCACACTGTGCATAAAGAAACCAAAATTAAATAAAGTTTTAGGTCAGTAGCTCCAACGGCTAGAGCGTCGGTCTCCAAAACCGAATGTTGCAGGTTCGAATCCTGCCTGGCCTGTATAAATTTCAATATGTGCCGCAAGTCGATGTTTTGGAATCTGCTCGATATGCGGGAACAGGAGTTTTTATGAAAAAAATGGGTAAAATTGCCAAAATTGGACTTTTTTTTAAAGAAAGCTACTCTGAGCTTAGAAAAGTTGTTTGGCCCAGCAGAGCTGATATTGCTGCATCTACGAAAGTAGTTATTGTTTCGGTAGTTATTATTTCTTTGTTTCTTGGCGCTGTAGATTTCTTGCTAATTATAGGAATGGATATTATTTTCTAGCCATAGGGAAGGCAAACAGGGTATGGGATATAAATGGTAAAAGGTTGGTATGTTCTTCACGCTTACTCAGGTTATGAGGGCAGAATCGAGAAACATATAAGAAAGTTGATGACAGATCAGAACTTCTCCGAATATATTATCGATATAAAAACTCCTTCAGAGGAAGTTGTTGAAATAAAAGATGGTAAAAAGAAAATCACTTCGAGAAAATTTTTACCCGGATATATATTGCTTGAAATGAATTTGCCTGATAAAGGCTGGAAAAATGTATGCGCAGAAATCAGGAAGATCAAGGGCGTAACAGGTTTTGTTGGAGCTTTGGGGAGCTTAAAGCCAAGCCCAATTTCTCCCGACGAAATGAGAGCAATTTTACAGAAAACAGGAGAGCTTAAAGCTTCAAGGCACGTTAAATCTAAACAAGTATTTAATGTTGGGGAATCAGTCAAGATTATTGGCGGTCCGTTTGATACTTTTACAGGAAAAATTGATGAAGTTAATGCCGAAAAAGGAAAGTTAAGAGTAGTTGTAGGCATTTTTGGAAGAGCAACGCCTGTAGAAGTTGATTTTGCACAAGTTGAGCAGATATAAAAGATAAAATTATTTTTTATTTACCGATGAAGCGAGAACCGCGGACAAGCGAAGCTTGCACATGGTCGAGCGAGGAGGTAAACAAAAGGTTCGCGTGAGCGTACCTCGCTGCAAGCAGCGGAATCCGCGCCAAAGGCGCGGTGGGCGCAGGGCAAGCCCTGCGGTCGCTTTGCACGTAATACCTTTTATTCTGATAATTATCAAAATAATTTGTTTTTTTCGGTAAGTTTTACCGTTTAACGATGGGAGTTTTCAAATGAGAGGTTGTCAATAATGTAGACACATTACTGACAAGCAACTTTAGCTTGGCGCATTTTTGCAGCTTTTAAGCGAAAAAATGCTATCCGTCCGCAAAGTCGGTTACAAGGTAACCGTGACTTTGTGAGACGGGCACCCTCATGGGAAACGCTTTACCACATTTTGGAGAAATAAATGGCCAAAAAAAGAATAATAGCTGTTATTAAGCTACAGGTTCCGGCCGGAAAAGCGACTCCTGCGCCTCCTGTAGGACCCGCACTTGGTCCTCATGGCGTTAGCGCTCCGCAGTTTGTTCAGCAGTTTAATGACAGAACAAAAAATTTGGAGCCAGGGCTTACAATTCCGGTTGTTATTACAGTTTATGGTGATAAAACATTTACGTTTATCACAAAAACACCTCCTGCTGCTGTTTTAATTAAAAAAGCATGCAGCATAGAAAAAGGTTCTGCAGAGCCGCACAAAGCAAAAGTTGCAAAAATGTCAAAAGCAGCTTTACAGAAAGTAGCGGAAACAAAAATGCCGGATTTAAATGCAAACGATGTTGATGCAGCAATGAAAATTATAGCAGGGACTGCAAGAAGCATGGGCGTGGAGGTGGAAGCATGAAGAAGGGGAAAAAATACCTCGAAGCAGTAAAGCAATATGATAAAACAGCGTTCTATCCCTATGAAGAAGCTGTAAAGATTGTTAAAAAAGTTGCTTTTGCAAAATTTGATGAAACTGTTGAAGTTTCCATCAGGCTTAAGCTTAAAAAAGCTCAGGGCATAAGAGATACTCTTGTTCTGCCTCATCAGTTTACGGGCGAAAAGAAGATTCTTGTTTTTGCAAAAGGCGATAAAGCAGAAGAAGCAAAAGCTGCCGGAGCTGCGTACGTCGGAGATGTTGATCTTGTTGAAAAAATCAAAAACGGCTGGCTTGATTTTGATGTTGCTGTTGCTACGCCGGATATGATGAAAGATGTTGGCCGGCTTGGTCCTGTTCTTGGAAGAAGGGGGCTAATGCCTAACCCGAAAACGCAAACAGTTACTTTTAATATAAAAGAAGCGTTGTCTGAACTTAAAAAGGGTCGTGTTGAATTCAGGTCTGACAAGGGAGGAGTTCTCCACCTTGCAGTAGGCAAAGTTTCAAGCGAAGTGAATCAGATTGTAGAAAATATCAAAGCAGTTGTTGCTGAGGTTGAAAGAAAAAAACCGGCAGATACGAAGGGAGATTTTTTCCTTTCAGTTGCTGTTTCTTCTACAATGGGCCCAGGCGTTAAAGTAGATTTTAAGACTGCGTAAAAGGATTGAGATATGGCAGAATATGTAACAAAGGTACAGCCATCCAAAGTAGAGGCTGTTGCTGAGATAAAAGATAAAATTGAAAATGTAAATGATTTTGTTGTAACTGACTACAGGGGGCTTACTGTAGAGCAAATAACAGGTTTAAGAAGAAAATTAAGAGAATTAAGCACAGAGTACAAAGTTGTTAAAAACAGATATGCAAAAATTGCTTTTAACAATAAGGGTATTGCAGGTCTTGATAATCTTCTTGTTGGTCCTTCTGCGATTGCAATGGTAAAAGGCGATGCTAGTTCTGCGGTGAAAGCAATTTTTGATTTTACTAAAGAGGCGCCTGTGCAGGTAAAGGGCGGCTATATAGACGGCAATATATTTGATATGCAGCAACTTGAGGCTTTTTCTAAGCTTCCTACGAAAATGGAGCTTATATCGAGCCTTATGGGTACTATGAAGGCGCCTATACAAAATCTTGTTTTTGTTCTTAATGCTCCTATGCAAAAGCTTGTTAGAACAATACAGGCTGTTGCTGACCAGAAGGAAGGAAAGTAAGCGCTTCGAAGTCCCCTTCGCTGGCGAAGAGGTGGCGACGAAGTCGGCGGGGTAGTGGAGCCCCGGTTAATTCGGTAAAAGGCAAAAGCCTTTGTTTGGGGAATAAAAAGTTTATACTTTTTACAAATATTCAGCATTAGTCTTCTGTTTGCCATGCTACTGCTGAAATAAAAGATAAGGAGAAGATAATATGGCTAAAAAAGATGAAATTTTAGAAGCAATTGCTAACATGACTGTTCTTGAAGTATCAGAACTCATTAAAGCAATGGAAGAAAAGTTTGGCGTTACAGCAGCAGCTCCGGTAGCTGTTGCAGCTCCTGCAGCAGCAGGCGGCGGCGCAGCAGCAGAAGCAGCTGAAGAACAAACTGAATTTGATGTTATTCTTGCGAAATTTGATGATTCCAAGAAAATTCCTATTATTAAGGAAGTAAGAGCAATTACAGGTCTTGGTCTTAAAGAGGCAAAGGATATGGTTGAGGGTGCTCCTCAAAAAGTTAAAGAAGGTGTTTCTAAAGAAGAAGCAAAAACAATTAAAGAAAAGCTGGAAGCAGCTGGCGCAGTTGTTGAAGTTAAATAATTCTTGTTTTAAGACAACTTATTTTTCTCATATTGCACCTCTATATAACTATAGGGGTGTAAGTTTTGCCGACAGTTTAAGGCTGCCGGTATGTTTGTTGCAGGGGGGTATGATTAATGCTTGATAGATATAAGGCTATTAAGCGGCGGTATATTGGAGAAGACTATCAGGAAGTAATGGAAATTCCAGGACTTGTTGATGTTCAGTTGTCTTCGTATGAAAAATTTCTTCAGCGCGAGAGGCTTAAAAACGGAGAGTCTTTGCTTGAGCAAGGTTTGGAAGAGGTTTTTCAAAGTGTTTTTCCAATAGAGAGCCCAAACGGCGATATGCTTTTGGAATATACGCAGTATGTTCTGGATGAAGAGGGTGTTAAACTCGACGAGTTTGAGTGCAAGCAGAAAGGCGTAACATATGCTATCCCCCTTAAGGCGAAAATCAATCTGATTTTTCAGGAAACAGGCGAGATTCGGCAAAAGTTAATTTATATTGGCGATATTCCTTTAATGACAGAGCGGGGAACATTTATTGTAAATGGCGCAGAACGAGTTGTTATAAGCCAGATACACAGGTCTCCGGGTGTTATTTTTTCCTATGATAAAGGAGTTTTTTCTTCGAGGATAATTCCTTATAAAGGCTCCTGGCTTGAATTTGAGATTGAGCATAAAAGAGACTTAATATATGCAAAGATAGACAGAAAAAAAAGAATTCTGGGTACAATTTTCCTAAGAGCTTTGGGGTTTGATACTCGTGAACAGATAATATCGCTTTTTTATAAAACAAAAAAAGTTAAAATAAGCGGTACAGCCGAAGAAAAAGAAAAACTTATTGGTTCTATAACTACAAAAGCAATTTTTGTAAAAAATGAATTTGATGAGGATAAAAAACTTTATCGTGCCGGAGAAAAAATCCTTCTGCATGATATTGATGAGCTTGTTCATTCAGGTGTAGAAGAAATTGAAATAATAGACTTTGAAAATGAAAACTCTCTCCACTCAAGTATAATTCTTAATTGTTTTGAGATGGAAGATATTAAATATGTGAAAGATGATTCAGCGACAGATGAGCCCACAAAAGAAGAGGCGCTCGCTGCTGTTTATGCTGTTCTTCTTCCCGGAGAACCCATAACCGTAGAAAGCGCAGAAAAAGATCTTAAAATGATGTTTTTCTCTGCCAGAAGATATGATCTGGGAAGAGTTGGTCGCTACAAGTTAAACAAAAAATATGATTACAATCCTCCGGTTGAAGATCAGATTCTCACAAAAGATGATGTTATAAATACTATGCGCTTTTTAATAAAAGTGTATATAGAAGAAGAAAATGTTGATGACATAGATCATCTTGGAAACAGAAGAGTGCGCTCTGTCGGCGAGCTTCTTGCAAATCATTTAAAAACTGCTTTTGTAAGAATGGAAAGAATTGCAAAAGAGAGAATGTCTTTAAAAGAAACCGATACAATAAAGCCGCAGGATATTGTTTCTATTAAGCCTATTGTGGCTGCGATAAAAGAGTTTTTTGGTTCGAGCCAGCTTTCGCAGTTTATGGATCAGGTTAATCCTCTGGCAGAGCTTACTCATAAAAGAAGGCTTAATGCTCTTGGACCAGGAGGTCTTTCAAGAGACAGGGCAGGCTTTGAAGTAAGAGATGTTCACTATACTCATTACGGCAGAATGTGTCCTATAGAAACTCCTGAAGGACCAAACATTGGTCTTATTGTTTCACTTGCAAACTACACAAAAGTAAATGATTATGGTTTTCTTGAGTCACCATATCGCAAAGTTATTAATGGAATTGTTACAAAAGATGTAGAATATCTTTCTGCAATTGATGAAGAAAAATATTTTATTGCGCAGGCAAATGCCCAAATTAGCAGCAAGGGAGAATTTGTTTCAGACCATGTTTCTGTAAGAAAGGCAGGAAGTTATACAACACAAGAACCTGCCAAGATTCAATATATGGATGTTTCTCCAAAGCAGGTAATTTCTGTTTCAACATCGCTTATTCCGTTTCTTGAACATGATGATGCTAAC
Source organism: Spirochaetota bacterium (assembly GCA_009786125.1). Classification (GTDB taxonomy): domain Bacteria; phylum Spirochaetota; class Spirochaetia; order CADAEX01; family CADAEX01; genus WQTU01. The sequence continues at coordinate 30,265 of WQTU01000136.1, forward strand.
AGAGCTCTTATGGGTTCAAACATGATGCGCCAGGCAGTTCCTCTTCTTTTTCCGGAATCTCCTATTGTTGGTACAGGAATGGAAGAAAGAACAGCGTATGACTCCGGTGTTGTAAAAAAAGCAAGAGAAGCTGGTGTTGTAACTTATGTGAGTTCGGAAAAAATTATTATAGAAGGCGAAAATAAAAAAAGCGAAACCTATAAACTGCTTAAGAATCAGAGAACAAATCAGGACACTTGTTTTACTCAAAAGCCTCTTGTAAAAGTGGGGCAAGAAATTACAAAGGGCGAGGTTATTGCAGATGGTCCTGCCACATTTTTTGGTGAGCTTGCACTTGGCCGCGATGTTCTTGTGGCTTTTCTCCCCTGGAATGGTTACAACTACGAAGATGCTATTCTAATATCTGAAAAAGTGATTAAGGAAGATACTTTTTCTTCTATTCATATAAAAGAGTTTATTATAGAAGTAAGGGAAACAAAGCTTGGTACGGAAAAGCTTACAAGAGATATTCCAAATACAGGGGAAAAAGCTCTTGAGCAGCTTGATGAAGAAGGCATTATAAGAATCGGCGCTGCAGTAAAATCCGGCTATATTCTGGTTGGAAAAGTTACTCCTAAGTCTGAAACAGAAACTACTCCGGAATTCAAGCTTTTAAATTCAATCTTTGGAGAAAAAGCAAAAGAAGTCAGAGATACTTCGCTAAGAGTTCCCCACGGAGTAGAAGGAACTGTAATAGATATACAAAGACTCAAACGCACAGAAGGCGATGATCTTAATCCTGGAGTTGATGAGGTTGTAAAGATACTTATTGCAACAAAAAGAAAGCTTCAGGAAGGAGATAAAATGGCTGGCCGTCATGGAAATAAAGGGGTTGTGGCAAGGGTTCTGCCGGAAGAAGATATGCCATATATGGCGGACGGCACGCCCATAGATATTTGTCTTAATCCTCTTGGGGTTCCGTCGCGTATGAACCTTGGGCAGCTCATGGAAGCAAGTCTTGGCTGGGCAGGCTGGGTTCTTGGCGAAAAATATGCAGCTCCTGTGTTTCAGGCAGCATCGAATGAGATGATTTCGAAAATACTTGAAGGCGCGGGTCTTCCGGGAACATCAAAAACAGTATTATATGATGGACTTACAGGCGAAGCATTTGAAAACCCTGTAATGGTTGGGTGTGTTTATATGCTTAAACTGCATCATCTTGTTGACGACAAGATGCACGCAAGGTCTACAGGTCCTTACTCGCTTGTTACACAGCAGCCTCTTGGCGGAAAAGCGCAGTTTGGAGGTCAGAGGCTTGGAGAAATGGAAGTTTGGGCGCTTGAAGCTTATGGCGCAGCAAATACACTCCAGGAATTCATCACTATTAAGTCTGATGATATGGCTGGAAGAGCGAAAATATATGAAAGCATTGTAAAAGGCGAGCCAAACTCTGCTGCAGGTATTCCCGAAGCATTTAATGTAATTGTTCAGGAGTTAAGGGGATTGGCGCTTGATATCTCTATTTGGGATTCCAGAGCCAGACAGGTTCCTCTTACAGAGCGCGACGAAGAGCTTATAAACAAACAGGGAACCAATTTCTAGGAAGGGTGTTTAATGAGAGAAATACAAGATTTCGACAATATAATGATTAAGCTTGCTTCGCAGGATCAGATAAGAGCATGGTCTTACGGCGAAGTAAAGAAACCGGAAACAATAAATTACAGAACCCTTAGACCGGAAAAGGAAGGTCTTTTCTGCGAAAGAATTTTCGGCACAACCAAGGAGTGGGAGTGCTACTGCGGAAAATTTAAATCAATCAGGTACAAGGGAGTAATTTGCGACAGGTGCGGTGTAGAAGTAACTCACTTTAAAGTAAGAAGAGAGAGAATGGGGCATATTGAACTTGCTTCGCCTGTATCTCATATATGGTACTACAGGGCTATTCCTTCAAGAATGGGGCTTCTTCTTGATCTTACATTAGCTTCGCTCAGGTCTATTCTTTATTATGAGAAATATATTGTAATTGATCCGGGTGATACTGAGCTTAAGAAATATGAACTTCTGTCTGAAGAAGATTTTAATACAGCGACCGAAAGATATGGGATGAGTTTTACTGCAGGAATTGGCGCAGAGGCTATAAGAACGCTTCTGGAAGGTCTTGATCTGGATATGCTTTCTGCTGAACTCAGAATAAAAATGGTGGAAAAGGGCGCAAAATCTGATCGCAGGCTGCTTAAGAGAATAGAAATTGTTGAGAATTTCAAAGAATCCGGAAATAAACCGGAATGGATGATTCTTGATGTAATTCCTGTAATACCGCCGGAACTTAGACCTATGGTTCAGCTTGAGGGCGGAAGATTTGCAACATCAGACCTTAATGACCTTTACAGAAGGGTTATAAACAGAAACAACAGGCTTAAAAGGCTTATGGGGCTGAATGCTCCGGATATAATTATCAGAAACGAAAAGAGGATGCTTCAGGAAGCTGTTGATGCTCTTTTTGACAACTCAAAGAAAAAGAAGGTTGTAAAAGGTTCTGCAAACAGGCCTCTTAAGTCTCTTTCAGATATGCTTAAGGGTAAGCAGGGAAGGTTCAGGCAGAATCTTCTTGGAAAAAGGGTTGACTACTCCGGCCGTTCGGTAATTGTTGTTGGGCCGGAGCTTAAGCTGCATCAGTGCGGCTTGCCTGCGAAAATGGCGCTTGAGCTTTACAAGCCTTTTATAATGAAGAAACTTGTTGAAAAAGATGTTGTATATAATATTAAAAAAGCGAAAACACTTGTGGAACAGGAAACAACTGAGGTGTGGTCTGTTCTTGATGAGGTTGTGAAAGAGCACCCGGTGTTATTGAACAGGGCGCCAACTCTTCACAGGCTGGGTATTCAGGCTTTTGAGCCGGTGCTTGTGCAGGGGAAAGCGATAAAGCTGCACCCGCTTGTGTGTCATGCGTACAACGCAGACTTTGACGGGGACCAGATGGCTGTGCATGTGCCTCTTACGCAGGCTGCACAGATTGAGTGCTGGACCCTTATGCTTTCTGTAAATAATCTTTTGAACCCAGCTAACGGAAACCCGATTGTGTTTTCGTCTCTTGATATGGTACTTGGAATAAATTATTTAACTGTTGCGAAGCAGGGAGCAAAAGGAGAGGGTCGCTATTTCCACTCTTTTGATGAAGTTTTAATGGCGCTCGATGCGAAATCCCTTGATTATCAGGCTATATGTAAAATAAAAATAAAAGACAAGTATATTGAAACAACTCCGGGAAGGGTTATTTTTTACGAAGAGATGCCCGAAGAAATAGAGTTTATTAATGCTCCGCTTGCAGATAAAGAACTAAAAGCTCTTATTGCGAAGTGTTACAGTAAGTTTGGCGCTTACACAACAGTAAAAATGCTTGATTCCATAAAAGCGCTTGGCTTTAAATATGTTACAAAATTTGGCGCCACTATAAGTATGGAAGATGTTGTAATTCCGGGAGAAAAGAAAAAACTTATTGAAGATGCGAACAAGCAGGTTTCTGTTATTCAGAATCAGTATCTCCAGGGACACATAACTCAGGAAGAAAGGTATAACAGAGTTATAGAAGTATGGAGTAAGACAAACGAAGATCTTACAAATGTGCTTATGAAAACTCTTAAAGAAGACCGCCAGGGATTTAACCCTATCTATATGATGGCAAACTCCGGAGCAAGGGGTTCAAGAACCCAGCTTAGGCAGCTTGCGGGAATGAGGGGTCTTATGGCCAAGCCATCAGGTGATATTATAGAACTTCCGATAAGGTCGAACTTCAAAGAAGGTCTTTCGATTATCGAATTTTTTATCTCTTCTAATGGTGCGCGAAAAGGTCTTGCGGACACAGCATTAAAAACAGCCGAAGCAGGATACCTCACAAGGCGTCTTATAGATATTGCTCAGGATGTTGTAATAAATGAAGATGACTGCGGAACTATAAATGGTATTCAAATAAGCGCTTTGAAAGACGGCGAAGAAATTGTACAGGCTCTTGCAGACAGAATTGTAGGAAGCTACACCCTTGAAAGAGTAAAACACCCTATTACAGGCGAAATACTTCTTAATGTTAATCAGGGAATTACTGAAGATATGGCAAAGATAATAGAAGAAGTTGGCATTGAAACAGTAAGAATAAGAAGCGTTCTCACCTGCGACTCGCGCTTTGGGGTTTGCCAGAAATGCTATGGCAGAAACTTGGCAACCAACAAAACTGTTGAGATTGGAGAAGCTGTGGGTATAATAGCTGCGCAGTCAATTGGTCAGCCCGGAACACAGCTTACAATGAGAACCTTCCACATCGGCGGAGCTGCAACAAAAGCAAGCGAAGAAAACAAAGTCTATCTAAAATACCCTGTTCTTGTACAAAAGATAACAGGTAATACTTTAAAAATAGACAATGATATTACTCTTTTTACAAGAAAAGGATATATTCTTGTAAATAAGATACTCGATTCTGTTGACCTTAAAGAAGGCGATAAAATTCTTGTAAATAATGGCGACAAAGTAATCCCTGGAAATCCTATTGTAAAAAGGGAAGAACAGGATATTGTTGCAAAAGAGATCGCATATATTGTGATCCAGGAAAAAGTGCTTTACCTTGTAGCGCAGGAGCAAAAGGTTGAAATCAGAAATGGTGCAGAGCTTCTTGTCCAGGAAGGAGAAGCTGTTCCTCCGGAAGCATCAATCGCAAGATTTGACCCATTTTCTGAGCCAATTATTGCTGAATATCCAGGTATAGTAAAATATCATGATATTATTCTTGGCACTACGCTAAAAGAAGAAATCAACGAAGATAGCGGCAATATCGAAAAGAAGATTGTGGAATATACTCTTGAGACGCTGCAGCCGCGAATTGTTATAGAAGATGAAGATGGCATTGAGCTCGCGGTTTACTATTTGCCTGGATCTTCATATATAAATGTAGATGATGGAGCAAAGATAGAAGCAGGGAGAACTCTTGCAAAGCTTCTTAAAGAAAGCGTTAAAACAAGAGATATTACCGGAGGTCTTCCAAGGGTAGGCGAGCTTTTTGAAGCAAGAAAACCCAAAAGTATTGCTGTGCTTGCTCAGATTACAGGAAAAGTTAAATTTGGCAGCATAATTAAGGGTAAAAGGCTTATTGTAATAACAGATGACAGAGAAATAGAGTTTAAGCATCTTGTGCCTATGGGAAAACATCTTCTTGTGCGCGATGGAGATATTGTTGAAGCAGGTGAGCCTCTTTGCGAAGGCGATTTGGACCCGCACGATATTCTTGATATACTTGGAGAAAATGTTCTTCACCGTTTTCTTATGGACGAAGTGCAGGAGGTTTACAGGCTTCAGGGTGTAAGTATAAACGATAAGCACATAGGTGTAATTGTCAGGCAGATGATGAGAAAAGTTGAAATTACCCATGTTGGGGATACCAACTTTATCCACGGACATCAGGTTGATAAGTATAAATTCCATGAGGAAAACATAAAAGTAATTAGGGAAGGCGGCGAGCCGGCTATAGCAAAACCCCTTCTTCTTGGAATTACAAGAGCTTCTCTTAATATAGACTCATTCCTCTCTGCTGCATCGTTCCAGGAAACAACAAGAGTTCTTACAAACGCTGCAATTGCAGGAAAAGTGGATAATTTAAGAGGTCTTAAGGAAAACATTATTATTGGACACCTTATTCCTGCGGGAACAGGGCAAAGAATGTATAGAAACATAAAGCTGTATGATGAATCCAGTGAAGACCTTGATGCGTCAATACAGGAAATAATTGAGGCAAGAAAGAAAGAAGAAGCTGAGGCAGCCGCAAATCAGCCAAAGCAGCATAATATTGATGAACTCTACTAAAATAGAGTAGAAAACCTATTGACTTTTTTGAATGGGGTTGTTAATCTTCATTCACTTAGGGCAGTGTGGGCTGCCAAAGAAATTTTATTAGGAGATAATTTGGTAAATGCCAACGATTAATCAATTAATTAGAAAAGGTAGAGATAAGGTTACTAAAAAGACAAAATCTCCTGCGCTTAATAGCTGTCCTCAAAAAAGAGGTGTTTGCACAAGAGTTATGACCGTAACTCCTAAAAAACCTAATTCAGCTTTGAGAAAAGTAGCAAGGGTTAGATTGTCAAATGGTATTGAGGTTACTGCATATATTCCGGGTATTGGTCACAACCTTCAGGAACACTCAGTAATACTTTTAAGAGGCGGAAGAGTAAAAGACCTTCCGGGTGTTAGATATCACATTGTCAGGGGTACTAAAGATACTCTTGGTGTTGAAGGCAGAAAAAGATCAAGATCTAAATATGGTACAAAAAGGCCAAAGGCGTAATAGGGGTTTGATATATGTCTAGAAAAATTACTTCAAAGAAGTCCGGAATTATTCCTGATCCAAAATATAACAGTACATCTATTGCCAAATTTATTACAAGAATGATGGTAAGCGGAAAAAAATCCGTAAGCAAAACCATAATGTATGGGGCGCTTGATGTATTGAGTTCTAAAACCCAAAAAGGAGCTGTTGAAGCATTCGGCGAAGCAATGGATAGGATAAAACCTCTTGTCGAGGTAAAGTCGAGAAGGGTTGGCGGCTCTACTTATCAGGTTCCTGTTGAAATAAGGGAGTCAAGAAGAGAAGCTCTTGCAACCCGCTGGATAATTCAGGCAGCAAGGTCGAGAAGCGGCAGGTCAATGAGTGAAAAGCTTGGAGCAGAGCTGGTGGATGCTTTTAACTCTACAGGAACAGCTTTCAAGAAAAAAGAAGATACACATAAAATGGCAGAAGCAAATAAAGCTTTTTCTCATTATAGGTGGTAATCACGACGAACGAGGGTCGCGGGCAAGCAGAGCTTGCACATGACCGAGTGAGGAAGTGATTGAAAAGCTGAAAGGCTTTTTCTGTTCTCCGACGAAGCGAGGGTCGCGGGCAAACGAAGTTTGTACATCCGCCGAATAAGTGAGAGTCGCGGGCAGCTTGCTTGCACACAAAGTACCCCTTGCGGGTGTGATCGAACGATGAGGTGGACAAAGGGGCTATGCTCCTTGTGAATCGGGCTAGGAGGAGATAAAAATAAAAAAACTGCAAAGTTTTTTTATTTTCTGTGAAATTTTGTAAGTTTTTAATAAAATTTCTCTGTTTTTCACAGAGGGATTGCATAAAAAACTAATTTTGTATATGATTTAACTTGTATTTTGGTTAAAATCAAAATACATATAATTTGGTTTTAACCAAACCAATCATTCTGAGAGATTTAGCGTCCGAATGTTATATCTCGTTATAAGGGTGGTAAGGTGGTGAGACTTTTTATCTTTTAATTTTTTTAAAATTTCAAGATCAGAAAATCATCATTTTACCTCATGTTATATAAAGTATAGTTTTATGGGTGTTTCCATGCCTATACAGTTGTTTAAAATGAATGTATTTAAAAGGAGAAGCTGATGGCTAAAGAAAAGTTTGAACGGACTAAGCCGCACATTAATGTTGGTACTATTGGACATGTTGACCACGGAAAGACAACACTTACCGCTGCTCTTTCGATGTATTGTGCAAAGAAGCAGGGCGGAAAAGTTATGAAGTATGAGGATATTGATAATGCACCGGAAGAAAAAGCACGTGGTATAACAATTAACACAAGGCATGTTGAGTATGAAACAGAAAACAGGCACTATGCGCATGTAGACTGTCCTGGGCACGCTGACTATATAAAGAACATGATTACAGGCGCTGCTCAGATGGATGGGGCAGTAATTCTTGTTGCCGGAGACTCAGGTCCCGAGCCGCAGACAAGAGAGCATATTCTTCTTGCAAAACAGGTAGGGGTTCCAAAGCTTGTTGTTTTTCTTAACAAGATGGATATCGCAGATCCGGAACTTGTTGAGCTTGTAGAAGTGGAAGTGCAGGAACTTCTTGAATCTTATGGTTTTGATTCCAAATGTCCTATTATTAAAGGATCTGCTTTTAAAGCTTTGTCAAACCCAGATGATCCGGAAGCTACGAAATGTATTCAGGAACTTCTTGATGCAATGGATACTTATTTTCCAATTCCGGAAAGAGCAATTGATAAGCCATTTCTTATGCCTGTAGAAGATGTTTTCTCTATTCAGGGCAGAGGTACTGTAGTAACAGGAAGAGTTGAAAAAGGTGTTGTGAAAGTAGGTGAAGAAATCGAAATTGTAGGTATCAGGGATACAAAAAAGACAACTTGTACGGGCGTTGAGATGTTTAACAAGATACTCGACCAGGGGCAGGCAGGCGATAATATAGGCGCTCTTCTTAGAGGTATTGATAAAAACGATGTTGAAAGAGGGCAAGTTCTTGCCAAGCCGGGTTCGATAAAGCCGCACAAAAAATTCAAAGGCACTATTTATTGTCTTACAAAAGAAGAGGGCGGAAGGCATAATCCATTCTTTACAGGATACAGGCCCCAGTTCTATTTCAGAACTACAGACGTTACAGGGTCGGTAACGCTTCCTGCTGATAAGCAGATGGTTATGCCTGGCGATAACACAGAGCTTGATGTTGAGCTTATCAATCCAATTGCTATGGAAAAAGGATTAAGATTTGCTATTCGAGAAGGCGGAAGAACAGTTGCTTCAGGTCAAGTAATCGAGGTATTGGAATAATTTGGAAAAGTCTCCTGTTTTTTATAAGCAGGGGGCTGATTTTTTTCAGGAGGAAAAATGGCTGAAGAGCGAATTAGGGTTAGGCTTAGAGGATTTGATGTTGAGCTCATAGATCAAAGTGCTAAATCAATAGTTCAGACAGTTGTAAAGGCCGGATCAAAAGTAGCTGGTCCAATACCATTGCCTACAAAAATTAGCAAATATACAGTTTTGAAATCGCCATTTGTAAATAAAAAATCAAGAGAACAGTTTGAGATGAGAACGCATAAGCGGCTGATTGATATACTGGAACCAACATCAGCGGTAATGGATGCGTTAATGAAGCTGGAACTTCCGGCTGGTGTTGATGTTGAAATAAAACAGTAAGTTTTGGGGTGGAAAATGATTGGGGTGATTGCTGAGAAAATTGGAATGACTCAGATTTTTGATGATAAAGGTGTGCTTACGCCTGTAACTGTTATAAAAATAGATGAAAATCTTGTGGTAGAGCAGAGAACACCCGAAAAAAATGGTTATAGTTCTGTTGTCCTCGGTTATGGTGAAGTTAAAAAAAGCAGATTAACAAAGTCGGTGTTAGGGCAATTTGAAGAAGGATTCGATCCTAAAAAGCATCTGAAGGAAATGAGAGACTTTGAAGTTGAATGTAAGGCTGGTGACAAAATAGGTGTTGAGATATTTAAAGATGCTGATACTGTAGATGTTACTGGAATGTCAAAAGGCAAGGGTTTTCAGGGTGTAATGAAGCGTCATAACTTTGGCGGCGGAAGAGCATCGCATGGTTCTAAATTTCACAGAGAGTCGGGCTCGACCGGACAAAACACATATCCCGGCAAGACATTTAAAAACAAAAAGATGCCAGGCAGAATGGGGCACGAGAAAGTAACGATTCAGAATCTTAAAGTTGTAAAAGTAGATGTTGAAAATAAAGTTTTATTAGTAGCTGGTGCGGTGCCTGGTGTTAATAAAAGTATTGTAATGGTGCGGAAAAGTATAAAATAGGCAGAGGAATAAAATGGAAGCTAAGGTCTTTTCGATAAAAGGCGAAGAGATAAAAACAATTAATCTTGATGACGCAGTTTTTAATTGTGAAGTGAGTGAAGGTACGATATATTACGCAATCAATAATGAGCTTGCAAATATGAGAGTCGGAACTGCTTCGACAAAAGGCAGGGCAGAGGTTAGGGGCAGCGGTGCAAAGCCGTGGTCGCAGAAAGGTATGGGTCGTGCAAGAGCAGGGCATAGAAGAAGCCCTATCTGGGTTCATGGCGGTGTAGTGTTTGGACCAAAGCCAAGGGATTACAGCTATAAAATGCCAAAAACCATGAAGCAAAGTGCTATGAAATCTGTATTAAGCCTTAAAAATAAAAATAACAGCTTAAAAGTTGTTGAAGATTTTACTATTGAAAGCGGGAAAACTAAAGATATTGTTTCAATTTTAAAAAATCTTGTTAAAGACGAAAGAACAGTTCTTATTCTTAAAGATAATGACAATATAATTAAAAGAGCAGGAAGAAATATTCCGTGGCTCTCTTTTCTTTCCTATAACAGGTTGCGCGCTCATGATTTGTTTTATGGGAAAAATATTTTACTTATGGAATCAGCAGCTCTTAAGCTTAATGATTTTTATGGTAAGAAACAGCAGGGGGCAGCGGAATGAAATTAGAAAGTATTCTTATTGAACCTGTTGTTACGGAAAAAACAAATGCAATGAAAGAAGATAAACGCATTAAATATGCTTTCAGAGTTATGCCGGAAGCAAATAAGTTTCAGGTTATGGATGCAGTAAGAAAACTATTTAATGTAAAACCAGTGTCATGCAATATTGCATGGGTAAAAAGTAAAAAGAAAACTTCAAGAACAAAGTCCGGATTTAGAGAAGGTGAAAGAGCTGGTTGGAAAAAAGCGATTGTAACTCTCTCCCCCGGTGAAAAAATAGATATTTTTGAAGGTGTTTGAGTAGGGGGCTTTTAAAAGTGGGCATTAAGAAGTATAAACCCAGCACGCCGGGTTTGCGAACAAAGACAACACTTACTAAAGATGAAATAACATCTGAAAAACCAGAAAAAGGTCTTGCGAAAGGGCTTTCCTCCAAGGCTGGGCGCGGTGCAAGCGGAAGAATAAGTGTAAGAAGAAGAGGCGGCGGTCATAAAAGAAAATATAGATTTATTGATTTTAAAAGAGATAAATTAAATGTGCCCGGAAAAGTAGCGCAAATTGAATATGATCCAAACAGAAGCGCTAACATTGCGTTAATTTATTATGTTGACGGAGAAAAAAGATATATCCTTGCTCCCAAAGGACTTAATGTTGGAGATACAATTCAAAGCGGAGATTCTTCGCCAATAAAGCCGGGAAATGCTCTGCCTTTAGAAAAAATACCTCTAGGTATTGAGATTCATAATGTTGAGCTTCAGCTTGGAAGAGGCGGGCAGTTGGTAAGATCCGCAGGGACAAGCGCAATGCTTGTTGCCAAAGAGGGCGATTATGTTACGATAAAATTTCCATCCGGCGAAGTGAGAATGGTTTTCCGCAAATGTTGTGCGACAGTAGGCGCTGTGGGTAATGAGGATCACATGAATGTTTCAATTGGAAAAGCAGGAAGGTCAAGATGGCTTGGAAAAAGGCCTAAAGTTAGAGGTGTTGTAATGAATCCGATTGATCATCCTCATGGTGGCGGCGAAGGAAGAACTTCCGGCGGACGGCATCCGGTTACTCCTTGGGGTACGCCAACTAAAGGTTATAAAACAAGAAGTAAAAGAAAGCTATCCAGTAAATATATAGTAAAAAGGCGAAAGTAGGAGATAAATGTGTCTAGATCAGTAAAAAAAGGACCTTTCATAGAAAAAAGACTTTATAAAAGAGTTGTTGAAATGGCAAAAGCTGGAGACAGGAAGATGATTAAATCTTACTCCAGGTGTTCAACAGTTATACCTGAAATGGTTGGTTTTACAATATCTGTATATAACGGAAAAACATGGATTCCTGTTTATATTACAGAAAATTTGGTTGGACATAAGTTGGGCGAATTTGCACCTACTAGGTTTTACAGAGGTCATTCAGCTTCTGATAAAAAAGCTAAAAAAGGTTGATTTTGATTAAGGAGATAGGTGTTTAATATGGGAGCTAAAAAAGGATATAAAGCTATAGCTAAATATCTTATGGTTTCACCAAGAAAAGTAAGACCTGTTGCAGATGTAGTAAGAAATATTCAGTATACAGAGGCTCTTGCAAGGCTTGATGCAATACCAAATAAGGGAGCAAGAATTCTTAAAAAAGTTATTCAATCTGCGGCAGCAAATGCTCTTTTTCAAAACAAAAAACTTGATGAAGAGATGCTTTATATAAAAGAACTTCAGGTTAGCGATGGGCCAAGGCTTAGAAGACTTTGGGCCAGGGCTCGCGGAAAAAGAGACATTCTCTTAAAAAGAATGAGTCATATATCTGTTGTTGTAGATGAAATAGCAGAGATGGGGGAGAAGAAAGTTGGGACAAAAAGTTAATCCAATAGGTTTAAGGCTTGGCATAAACAAAACCTGGAAGTCAAAATGGTATGTAGACCCCAGAGAATATGCCGCTACGCTTCATGAAGATCTTCGGCTTAGAAAGGTTTTAATAGAAATTCCTGAAACCAAAAGTGCTGAAATCGCAAGTATTGAGATTGTAAGACAGCCGCAAAGAATAACAGTGGTAATCGAAAGTGCCAAACCTGGAATATTGATTGGAGCAAAAGGCGCCACTATAGAAAAAATCGGTGAAAAACTTCAGAAAGAAGCCGGTAAGAAAATACAGCTTAAGATAAAAGAGCTAAAAAAATCTGAAACAAATGCGCAGATAATATCAGAGAATATTGCAAAGCAATTGAAATCAAAAGGGTCTTTTAGAAAAGTGCTTAAATCCGCAATTAACAATGCTATGAAAGGCGGAGCTCAGGGTATAAAGATAAGAATAGCAGGGCGCTTAGCTGGCGCAGAAATGGCAAGGGTACAGCAGTACAAAGAAGGTCGTGTTCCTCTTCATACTTTTAGAGCAAATATTGATTATGGTTTTTCTGAAGCATTTACAACTTTTGGTGCGATAGGAGTAAAGGTTTGGGTCTTTCATGGTGAAGTTTATAAAAAAGACATGAAAGAAGATGCCGGCGTACTGGTAAAAAAGAAAAAGACTAAAACCGGCGACAAGGAGTGGTAAAAGATGCTTAGTCCTAAAAGAACGAAATTCAGAAAAAAGATGCGAAATGCCAGAGCTCTTACTATAGTAGCATCACAAAGAAATACAGTTGCATTTGGCGAATTCGGGCTTGTTGCGCTTGAACCAAAGTGGATTACAAACAGACAAATTGAAGCAGCTAGAATAGCAATGACAAGAAAGATAAAAAGAGGCGGTAAGGTCTGGATTAGAATTTTTCCGGATATGCCATATACAAAAAAACCTGCTGAAACAAGAATGGGAAAGGGAAAAGGAAATCCTGAGCACTGGGTTGCTGTTGTAAAGCCCGGTACCGTAATGTTTGAAATGGGCGGCATCCCAAAAGAACTTGCGTTTGAGGCAATGACGCTTGCAGGAAGCAAGCTTCCGATAAAGACAAGATTTGTTGCACGAAGGGACCTGGAGTAGTATATGAAAGATAATTTTAAGGATTTAACATACGAAGAGCTTAAATCCAAATATAATGAGCTTACAAAAAAATATATGGATTTAAGGTTTAAATCAGTGCTTGGGCATATTGAAAATCCGCTGGAAAGAAGAAATGTAAGGCGAAAAATAGCGCGGCTTAAGACTTTAATTCATGAAAATGATCTTGGAATTAGAAAGGTTTAGGAGATCAAAGTGGAAAATAGCCAGGAAAATAAGAAAATAAACAAGAAAATTTATAGCGGTATTGTTGTCAGCGATAAGATGGATAAAACAATTGTTGTAGCAATCGAACAAAGAAAGCTTCATAGGTTGTATAAAAAATATGTTATTAACACAAAAAAGGTTAAGGCTCATGATGAAAAAAATGAGGCGAAATCCGGAGATAAAGTGAAAGTAATCCAGTCTAGACCTATAAGTAAGGAAAAATGCTGGCAGCTTCTTGAAATAGTGGAAAAAGCTAAATAAATAGGCTGATGAAAATATGGTGAAGCTGGAAGGAGTTGGAAAGATATGATACAGATGCAAACATATCTTAATGTTGCAGATAATAGTGGTGCCAAGATTGTGCAGTGTATAAAAGTTCTTGGTGGAAGTAAAAAAAGAACTGCAAAAATCGGCGATATTATTGTGGTAGCAGTAAAAGATGCTATTCCAAATGCGCCTGTAAAAAAGGGCGATGTTCATAAAGCGGTTATAGTTCGTACTATAAATAAGGTTAAAAGGTCTGACGGAACACATATAAGGTTCGATGATAATGCTTGTGTTATTCTTGATCAGGCCATGAATCCGAGAGGAAAAAGAATTTTTGGACCTGTTGCCAGAGAGCTCAGAGATACCAATTATATGAAGATTATTTCTCTTGCTCCGGAAGTTCTTTAAAGGATTTAGATATGGAAAAAGTTAAATATAAACTTAAAAAGAATGATCTTGTAAAAGTTGTTACGGGAAAAGAGAAAGGTAAAACCGGAACAATTGTTAAAGTTGACAGCAGCAAAGGCGGCGTTATTGTTTCCGGCATTAACATGGTTAAGAAATGCAAGAAGCCCAAAAAACGGGGTGAAAAGGGCGGAATAATTGAAATAGAAGCGTTAATAAACATTTCGAATGTAATGATAATGTGTAAAAAATGCGGTCCTACGCGCGTCGGTATTGAGGTGTCCGGTAACAATAAAACCAGAAAATGTAAAAAATGCGGGGAAACACTGTAATGAGTAAAAAACAACCAAATTTGAAAACCAAGTATGCTGGAATAAAAAAAGAGTTTTTTGACGAATTTGGATTTAAGTCAATAATGCAGGTTCCCACTCTTGAAAAGGTAATTGTAAGCGTTGGTGTTGGTGAAGCTATTCAAAACAAAAAACTTCTTGAGGCAGCAGTTCAGGAACTTGCACTTATTACAGGGCAGCGTCCAATAAAAACAAAGGCAAGAAAATCGATTGCAAACTTTAAGCTTAGAGAAGGTTATGAAATAGGCGCTAAAGTTACTTTGCGTCAGGATAGAATGTGGGAATTTTTGGACAGATTTATCAATGTGGCGTTACCTCGTGTAAAAGACTTCAGGGGCGTTAACCCCAATGCTTTTGACGGACATGGAAACTATTCTATCGGGATTAAGGAGCAGATAATTTTTCCAGAGATAGATTATGATAAAATAGAAAGAGTTAGCGGCTTAAATATTGCTATTATTACTACAACAGATAGTGATAAAGAAGCAAGAAGTTTGCTTAAAAAACTCGGAATGCCGTTCCGGAAATAGGGGTGCAATAGATGGCAAAGAAATCAATGATAATTAAAGCACAGCGGAAGCCTAAATTTAAAACCAGAAGGGTAAACCGATGTAAAGTTTGCGGAAGGCCCAGAGGTTATATGAGAGATTTTCAGATGTGTAGAATATGTTTTAGAAAACTTGCAAGCCAGGGCTTAGTGCCTGGTGTAACAAAATCAAGCTGGTAGGGAGAAGTAAATGGCAGTATCAGATCCTGTTGCAGATATGCTTACAAAAATAAGAAATGCCAGTCGTGCAGGTTTTGACAGAGTTGATATAATTCCTTCAAAACTTAAGCTGGAAATCATTAAAGTTATGAAAAATGAGGGCTATATAAAGAACTTTAAGAAAATCCAGCAGGATGGCAAAAATTATATAAGGCTGTTTCTCAAATATGATGAAGCAGAGAAACCAATTATTCATGGTATTGAAAAGATATCCACTCCTGGCAGGAGAATTTACTCAGGCTATAAAGAGATGCCCAGGGTTAGGAATGGATATGGTACAATAGTTGTTTCAACATCATCAGGTGTAACAACAGGTAAGAAAGCGGCTGAGAAGAAAATCGGCGGCGAGCTTATTTGTTCAATTTGGTAAGGAGTTGTTTTATGTCTCGTATAGGTAAATTACCGATAGCTGTTCCAAAAGATGTTAAAGTAACTATTGATGGCGATAACATTATAGTTGAAGGGAAAAAAGGAAAACTAACAAGAAAATTCAGACCGGAAGTTTCTGTTACAAATGCAGACAACCTGATTCATGTTAAAGCTAATGAAGATACTAAAGAAGCAAGAGCTTATCATGGTCTTTACAGAACTCTTTTAAATAACATGGTTAAGGGAGTTTCGGAAGGTTTTAAGAAAACGCTTGTTATAACCGGAGTAGGCTACAAAGCTGAAGTTGTTGGAAAATCACTTTTTCTTAACCTTGGATATTCTACGCAATTTGAATATCCGATTTTAGATGGGCTTACAATAGCTACAGAAGGTCCTACTAAACTTGTTGTTTCTGGCATTGATAAAGAAGTAGTTGGGCAGACTTGTGCCGAAATTAGATCATTCAGAAGACCTGAGCCTTACAAGGGTAAAGGTATAAAATATGAAAATGAAGTTGTGAAAAGAAAAGTTGGAAAGTCAGGTGCAAAATAGGATAGGATGAAATGAAAAGACTAATTGAAATGGAAAAGCGAAGAACCCGAAGAAAAAAGGGTATTCGCGGAAAAATATCAGGAACTCTGGAAATACCAAGACTTACTGTGTATAAAAGTAATTTATATATTTATGCGCAGGCTATAGATGATGCTGGCGGTACTACAATAGTTGCGATTTCCAATAAAGAGGAAAAACTTTCGAGTATTAAGTCTAACATTGAAGGCGCTGGAAAACTTGGTGAAGAGATGGGAAAGAGGCTTAAAGAAAAAAATATTGAAAAAATAGTTTTCGACAGAAACGGTTATATTTTTCATGGAAAAGTAAAGGCTTTAGCCGATGGCATCAGAAAAGCAGGCCTGGTATTTTAGGGGGAAACAGTGGAGCATGATAAAGATAAAGGATTAGTTGAAAAATTAATTAAACTTAACAGGGTTGCTAAGGTTGTGAAAGGCGGAAGAAGATTTTCTTTTTCTGCTTTGGTTGTTGTTGGCGATCAGAATGGCTCTGTAGGATATGGTTTTGGCAAGGCTAATGATGTTTCTGAAGCAATTAGAAAGGGAATGGATAAAGCAAAGAAAAGTATGATCAAAGTTCCTGTTAAAAATAAAACAATTCCGCATGAAGTGCTTGCGAGATTCAAGAGCGCGAAAATTGTAATGAAGCCGGCTGCTCCTGGTACCGGTGTTATTGCAGGCGGCGCTGTAAGAGCTGTTATGGATGCTGTTGGAATAAATGATATTCTTAGTAAGTCACTTGGCTCTAAAAACAGTATAAATATTGTAAAGGCAGTTTTCGATGGATTTGGTGAATTAATGGATGCTAAAAAAGTGTCAATCGATAGAGGCAAACCAATAAACGAGATGTGGGGATAATGGTAATGGCTGGAAGAATAAAAATTAAACTTGTGAGAAGCACTATAGGCAAGAAACCTTATCAGAGAAGAACTGTAAAAGCTCTGGGTCTTGGTAAAATTAACTCTTCGGTAGAAAAGGAAGCTAATCCGGCAATACTTGGAATGGTTAAAGCCGTAGAGCATCTTGTCGTTGTTGAGGAGATAAAATAAATATGAGTGAGCTTGTACTTAATGCGCCAGTTGGTGCAAACAGAAGCCGAAAAAGACTTGGAAGAGGCAGCGGCTCAGGACTGGGTAAAACATCCGGAAAAGGACATAAGGGGCAGAATGCAAGATCCGGCGGCGGAGTAAAACCTGGATTTGAAGGCGGGCAGATGCCTTTATATAGAAGACTTGCTGCCAGAGGTTTTTCAAACTACCCTTTTAAGAAAATAAATAGAATAATTAATATAGCTGATATTGAAACAGCTTATAATAATGGCGAAAAAGTGAATATGGAAACATTGCTTGAGAAAGCGCTTATAAGAAAAAGCGACAAAAATGTAAAACTTTTAGGAAATGGAGAACTTACGAAAAAGCTCGATGTTTATCTTAAAAGTATTTCTGCCAGTGCAAAGGAGAAAATAGAGAAAGCTGGCGGCAGTATAGTACCTATAAATGAAGCCAATGGGGACAGGTAATCGGATATGACAGGAAACCCGATATTAGAAGTTTTTAAAATAAAAGACTTACGTGAAAGAATTATCTTTACTGTTTCTCTTCTGGTTGTATTCAGAATTGGAACAATTATTCCTATCCCAGGGATTAATATCAATGCTCTTAGACTCTATTTTTCATCTTTGAGAGAAACTGGCGGCGCGGTTTTAACAGAATATATTGATTTTTTTACAGGCGGCGGATTTTCCAATTTTTCTGTGTTTATGCTTGGCATTATGCCATATATATCTATGTCTATTATTATGCAGCTTCTTATTCTTGTTTTTCCGAAGTTGAAAAAGATTTCGCAGGCAGAAGGCGGCAAGAAAAAGATACAGAAATATACAAGATATGGAACAGTAGTTGTGTGTCTTTTGCAGTCTTATGTAGTTACTATATATGCCAGACACATACCTGACGCTATTATGATGTCTCACTTGGCATATTCAATTATTGCAATTATTACCGTAACAACAGGAACCATGCTGCTTATGTGGATGGGAGAGCAGATAACGCAAAGAGGTGTTGGTAACGGGATTTCGCTGATAATCTTCGCAGGGATTGTTGCAAGATTACCCGCAGCTTTTTACCAGCTTTTTTCTATGGTAAGAGCAAGAGAACTTAATGTTGTATTTGTAATAATAGTTCTTGCAATGTTTGTCGGTGTTATTGCTCTTGTAATATATGAACAGCAAGGGCAGAGAAAAATTCCTGTAAATTATGCAAAAAGAGTAATTGGCAGAAAAATGTATGGCGGGCAGAATACTTATATTCCATTTAAGATAAATCCATCAGGTGTAATTCCTGTTATCTTTGCATCATCTGTTATGGCGTTTCCGCTTCAGATGTTTGGAACTCTTGGGGTACAATATAGGTGGATGTCTGATCTTGCATATTGGTTTAGGCCTACAGGCGCTCTTTATCTTTCTGTTTATTCGATGTTGATAGTGTTTTTTGCATATTTTTATACTCAGGTTACTCTAAATCCTACAGAGATCACAAAGCAGATAAGGGAAAACGGGGGTTCGATACCGGGAATAAGAACAGAAAAAATAGAATCATACCTTACAAGAATATTAAGCAGAATTGTTCTTCCGGGAGCGCTTTTTCTGTCAGCTATAGCAATAATGCCTACGATAATACAGATATTATTTGGTTTTCCTGCCGAGCTTTCCATGTTAATGGGCGGCACATCTCTTTTGATTATGGTAGGTGTTGATCTTGACACAATGGCGCAGATTGAAGGTCACTTAAAAATGCACCATCGTGATGGTATTGTACGAAAAGGTAAAATAAGATCCAGGAATCTTTAGGAGTTATAAGACAATGAAAGTACGGGCTAGTATAAAACCTATGTGTGAAAAGTGTAAAATAATAAAAAGAAGTGGGGTTTTACGAATTATATGTCAGAACCCTAAACATAAGCAGAGGCAAAGGTAGGGGGACTAAATGGCAAGAATTGCGGGTATA
This sequence comes from Spirochaetota bacterium, assembly GCA_009786125.1. Taxonomy (GTDB): domain Bacteria; phylum Spirochaetota; class Spirochaetia; order CADAEX01; family CADAEX01; genus WQTU01. Next base: position 49,430 of record WQTU01000136.1, read on the forward strand.
GACCTGCCAAATAAAAGTGCAAAAATAGCGTTAACGTATATTTATGGTATAGGCAGGACATCGGCATTAAAAATTTGTGAAACAACCGGAGTTGATCCGGATAAGAAAATCAATGATCTGACAGCCGAAGAAGTAAATAGTTTAAGAAAAGAAATAGAAAATGAATTTAAAGTAGAAGGTCGGTTAAGAACTGAAGTTTCACTTAGCATAAAAAGACTTATGGATATTGGAAGCTATAGAGGGCTTAGGCATAGAAAAGGGCTGCCTGTAAGGGGACAGCGAACAAAAACAAACGCGAGAACCAGAAAAGGTAAAAAGAAGACTGTAGCTGGTAAGAAGAAGTAATGCTGGAGGTTGTAATTGGCTAATCTGAAAAAGAAGAAAGAGAAAAAAAGCGTATTTAGTGGCAATGTATATATACAGGCTACGTTTAATAATACAATAGTTACCATTACCGACTTAAACGGAAATGCTATCTCATGGGCAAGCGCTGGTGGACTTGCTTTTAAAGGTGCAAAAAAATCCACCCCATATGCTGCTCAGACAACAGCAGAAGCTGCTATAAAAAAAGCAATGGATATTGGACTTCGGGAAGTAAATGTTTTTGTTAAGGGTCCCGGAGTTGGAAGAGAATCTGCTATAAGGTCTATAGGGGTTCTTGGAGTAAAGGTTATGAGTATTAAGGATGTTACTCCAATACCTCATAATGGGTGCAGACCAAAGAAAACAAGAAGAGTTTAATAACGAGGTATATATTAAATGGCAAGATATTTAGGACCAAAATGCAGGCTATGCAGAATAGAAAAGAAAAAACTTCTTCTAAAAGGAGAAAGATGTAATTCTCCAAAATGTGCGATTACAAAGAAAAAAAATATGCCTGGCAAGTCTGCAAAATCAAGAGTAGGAAAGATGTCTGACTACGGTCTCCAGCTTAGAGAAAAGCAGAGACTTAAAAGAATATATGGTATGCTTGAAAAGCAGTTTAAGCTTACATTTGTTGAAGCAGCAAGAAGACCAGGGAAAACAGGTGAAAACCTTATAAGGCTTCTTGAATCAAGACTTGACAATGTTGTCTTTAGAATGAGATTTGCTACTTCCCGCGATCAGGCAAGGCAGCTTGTAAACCATGGTCATGTACTGGTAAATGGAAAAAAAGTAGATATACCATCATATCTTTTAAAACAGAATGATGTTATAGAAGTAAAAGACAAAAGCAAAAAAATGATCTTGGTTAAAGAAAGCCTTAAAGAATATACACGCTCCGGTGTTGTTCCCTGGATTGAAGTTAATCCTGATGAAATGAAAGGTACTTTAAAAGCTGTTCCATTAAGAAGTGAAGTTATTGATCTTACAGATATCAACGAGCAGTTAATAGTTGAACTATATTCGAGGTAATTAAATGGCGAGAAAAAATCTTTTGAGAGGATTTAAAAGGCCTAAAGGTATTTCATTTGAGCAAAGTGAAACTTCCAAAAACTATGGGAAATTTGTTGCTTATCCATTTGAAAGAGGCTTTGGTACAACTATTGGAAATACTTTGCGCAGAATCCTTCTTTCCTCATTACAGGGTTATGCAATAACTGCTGTAAAAATTACAAGTTATGATAGTGACGGGAATCCGCACCAAATATCCAGTGAATTTGAATCAATACCTGGTGTTGTGGAAGATACTCCGGAGATTATCAACAACTTGAAACAACTTAAAATTAAGCTTGAAGATGATCTTGAACAAAAAATAATTTTTCTTGAAAACAAAAAAGAAGGAGAGCTTCTTGCCAAAGACTTTGAAGTAGACACACAAATAACTGTTTCCAATAGTAATTTTAAAGTTGCTACACTAATGAATGATGCAAATATTGATATTGAACTTCAAATTGATCTCGGAAGAGGTTATATACCCGCTGAGGCAAATGAGAAATATATTGATATTATAGGAACAATTCCAATAGATGCAATATTTTCTCCTATAAGTCGCGTAAAATACTCAATTGAAAATACCAGAGTTGGCTATAGAAATGATTATGATAAACTTATTCTTGAGGTCTGGACCGATGGTACAATAACTCCGGAAGATGCAATTGCAGAAGCTGCAAAAATTGCAAAAGATCACTTTACAATCTTTATTAATTTTGATGAAGATATGGTAAGCGGAGAAGATGATATTGATGAAGAAGAGGAAAGGATAAGAAAAATTCTTGAAACCCCGGTAGATGAGCTTGAACTTTCCGTCAGATCAAGTAATTGTCTTAAGAATGCCAATATCAGGTCTATCGGAGAACTTACTTCAAAAACCGAAGATGATATTGCAAAAACAAGAAATTTTGGAAAAAAATCTCTGCAAGAGATAAAAGAAAAGCTTAAGGAATGGGGTCTTGAGCTTGGTATGATTGATTACAGTTCATTAAGGCTTAAACCAACCCCGCTTAGCCAGAAGGAAGACGAAGATGAAGCATAAAATTGGTTTTAATAGATTAGGTAGAAAATACAGCCATAGAAAAGCTATGACCAGAAATATGGTTACATCTGTATTTAAATATGAAAGAATTAAAACAACAAAAGCAAAAGCTCTTGAAATTCGCAAAAAAGCAGAAAAAATGATTACACGAGCAAAAGTTGATTCTGTTCATAACAGAAGAATTATTGCAAAAGATATAACAGATAAAGCTGTTCTTGCAAAGCTTTTTACAGATATAGCTCCAAGATTTAGTAAAAGAAACGGCGGTTATACAAGAATTTTGAAGCTTGGAAGAAGAGTTGGGGATGCGGCAGAAATAGTTTTTCTCGAACTCGTAGAAAGAAAAGAGAAAGAATCCAGGAAAAAGAAAAAAGAAGGCAAAGAAAAAACAGAAGTTGCTACCAAATAGAGTTTATTTGCCGACGAAGCGAGGGATGTGTTAAACAAAAGGTTGCGAAAAAAGGTTACGAAGCATACCTTTTATATATAAAAAAAGAGAGGTAAATACCTCTCTTTTTTTTGCTGATTTGCCGATAATTAATCAGTGTTATTTGCTGACTCCGGCTTTTGCCGGGATAAACTACTCCGCGAGAGTCGCAGGTAGTCATAGGTTAAAGACATCAATGGGTGTTTACAAGGAGATAAATAACCATTAAATGACAATTATAAAAAAAGCTGCAATAAGTTTAGTTATTACTCTGATCGTATTCTCAGCTTTCACAATAATATCTTTTTTTACTCTCTTTGATCTTATAGAATCAAGATTCTATAACAAAAAAGTGCTTACCGAAGTAGAAAACAGAATTGAAAACATCATAATTGGGATAGAAGAATATAAAAATGATCGCATTGAAATACTTACTGCAGTTTCAAATGAAGCAGCCATAAGAAACAGTTTTCTTATAAATCAAAGCAGAGAAGACATCTTTCAGAGAGAAAATATAATAAAATCCTTGATTGAGCGAAGAGTGGATTTTGATTTTATCAGAGTTATTGATGATGCCGGGAGAATCCACTACAGCAGCAATCCTATTGACCTGCAATCTGCTGACCCCACAAGAATATCTTATAGAATACTGGATGCGCAGTCTATTGAAAGATATAGAGAAATTATCGAGCGCGCAGGTGATATCCCGGCCATTTTTTTTGACATTCAAGACCACAATCTGTTTGTAGCTTCTGTTTACAGCCATATAGGAATAAGAAGAGGCACAATTTTAGTATATCTTGCACCAAATGATTTAAGAAGTTTTCTTGCCCGAAAAAATGTTATTGAAAGAAATATTGTTATAAGGTATTTGGCTCATAATAAAATTGTTTTTAATATACTTGATGGCAACATCTCTATTCTGGAAGAACTAAAAGCTTATTGGACAGCCGGAGAAATAAGAAACCCTCATAATCTCTATTCTGATGCTGCCGGAACTGCCTTTTCTGTTGTTACAAAAAGATGGGGCGATGGCTTTATAGGATATGTTATCCCCGATCATCTTATAAAAATTAATGCTATTTATAAATATATTCTTCTCTTTTCGGTATTTTCAATTACATTTATACTTTCTTTCCTGCTGATGAATATAAGGCAGGATCAGGTAGTTGTTATAGCTGACAGGGTAAAACGATTCCAGATAAATTTTCTTATTGAATATCTTGAAAATAAAAGCGAAGTCGAATGGAGAGTATGGAAAAAAGAACTGGAAAGCCGCAAAGAAGAATTACGCAGGGAATTTAAGAAAGGTATAAGAAGATTAGACGAAGATAAAGATAAGATTGTAAATGATCTTGTTGATAAAAGCTGGGACGAGATAATAAGCCTTCTCGCAGGACATCTGGAAAAAAAATCTGAAAGTAAAAATTTAGTTACAAATCTCCAGGTTGATAATATTGAAGAAATAATCAGAAAAATTATTGCAAGTGAAAATAATATACGAAGAAAAGATATCAATACTGTTTCAAGCCCGCAAGTTGTTGCACAAGTTGCCGAGGTCGCAGGCGCGGATGCGGAAGAAGAACTTGAGGAAATAGAGGAAGCGGATGAGGTCGCAGACGCGGTTGAGGAAGCAGAGGAACTCGAAGACGCGGACTTAGAAGAAATAGAGGAAGCGGAAGCGGTCGAAGTCGCAGTAGAAGAAGAGCTGGAAAGAATCGAAGAAGCTGCAAAAGTTTCAGTTAGGGAAGCAGACAAAGAATCTGCAACAGCAGAACCTTTATTGGATGAAAATAAAAAATTCGAAGAGCTTATAACTACTTATAAAGATTATGGCGAAGAAATTGCAAACGCAAAAGAAATTCAAAATACTGTTGAAGAAATTGAAAGGACTATTGTTCCAATTACCGATGACCAAGATGAAGCAGATCTGAAAAAACTTACATCATTCAGAGATGGATTAGAAAACGATGATACAAACATTCCTGAATTAATAGAAGAAGAACTTCTGGACGAAGAAGATATGGCAGATCTCGAAGATCTTGACATTGAAGAAGCAGAAATGCTGGAAGAAAAATCAGTATATGAAAAAGTACCTAAAAAATATGTTTCTGAAACTGAAAAAATAGAAAACCTTGAAACAATAGGGGATTTTAAACCACTTGTTATAGACAGTGAATTCGAAGAGCTTGAAGTTCTTGAAAAAACTGAAGCAGATGAAGATGATGACGATAAAGCCAGAATAGTAGAATACATAAGAAATGACATAGTTGGTGTATATAAGCCGAATTATATGCCTGATTTTTTTTATTCCAGGAAAAAAACAGAAAAAAAAGAAGAAGATTTTGCAGGCGAAATTTCAGAGGAAAAAATCGAAACTTGCGGCAGCCCTAAAGCATCTTCTGCAAAACATCTTGAAACATTAAAAAAAGAAGGGCTTCTGGAAATATGGACAATAAAAGATGTTATTAAAATAATAGAAGAAAAAAAAGAATCTCCTGTAATAGAAAAAGATGGAATTCTTAAAATAAGTGAAAATCTGTATAACGATGGCAATACTTCAAAAAATGCTGACGAAGATAACGAAATAGGTATTTCAGATATCTTTTTTGATGATGCAATAGATTTACCTGTCTTTTCAGATGCATCTGCAGATGCTCCTGTTGCTGACGAAAAATATGCTGATATAAAAATTAGTGAAGAATATGGTTTCTATGCTGATATTTTCTATGATCACAATGAAAATAACCCTATTGAAATTATAAAAATTTTATTTGAAATAACAAAAAAAATGGGTTCTTCTTTCGGTGTTATATTAGTACAAAATGATAAAAAGTATTATCCGGAAGTATCTGTAGGGCTTTTTAACAAAGATTACCCGGAACTACTTAGGATAAATAAAGATTCTTATCTTTTTAGAGAATTTCTTGCAGAGAGAAAAATTTTCTTTATAAAGACCGATATTACTGAACTAGAAGAGCTTAATACCAAATTTTCACCGAATGATCTTAAAAAAATCAATGGTCTTCTGTTTGCTCCAATGAGATATAAAGGAAAGCAAGCCTATTTTGTGGCTGCCCCGGACGCAAAAGACTTCTATCTGGATAGCGTTATACTAAAAGTTAAAAATTTCCAAAAATGATATTTTTTTAGAATAATTCGCCGAAAATCCATGACTTAAAAGCAAAGAATATGATAAAATTACTATTCTCTTATGAAAATTACTCATGTAAGGATTACGTATTGACATCTTTCATAAAAAATAGGTACTATTTTTATGAAAGATAAAATGGAGGAAGATTATGCAAATTATTTTATATCTCATTCTTCCTCTCATTGGTTTGATATTAGGTTGGATAATTAGGTGGCTATATGCAAGAGTTCAGCTATCATCATCTGAGCAGAAAGCTGAGCGTATAAAACAAGAAGCTGTTAAAGAGGCTGAGGCGAAAAAAAAGGAGCTGGTTTTAGAGACAAAAGATCAGCTTCTTAAGGAGAGAAATCAGCAGGAAAAGGAATTTAGGGAAAGAAGAAGCGAATTACAGCGTTTTGAGAGAAGATTGCTTCAAAAAGAAGATAATCTCGATAGTAAAATAGCTCTGTTAGAGAAACAAACACAGGCAGTTTCAGACCGTGAGAGTGGTATAGAGAAAAAAGAAGTTATACTAGGTGAACAGAAGAAAGAATGGCAGAGAAAACTGGAAGAAGTTTCGGGCTTATCTGTTGCAGATGCAAAAAAGCTTATAATTGAATCGCTTGAAAGCGAAGCAAAGCATGATGCACAGACGCTTTTGAATAAAATTGAGCAGGAAGCACAGTTTGCCGCAGAAAAGAAAGCAAGAGAGATACTGGTTGCAATTATTCAGAGAATAGCAACAGATGTAAGTTCAGAAGTAACAATAGCATCTGTAAACCTTCCAAATGATGAGATGAAAGGAAGGATTATAGGGCGCGAAGGTAGAAATATAAGAACGCTTGAAACCCTTACAGGCGTAGATATTATTATAGATGATACTCCCGAAGCAGTTGTTATATCCTGTTTTGACCCTGTTAAAAAGGAAATTGCAAAAATAGCCCTTGAAAGGCTGATAATTGACGGAAGAATACATCCGGCAAGAATAGAAGAAATTGTTCAAAAAGTAAAAAAAGAGATAAATCAGACTATTTTTGAAGAAGGTGAAAAAGTTCTGTTTGATCTTGGAATTCATAATATGAGTCCCGAAGGAATAAGAAGCCTTGGCAGGCTCCACTTTAGAACAAGTTATGGGCAAAATGTACTGCAACATTCAAAAGAGGTTGCTATAATTGCAAGCCTTATTGCATCGGAAGTTGGCGCCAACAAAGCAATTACAAGAAGAGCAGCGCTGCTTCATGATATTGGCAAAGGGATTGAGACAAACGGCGACGGCAACCATGCGGAGCTTGGCATGGAAGCAGCTAAAAAGCTTGGGGAAGATGCAAGAATTATAAATGCAATTGGTTCCCATCACAGCGATATTGAGCCTTCATGTATTGAATCAATAATTGTGCAGATTGCAGACGCAATATCTGCTGCACGGCCGGGTGCAAGACGCGAAACAATTGATAATTACATAAAGCGGCTTGAAAATCTCGAAAAAATTGCAGTTGATTTTCCGGGAGTTGACAAAGCTTATGCTATACAGGCAGGCAGGGAGTTAAGAATCATTGTAAACAATGAGGCTGTAAACGACGAACAGGCATCTGAATTGTGCAAAGCTATTGCAAAGAAAATTGAATCAGAATTGCGTTATCCCGGCAGGATAAGAGTTACGATTATAAGAGAAACACGTATTGTAGAGTATGCACGATAATAAATTTAAAGTTCTGCTGCTCGGCGATGTCTATGGACAAGCTGGGTGCAGAGCTCTTTTTTTCAATCTAAAAAGTCTAATTAAAAAGAAAAAAGCAGACCTCGTAATAATTAACGGAGAAAATGCTGCAGATGGTTTGGGGATTAATTCCAAAACTATGGAGCAGCTTATGCAAAGTGGCGGAGATGTTATTACCACAGGCAACCATGTGTGGCAAAAGCCCGAAGGCGTACAGCTCTTAAAAGAAACTCCGCATCTGCTGCGGCCTGCAAATTACCCAGACTTTCCCGAAAGTGCTCCGGGAAGCGGAGTTTTTATTATTGAGAAATCAGGGGTTAAGGCTGCTGTTATAAACCTTGAAGGCCGGGAAAGTATGTCAAACCTTGACTGTCCTTTTAGAAGTGTTACAGAAATTATAAAAAAAATAAAAAAAGATAAATCTGTGAATATAATTATTATAGATTTTCATGCAGAATCTGCGATGGAAAAAGAAGCGCTTGCACTGTTTCTTGATGGACAGGTAAGTCTTCTGGTTGGTACGCACACCCATGTTCAAACTGCGGATGAAAAAATATTGCCCAAAGGCACAGGTTATATAACAGATGTTGGCATGACAGGTCCGGAAGATTCGGTTATAGGAAGTGAAAAAAACACAGCATTAGAAAAATTCTTAACACAAATGCCTCTAAAAATGGAAATAGCAGAGACGCCCCTTATGATTAATGGCGTGTTTGCGGAAATAGATACAGAAACAGGGAAAACCATTTCAATAGAGCGGATTTATGAAAGAGTATGAGCGCTACTTCTTTACTTGCCTTGCTTAATAAGACATTTGGCAGCGATAAAAAAGAAGAAAACTATGCGCTTATTCTTTGCGGCAATGTATTTGTAAATGGCGAAAAAATTAAAAATCCCGCAGAAAAAGTCGATAAAAACTCCAAAATTACGATAAATAAGAAAAAATATGTCTCACGAGGCGGTTTTAAACTTGAATACGCGCTTGATTTTTGGAAAATTCCAATAGAAGGAAAAATACTTATTGATGCAGGCAGCTCTACAGGCGGTTTTACAGACTGTCTTCTTAAAAGAGGCGCACAATTTGTCCATTCTGTTGATGTTGGTTATAATCAGATAGATTATTTACTAAGAAATAATAAAAGAGTAATTCTTCATGAAAAAACAAATATCATGGATATAGAATCTCTTTTGCCGCCTGCTGATATAGGTGTAGCTGATCTTTCTTTTCGCTCAATAACAAATGCTGCTTCAAAAATTCTTGATTTAACCAAGGAAAAAAAGCTAATTGCCTTGATAAAACCACAGTTTGAAACAGAAAAATCTAATCTTGAAAAAGGAGTTCTAGAAAGCTCTTTGGCACTTGGAGAAACACTTTTTGCAGTAATAGATAAGTTATTTAATGAAAAATCTTATGTTTGGGACCTTGTTCAATCGCCTATAAAAGGCACAAAAGGCAACCGCGAATTCTTTTTTTTAATAACAAGAGAAGAGACTGAAAAAAGTAAAATTAAGGAAAAACTGGCGCTCCTACTGCCGGATTAGACCCTAAAAACATACCATTGGTATATTTTTGGCAAGGGTCCTCGACTGTTATCTATGGTGTACGCACAATCCCTAGACATGCTACTTGGATAATAGCCGTGTGAGGCTACATGTTATTCCGCTGCCGCAGATTATAGGTTACATTTTCCCGCAAGACTTGATGCAGTTTTTACAGCTTCAACGCCATCCTTCGAGTAAGCTGCGCCTATTGATTCTGCCCACTCTTTTGTAACAACTGCTCCGCCAACCATAAAGCTGGCTGTTATGCCTTCTTTTTTTGCAAGTTCAATAACTTCCGGCATTTTTACCATTGTTGTTGTCATAAGCGCAGAGAGCGCAATTATGTCCGGCTCAAACTCTTTTGCATTTTTTATAATCTCGTCTGCTGGTACAGATTTACCTAGGTCTTTTACATCAAAGCCATAATTGCGCAGCATGAGTATTACAATATTTTTTCCAATGTCGTGTATATCTCCCTCGACAGTTGCAAAAAGTATTTTGCCTTTTGCACCGGCATTCTTGTCTTCGAGTTTGGGCTCAAGGACAGTGAAGCCTTTTTTCATTGTCTCTGCGCTTGCAATGAGCTGCGGCAAAAAATACTTTTTCTTGTCGTAAAGCTCGCCCACATGCATAATTGCGGGAATCATTATTTTTTCGAGAATATCTTTTGGCGCTGTGTTGAGCTCAAGTGTTTTCTGCACATGAGTTATTATGTCATCGCGGTTGCCGGAAACAATGCAGTCGAAGACTGGGCTTGTTGCTGCGTTTGCACCAGCGCTTGCGTCTGCGTCTGCGGCTGTGTCTGCACTTGCGTCCGGGCTTGCGCCAGCGCCTTTCGCAGCAGGGTGGGGCATGGGCTGTATGCTGTTGGGCATAATGCCGGGGTCCGGGTTTGCCGAAGCAAATTTAAGATACGCCAGCGCATCAACATCTTTGCCGGTTAGCAGGTCGGATGCATGTTTTGCCCACATTAGCTCGATTTCTCCGGGATTTGCAATTACATGGGTCATTCCATACGCAGCAGCCATTGAAAGAAAAGCAGAGTTTATTCTTTTTCTCTCCGGCAGCCCGAAAGAAACATTAGAAAGCCCGGCTAACGAAGAAAAGCCGTTTTCTGCAGCCCATTTTATTGTTTTAAGTGTTTCCAGCGGAGCCTGCTGGTTCGATGAGACAGTCATAACAAGCCCGTCTATAATTATATCGTTTTTTGTAAAGCCCAGTTTTTCTGCCTCATTATAAACTTCTTTTATAATTTCGATTCTTCGTTCTGCTGTCTCGGGGAGTTCGTTGTCCGCAAGAGGCAGCAGAACGAACATTGCGCCGTATTTTGCCGCAACAGGCAGGAGTTTTTCGATTTTTTCTTTTTCCCCGGATATTGAATTTATTAAAGCTCTTCCGGGATATTTTCTGAGAGCTGCTTCTACTACTTCTGGCGACGCAGAATCTATTACAAGCGGCAGTTTGCACCAAGGCGCAAGCATGTCGATTATTTTAATTACTGTATTTTTTTCGTTAATGCCGGGCATCCCTGCGTTTATGTCTAACATGCTTGCGCCGGAGGCTTCCTGTTCCATTGCCATTTTGCGTACCAGCGACAGTTTGCCCTCAAGCATTTCTGATTGAAGCCTTTTCTTGCCCGTAGGATTTATGCGCTCGCCGATAACCTGCAGCCCTGACTTTTTGTTTACGATAAGGGCTTCGGTTGCGCTCGAAAGTGCAACAATATCTTTGGCAAAAAAGCAGTTCTTCCTGGTTTTGACCTTGACTTCGCCGCGGGCTTCGGTTTGGGTTTGCGGAGCTGCGGCTTGGGGTAAAAGCGGCTGCAACACGGATGTTGCGCTCGGCGCAGCGACATGGATGTCGCAATAAGGCTCCGGTTTGTATTGCGCAAGCTCTTTTGCAAGCAGTTTTATGTGCTGCGGAGTTGTGCCGCAGCAGCCGCCCATAAGATTGATTCCCGCGCTTGCAAAAGATTCTGCGAAGGATGCAAATTCTTCCGGTCCCATTGGAAAAATGGTTTTGCCGGATTCTATTCTTGGCATTCCGGCATTTGGCTTTGCAACCAGAGGAACTTTCGAAATAGGTTTAAGACGTTCTATTATTTTTAGCATTTCTGCAGGGCCGGAAGAGCAATTGCAGCCAACAGCATCTGCTCCAAGGCTTTGAAGCGTTATTAGCGCAGCTTCCGGCGATGTTCCGTTAAGCGTTCTGCCTTCCGGCTCATAAGTCATTGTTACTATCGTAAAAGCATCAGTGAGTTCTTTAACGGCGATTAACGCTGCACGCGCTTCCTGAATATCCATCTGCGTTTCTATTACAAAAAGATCGCAGCCGCCGTCCAGCAATCCTCTTGCCTGACGCTTAAACATTTTTACAGCATCTTCAAACCTGATTTCCCCAAAAGGCTCGATAAAATGCCCTATGGGTCCAATATCGCCTGCAACAAGCGTATTTTCTCCTCCTGCTTTTTTTGCCGCCTGCGCAAGAATCGAATTTATATTTTCTACATCGTCCCGGCCGTATAACGCAAGTTTATAAAAATTCGCCCCAAATGTGCATGTATAAATTATGTCCGACCCTACCTCGGAATAGCTTTTATAAATTGCCCTTTGGATTTCCTTGTTCTCGCTTGCCCATATTTCCGGGCACACTCCTGCGGGCATTCCTTTTTTCTGGAGTTCTGTTCCTGTTGCTCCGTCGAGCACAAGAATTTTGTTTTTAAGCAATTCCGAAATTACTTTTTTATCTGTCATATATTCCCTTCTTAGTTTATTAAACAATTCCTGTTAATGCAATAACTGATTTTTGCGGTATAAGCAAAAAGCTTTCTGTTATATTAACTTCTATTTTTTTCATTTCAAGCAAATTGTAAAAGATTTTTTGTGTTTCAAGCGATAGGTCTCCGTATCCGGGAGAAAATCTTTTGGAAAAAAGCTTTTCTGATTTTCTTATAAGCTCTTTGCTGTAAAGAGACATAATGTAATCCAGCCCCCTGTCTGCAATTTCGCCTGCTGCTGCGTCAAGAACAACAGCTTTGGTCATGTTTTCCTTCTGTTCTTTCTCTATAAAATCCGCTATTTCTTTGCCGCATGTTATTCCCATCAGCAGAATTTTATTCGCTCCGGAGATGAATTTGCATAATGAGCTGCTTATTATTTCCGAATGAAGCGAGTGTCGCGACGTGCTTGCACGCTCGTGACCGAGCGAATGAGGAAACAAAGGGTCGCGCAGGGCTCTGCCTTGCGGTCGCTTTGCGCGTGCTTTGCACGTAATACCCTTTATCTCAATTTTTTCTGATGGGGCTGCCTGACTTGCAGCAGGATATATCAGAATTTTATCCTGATCCGCGACTTCAAAATTACTTTCCAGCATTACGCCTTTTAAGTTTACAAGAGAGGCTGTCTCATCAATCCATGCTACAATCTCTTTTCTGCTTGATTCAGCAAGTTCTGTTTCTTTTTGTCTATACCCCAGCCGAGAGAAAATAACTCTATAATCTGGCTTGGGCAATATATTATTGATAAACCTGAGCATAAGGCATTATAGCAGAAAAAAAGTAATGTGGAATGGAGTAATGATTGTCTTGCTAAAAAAGAATTGCCGGCGATGGTTTCTTTTTCGGTAAAGCTGCCTGCCGCCAGTTCATCAGTCTAAAATTTAGAAACGAAACGGCTATTTTTTTTCCTTGCTTAATTTCTCTAAAAAATGATAAAATATTGCAATAATAATGTATTGCTGATTGCCCATTCGGGATGCTTTGCGATTCTCGATTGAATAAATCAGCGGTTTCCTAGAAAATATAGGAAGATAGTGGCTTTTTTATGAAAACAACAAGGAGGAGTTTTTTATGAACAAGTTGAAAGCAGTATTTATTTTTGCGGTGCTTACTATTGCGGCAGCGGCAACCGCTTTTGCTCAAACAGAGAGTGACTTTTTGGTCGAATTGACGCCGGACGGCAGAGGCGCTAGAATTATTGGATATACTGGCTCGGTTCGGGATGTAGTAATTCCAGCGACAATACAGGGCTTGCCTGTAAGAGAAATAGGGAGAATAGCATTTCAGGGAAATACGACCATTACCAGTGTGGTAATCCCCGAAGGTGTTACTGCTATTGGTTTCCAGGCATTTATTGATTGTATTAATCTGCATACTGTTAATATCCCAAATTCTGTTAGAACAATAGGAGATGGAGTGTTTTCCGGTACAGGTCTTACTACTATTACCTGGCCTGCCCGTTTTACTACTATCCCGCCGCGCACATTTGCCCGAACCAAAAATTTTCAGAGTATAGTAATTCCGGAAGGTGTTACGCATATAGGCGAAAATGCTTTTGCTGAATCAGGCGTAACCAGTGTTACCTTGCCTTCAACTATTAGAGAAATAGGGGTTGGGGCGTTTGGAAACTGTGCTTCGTTAACTGCATTGACGATTCCGGATTCTGTAAGGAATCTAGGCTTTGGAAGAGCTCATAATCAATTTGAGGGAGCTTTCGGTCTTAATTTGGGCTCGCAGGCAAGGTTAAGGCAGCTCGGCTATACAGGCAGATTTTAAGCAAAATTACCGCAGGGCAACTTGCCCTGCGTCTATTAATTACCTATAACAATTCCGGTTAAATAAGCGTTAATACCCCTTGCCAGTTCCGCAGAGAGCTGTCTTTGAAATTCTCTGAAAGCAACTGTTTCTGCCTGTGTTTCTGTTAAGCCATTTTCGCGCGCATCTCTGAAGAATGTTGCAATAGTTGTATCTGCTTCATCAAAAAGAGATATATTTGCTATCCAGTTCACAGATCTAAAATTGGGATTTACGGTAACAGGAGTAACAGACCATGTTCCACGGAAAACCATGCTGCCGTTGGGGCTGTAAGATATTGCCTGCCCGCTCATTGCTTCCCGCACAATTCCTGCAATTCTTCCGTCTGTATCTCCGTCGATTGCTATGCGGTAAGACAAGTTTGCCGCTTCCCTGTCTCTTGCTGCAGTAAATTTTCTTAAATCAAGTTCCATTTCCATCATGGCTGCCATTGGCGGAAAAATAATGCGAAGCTGATCAATCATTCGTTCTGCATTAAGCGCCATAATATATGCAGCATCGAAAAACGCATAACGTCTAAGCGAGCCAACTGCAGTATTTGCTCTGCGGAAATAATCTTCTGCTTTTTCCAAATCTCTTCTTATTAAGTCTCTGTAGATTAAGGCTGTTGGCTGCCTTTCGAGATAAGCAACAACATGAGTTGTTCCTGTTCTGTCTATATAGGGGTCAGAAAATTTCAAATTTATAAATGTTTGATCTGCTTGCGTGCCTATTGTGTGGTTAAGCATTGTCATTATTTCCCTGTAACGCTGATCCCCTCTGATAAGTTCTGCATATCTTTCCTGAGCAACGGTATTCACTCTAACATGAACAGAAAATTGCTGCGCCAAAAGCGCCGATGCATCTTCCTGCGCTCTTCTTCGCGAGCTGCCGCTTCCAACTGCCGCAAGATACCTTGATTGCGGAAAATCTGCTTCCAGATTAGTCATCCAGGCAGGGGGCGTTCCTCCGTGTCTGAATGTTGCTGCGCATGAGTTGAATAATATCAGTATGGCAATAAAAAGAATTGTAAAATATTTCATGGTTTTTCCCTCTTAATTATGTGCTTCGCATGGTCTCCATGACCACTACTGTAAGTTATACGCAGTTAAAAGATGCAGCCCGCCTGCAGTAAAATTTCCGGCAGGAAAAAACCTGCGGTACAGCAATCTGCCTGCGCTGTCGTAAAAATCAACAGTTACAGTGTGTTCGCCTGGCTCAACCCAGAATTCCCCGACATAAGCCTGCCCGGGGAAATAACGTGCGCTCCTCAAATCTGCCCGCTCAGTTGCGTCAACCGCAACAGTAGCAGCAATACCTCCAAAAAACGCAAGAGCCTGCGCCAGACCGCTTCCTGAGCTGGCTGCCGCAGCGTTGGCTCTGGTTCTTGCCTGCCGGGTGGCAATACCTCTTGTAACCGTTCTTATAACTGTTCTGGTAAGAATCATTCCCTGATTGAGCTTAAAAGTTTCCATAGCAACCCTGTCGAGTTTTTCAATAAGCTCAAGGTCTCCGGCGGGTTCATCATTTATACGGACATGAATTCTCGCTACACGCGATGGCCTTTCAGTCATCAGCGGAATTTGGGCTGTGAAATTATACCCGCCGGTAATGCG